>NZ_JBVIAY010000001.1:516495-710640 GCF_055573695.1 Streptomyces sp. NPDC030143
CTGTTCCCAGCCTCGGGAGAACTCGGGGAGGGGGGGGGGGGGGGGGTGGGGGGGTGGGGGGGGGGGGGGGGTGGGGGGGGGGGGGGGGGGGGCCCCCCCCCCCCCCCCCACCCCGGGTCACCCCCTAGCCCAGCGCCGCCACCCGGTCCCGGTAGCTCCGCGCCGGTGCCGCGTCCTTGTACGGCTCCAGCCTGCGTTCGAAGTCCCGCACGTACTCCACCGCCCGCACCGACCGCATCTCCGCCGCCTGGCCGGCGGCCTCCGCGGCCAGTTGGCAGGCCTGGTCGAGCTCGCCGAGGCCCAGACGGGCGGAGGCGAGGACGACACGGCAGAACAGGCGGCTGCGGGCGTAGGAGGCGGGGCGCAACTGGAGCGAGCGTTCGGCGTGCTGCGCCGCGGCCCGGAACTGGTGCAGGTCGCGGTGGCAGTGACCGAACTCGTCGGCGAGCTGCCCCTCGTCGAAGAACCGCGCCCAGAACGGCACCTCGTCCCCGGGCTTGGCCGCCTCCAGCGCCCGTTCGGCCCGCACCAGGGAGGCGGTGCACGCGCGCACCTCGCCGAGCACCCCGTGCCCGCGCGCCTCGGCCGCGTGCAGCAGGGCCTGGACGACGGGCGGGGCGCCGGTGCCCACGCCCTGCTGGGCGACGCGCGCGAGCTGCACGGCCTCGCGCCCGTGGCCCAGGTAGACGGCCTGGCGGCTCATGGTGACCAGGACGTAGGAGCCGTACGCCCGGTCGCCGGCGGCCTGGGACAGGCGCAGGGACTGGACGAAGTAGCGCTGGGCGAGGCCGTGCGCGGCGATGTCGAAGGAGGTCCAGCCGGCGAGGCGGGTGAGGTCGGCGGCGGCGCCGAAGAGGCGGCGGCCGGTCTGCTCGCCGTAGGTGCCGCGCAGCATCGGCTCGCACTCGTGCTCCAGGTAGCGCACGAGGGCCTGGCGGGCGTGGCCGCCGCCGTACTTGTCGTCGAGGGTGCGGAAGAGTTCGCCCACCGAGCGGAGCGCGGCGATGTCCCCGCCGGTGACACGCTGGCCGGGGCCGCGCTCGGCGGTGACGCGCTGCCGGGGCACGCCTGCGGGTGCGGACAGCAGGGCCGGCCTGGGGGCCGTCCGGGCGGCGGACGCGGTCCTGGTCTCGGCCGGCCGGGCCGTCGAGCCGCCCTGGGCGGGCACCCGGGCCGGCGGTTCGGGGCGGGCGACCCTGTCGTCGGCCCGGCCGATCAGCCAGTCCCGGCTCGGGACGACGAGTCCCGCCGGGGTGAAGGCGATCTTGCGGAGTTCGGCGTGGCTGCCGGTGTCCTTGCGCCACAGTCCGCCGACGATGTCGATGGCCTCCTCGGGCGTCCCCGCGAACTCCAGCCCCGCGTACACGGGGGCGCAGGCGTCCAGGCCGAGGTCCTGGGCGGTCAGCCGCCGCCCCAGGCGCCGGGTGAAGACCTCGGCGATCAGGGCGGGCGTGGTGCCCCGGGGCTGCTGTCCGCGCAGCCACCGGGTGACGGAGGTCTTGTCGTATCTGAGATCCAGGCCGTGCTCGAGACCGAGCTGATCGACGCGACGGGCCAGTCCCGCGTTGGAGAAGCCCGCTTCTGCGATGAGCGCGGCGAGCTGGCGGTTGGGAGTGCGCTGCGCGGGTCGTTCCGTCATCTGCGGTGCGGTCTCCTGCCTTCCGGGCCTCTGAAGTGCCCGGATTGCCTGTGAGCAGCCCTAATGGCCTCATGAACGGCGCGAATGTAGCGGAGCGTAAGCGGTCGATCGCACATCTCGACGCTCATTCATCCGATCGTGTGAGGATTGCCCGCGGGGCTGACGCCCGGAGGTCGGACGTACAGTGACGGGGGCGCGGTACGTGCCTGACACAGCCATTCGACCGGGGAGGCGCTTGCCGTGAGTGGGTTGCGGTTCGTTCGCATGGGGTTCGGCGCGGACGCCGTCGAGTACCGGGAGGCGTGGGACGAGCAGCGCCGGGTGCACGCGGCCCGGTTCGCCGACGAGGTCCCCGACACCGTGCTGCTGCTGGAGCACCCGCCGGTGTACACGGCGGGCCGCCGCACGGCCGACAGCGAGCGCCCCCTGGACGGCACGCCCGTCATCGACGTGGACCGCGGCGGCAAGATCACCTGGCACGGGCCCGGGCAGCTGGTGGGCTACCCCATCCAGAAGCTGCCCCGCCCGGTGGACGTGGTCGCGCACGTGCGGCGCCTGGAGGAGGCGCTGATCCGCACCTGCGCGGAGTTCGGCCTGGAGACGACCCGGGTCGAGGGGCGCAGCGGTGTGTGGGTGCTCGGCGATCCCGTCGAGGAGCGGCCGTCCCAGGGCGGGCTGTCGCTCGACTTCGACCCCCGTCTGCAGGACGAGGAGTTCGACCCGCGGCTGAACGGGCCGGAGTACGCGCCCTCCAACGCCGGACAGCGCCGCGAGGACCGCAAGATCGCGGCGATCGGCATTCGGGTGGCGAAGGGCGTCACGATGCACGGCTTCGCGCTGAACGTGAACCCCGACAACAAGTGGTTCGACCGGATCATCCCGTGCGGCATCCGCGACGCGGGCGTCGCCTCCCTCGCGAGCGAGCTGGGCCGGGACGTCACGATCGAGGAGGTGCTGCCGGTGGTCGAGCGGCACCTGCGGGACGTCCTGGAGGACGCCGAGCTGAAGCCCCGGGAGATCGAGAGGACACCGGCGACCGTCAGCCCGTCCGGCGCCTGAGGACGAGGCCGTCCGGGCCGCGGCGGAGGCGCGGGAGCGGCCGTGCCCGGAGGCCGGGAGACCCCCGCCGGGTTTCAAATCATCGGGCGTACCCTTGAGGACGCCGAAGAATCAATCGCTAGGGAGCCGGTCGTGTCCGCAGTCGCACCCGACGGACGCAAGATGCTGCGCCTGGAGGTCCGCAACAGCCAGACCCCCATCGAGCGCAAGCCCGAGTGGATCAAGACCCGGGCGAAAATGGGCCCCGAGTACACGAAGATGCAGAACCTCGTGAAGAGCGAGGGACTGCACACCGTCTGCCAGGAAGCCGGCTGCCCCAACATCTACGAGTGCTGGGAGGACCGCGAGGCGACCTTCCTCATCGGCGGCGACCAGTGCACCCGGCGCTGCGACTTCTGCCAGATCGACACCGGCAAACCCGAGGCGCTGGACCGGGACGAGCCGCGCCGGGTCGGCGAGTCGGTCGTCACGATGGACCTGAACTACGCCACCATCACCGGCGTCGCCCGTGACGACCTGGAGGACGGCGGGGCGTGGCTGTACGCCGAGACCGTGCGCCAGATCCACGAGCAGACGGCCGGGCGTGAGGGCGGGCGGACCAAGGTCGAACTCCTCGCCCCGGACTTCAACGCGGTCCCCGAGCAGCTGGCGGAGGTCTTCGCCTCCCGCCCCGAGGTCTTCGCGCACAACGTCGAGACGGTCCCGCGCATCTTCAAGCGGATCCGCCCGGGCTTCCGCTACGAGCGTTCGCTGAAGGTCATCACGGCCGCCCGCGACGTCGGACTCGTCACGAAGTCCAACCTCATCCTCGGCATGGGCGAGACCCGCGAGGAGGTCGGCGAGGCGCTCAGGCAGCTGCACGACGCGGGCTGCGAGCTGGTGACCATCACCCAGTACCTGCGCCCCTCCGTGCGCCACCACCCGGTGGAGCGCTGGGTCAAGCCGCACGAGTTCGTGGAGCTGAAGGAGGAAGCCGAGCAGATCGGCTTCTCGGGCGTCATGTCCGGCCCGCTGGTACGGTCCTCCTACCGTGCCGGGCGGCTGTACCAGATGGCCGTCGAGAAGCGCGGCTCCTTCGTCGCCGCCCAGGCCGTCTGACATACCGTCAACCCTCGCTGCCCGCAGGGCGACGGGGCATGCGTGTGAATTCGCGCACAAGCGGCTACTTGCCAGTAGCGGCCGATATGACGCGGTCCCGACCGTCCTCGCAGATGAGGGCGTACGTCGGGGCCGCGTCAGCATTTCGGCCCCGCGCATCAAGGCTTCATCGGTGTTTGACCGGCCGGTCACGCCCTGGTAACACCAATCAGTGACGCTCGTGTCACAGCACGTAGACCCGTGCCCGAAGCCACCCCGAGGGGGACCTCCACATGCAGGCCGCGCCCGTTCGCGCCACCGCGATCCCGTCCGTCACCAACGCCCTGCGCGCCGTCGAGTCCCTGCTCATGAGCGGCGGCCAGCGCACCGCCCGGCGCAACGCCTGGACCTCCGTGCTGGAGGACCGCCGACGCGCCAAGGACCGGGTCGAGGCGCAGCGCGTCCTCGAGTCGGTCGCCGTCACCGCCGTCCGTTCCTGACCGTCCGGCCCCCTTCCCGCCCGCCTGCCGGGGCACTGCCGTCGTCGGCGCTCCCGGGGCCACGTAGACTTCGTGGCATGGCGAGGAAGGACAACGCGGCGGACGCCGCGAACCCCGGGCGACTGAAGCAGATCGCCCTGACCTACAAGATGACCCGCAAGGCCGACAAGAAGATCGGTCTTGTACTCGCGGCTGTCGGAATCGTCACCTTCGGTGTCTTCCTCGCGATCGGTTTCTTGATCGGGCACCCCATCTATCTCGGCATCCTGGGCTTCCTGCTCGCCTTCCTCGCGACGGCGATCGTGTTCGGCCGCCGGGCCGAGCGGGCCGCCTTCGGCCAGATGGAGGGCCAGCCGGGCGCCGCCGCGGCCGTGCTCGACAACATCGGCCGGGGCTGGACGACGACGCCCGCGGTGGCGATGAACCGCAGCCAGGACGTGGTGCACCGGGCCGTCGGCAAGGCCGGCATCGTCCTGGTCGCCGAGGGCAACCCGAACCGGGTCAAGAGCCTGCTGGCCGCCGAGAAGAAGAAGATGAACCGCATCGTCGCGGACGTCCCCGTGCACGACCTGATCGTCGGCACCGGCGAGGGCCAGGTCGAGCTGAAGAAGCTGCGGACCACCATGCTGAAGCTGCCGCGGGTGCTCACCGGCCCGCAGGTGACCACGACCAACGACCGGCTCCGCGCCCTGGGCGACCTGATGAGCAACATGCCGCTGCCGAAGGGGCCGATGCCGAAGGGCATGCGCCTGCCCAGGGCCCGCTGAACCCCGTGACACCCGAAGGGGGCGCCCGGATCACTCCGGGCGCCCCCTTCGTCGTACGACTCACCCCGTTCGCCGTGAGGCCTCCCCGTTCGCCGTGAGGCCTCCCCGTTCGCCGTGAGGCCTCCCCGTTCGCCGTACGGCTCGTCCCGGGGACGGGCTCAGATGCGGACCTCGACCGTCTTGGCCAGCCGGTCGTGCAGACCGCGGCCGTCGCGGTCCCAGATCAGGGCCGGGAGGGCGAGGCAGAGCAGGACCGTGCGCAGCAGGGAGCGCACGGGGTGGACCGTGCCGGTCTCCAGGGCGAGCACGCGCAGGCCGAACAGACGCTTGCCCGGAGTGAAGCCGACCGTGCCGACCGTCAGGGTGCTCATCACGAAGAAGATCAACAGCGCCCAGTTGCCCGTCGCCTGGCCGTAGCCGTCGGTGATCAGGCCGTATGCGATCAGGACGCACAGGCCCCAGTCCACGGCGAGCGCTCCGAGCCGACGGCCGGGGCGGGCGATGGAACCCGGTCCGTCCTCCGGCAGGCCGAGCTGCTCACCCCGGTATCCGAAGTCGGCACCGGCGTCCTCCATGGCCGCACGGGGCCCGGAGAGCCACGATCCGATTGCTTGCCTGTTGTCCACCCGTCCACGGTACTGCGACCCCTTATGACCGGAGCACGGCGGGGTGTGTCCGAGCTACCGTGGGCGGTGCGGCGGTTAACTTGTGCGAAACAAATGGGTCACGCCCGAGAAATCACGCGTCCCTAGGGTCGAGGACAGCGTGTGCCACCGCACTGGCCGCACGAACGAACTACCACCCCGGCGCGACGGTCGGGAGTAGGAGGAGCTGGATGTTCCAGAACGCCGACGAGGCCAAGAAGTTCATCGCGGACGAGGACGTCAAGTTCGTCGACGTCCGCTTCTGCGACCTGCCGGGCGTCATGCAGCACTTCTCGCTGCCCGTCGAGGCGTTCGACCCGGACGAGGAGCTCGCGTTCGACGGTTCGTCGATCCGCGGCTTCCAGGCGATCCACGAGTCCGACATGGCGCTGCGCGCCGACCTGTCGACCGCGCGGGTGGACCCGTTCCGCCGCGACAAGACGCTCAACATCAACTTCTTCATCCACGACCCGATCACGGGCGAGCAGTACTCCCGTGACCCGCGCAACGTGGCGAAGAAGGCCGAGGCGTACCTGGCGTCGACCGGTATCGCCGACACCGCGTACTTCGGTCCGGAGGCCGAGTTCTACGTCTTCGACAGCGTGCGCTTCAAGACCTCGGAGAACGAGTCCTTCTACCACATCGACTCCGAGGCCGGCGCCTGGAACACCGGTGCGCTGGAGGACAACCGCGGTTACAAGGTCCGCTACAAGGGCGGCTACTTCCCGACCCCGCCGGTCGACCACTTCGCCGACCTGCGTGCCGAGATCTCCCTGGAGCTGGCCGCCTCCGGCCTCCAGGTCGAGCGCCAGCACCACGAGGTGGGCACCGCCGGCCAGGCCGAGATCAACTACAAGTTCAACACGCTGCTCGCCGCGGCCGACGACCTCCAGCTCTTCAAGTACATCGTGAAGAACGTGGCCTGGCGCAACGGCAAGACCGCGACCTTCATGCCGAAGCCGATCTTCGGTGACAACGGCTCGGGCATGCACGTCCACCAGTCGCTGTGGAGCAACGGCTCCCCGCTGTTCTACGACGAGGCCGGTTACGCGGGCCTGTCGGACACCGCCCGCTACTACATCGGCGGCATCCTCAAGCACGCACCGTCGCTGCTGGCCTTCACCAACCCGACGGTGAACTCGTACCACCGTCTGGTGCCGGGCTTCGAGGCCCCGGTGAACCTGGTGTACTCGCAGCGCAACCGTTCCGCGGCCATGCGCATCCCGATCACGGGTTCGAACCCGAAGGCCAAGCGCGTCGAGTTCCGCGCGCCCGACTCCTCCGGCAACCCGTACCTGGCGTTCTCCGCCCTGCTGCTCGCGGGCCTGGACGGCATCAAGAACAAGATCGAGCCGGCCGAGCCGATCGACAAGGACCTCTACGAGCTGGCCCCCGAGGAGCACGCGGGCGTCCCGCAGGTCCCGACCTCGCTCCCGGCCGTCCTCGACTCGCTCGAGCGCGACCACGAGTTCCTCCTCGCCGGTGACGTCTTCACGTCCGACCTGATCGAGACCTGGATCGACTACAAGCGCACGAACGAGATCGCCCCGCTGCAGCTGCGCCCGCACCCGCACGAGTTCGAGCTCTACTTCGACGTGTGATATCGCCCCAGGTCAGAGCGGGTTTCCGCTCCCCTGGGCCGTCTGTGGGCCGTCGGCCGTGTTCTTCCTCGCTGGAAGGGCACGGCCGACGGCCTTTTGCGCTCAGGGTCCAGGGGACACTCCCTTGCCGAACGCTGAGTCGATGGCCCGGCGCGCCCGGTCCCTGCTGTTCGGCATGAGGTGTGTGTACGTCCGCAGCGTGAACCCTGGGTCGGAGTGACCGAGGTACTCGGCCAGGGCCTTGATGTTCTCTCCCGAGTCCAGCAGGACCGACGCGTAGTAGTGCCGCAAGGCGTGCATGCCGTGCTCACGCGAGGGTTTGAACCGCTCCCCCGGCGCCCGCTCCGGGATGACGCCGCCAGCGATCAGGGCGGGCTTCCACAGGTACATGTTGAAGTAGTTCCTGTTCAGCGCCTTACGCTCCCGCGAGTAGAACAGCAACTTCGCCGTGACCGGCGGTCCGTCCGGGGTCTTCCACGGCAGAGTGACGTCGATAGGGGGTCGGCGGGTGACGTGCGTTGCGAGAGCATCCGACACCACGTCTGGAAGCGGCACGTCGCGCAGCTTGCCGCCCTTGGGCGGGGCGAACACCATCTGCGGGCCGACTAGCTTGACCTGGCGCGCGATGTGCAGCACTCCCCCGTCAAAGTCGACTTCATCGACGGCCAGCCCGAAGATCTCGCCCTGTCGCAGGCCGCACCCGGCACCGAGGTCCACGGTTGTTGCGTACTGCTCCGGGAGTCCGCCGCGAACAGCCACCACTCGGTCACGCGTCCACGGCTTGATTTTCCGAGGATCGAGCTTGGGCGCACGAACGGAACCCGCGCGGCAGGGATTACGGGAGATGATGCCGTCGTCCACAGCCGCGCCGAACACAGCAGAGACGTTCGCAAACACGGTCCGCTGGTACGACGCTGCCATTCCGGAGTCCATGAGGGCTCGTGCCCACGTGCGGATATGGGTGGGCTGGAATGCGGTCATGGAGCGCGAACCGATGTACGGAAATGCGTGCAGCCGGAACCGCAACTCCATGTTCACGATGGTGGAAGGGTCCGTGGTCTGAGACGCCAGCCACGCTGTGGCGAAGTCTTTGAACGTCACCTTGCCGGCCGACGGGTCGACGTATTGTCCGCGCGTCATGTCCGTCTCGATGGCGCTCAGCCACTTCTCGGCAAGTCGCTTCTTGCCGTCGGGGAAGCTCTTGGACTTCTCGGTGCCGTCGGGGCCGATGTACCTGGCGCGGTAGCGCAGGCCGCTGCCGTGGCGGTCGCTCTTGACGCGGGCGGTCTTGCCGTCGGGGTTGGTCTCGGTCTTGAACCAGCGATCTTGGATGTGGCCTGCCATGTGACGGCGGTCCTCTCAACACGCGGCAGGGAGAGCCGCTGGTAGCGGCTCTCCCTGCTGTCTGCGGTGGGTGTTTGGTTAGGCGGCGTCTCGGTCGGTGCTCTTGCGTTCGGCGACGTGGGCGAGCACGTCGGCAGGGTCGTAGCGGATGTACTTGCCGATGCGGAATCCGGGCGGACCGATCCTCTTCTTTCGCCACTGGTAGACGGTCTCTTTGGGCACCTTGAAGATCACGGCGATGTCGTCGGAGGTGAGGTAGCGGTCCGGCAACCCGCCGCGAAGCGTGGCGCGCGGGTCCGGCTGTTCACGTGGAGTGCTCATGGCATGTCCTCCGTGCGCGGGCGGGGATCCTGTTTTGGGGGCGCGGTGGTCTGTGCTGTCCGAAGCTGGGATTTCTGCGTCATCGCGTCACCTGCGTCAATCAGGCTTCTGACCTGCGGGTTCCGGTGACGCAGCAGGGCGGGCCCTGCGTCACCGATGACACGGGCGCTCGTCACGGGGTGACGCTGATGACGCGGGATGACGCAGGATTCACCGTCTGCGTCACCCCCTGTTGCCGCAGGTCAGCGGCCGTCTGTCGGGTCCGTGGTGACGCAGTGACGCAGATCTTCCCTACTTAGGAAAGAGAAGGGGGTGGTGTCTGTGGGTCTTTGCGTCCGCTCAGGCGCTTGAAGAACGAGCCGCTTCGCGGCGCGACCCGTGCAGGGCGGCTGGCGCCGCCGAACAGCAAGAGGAGCACCCGCGGGCGGGCGTGCTCCTCTTGCTTGTCCGCCTGTCCGGGCGCGCGGTCAGAACGCGGTCTGCTGCTCGGGCGGCGGGGGCGGGGCCTGGCGGCTGAGCTCGATGTAGCGGGCGGCGCTGGTGCGCCCCCAGTCGACCAGGACGCCCCGCGCGGCCAGGGTGGGCTGGATGCGCCTCAGCCGGTCGGACAGCACCTTGCCCGTGGTGGGCCAGCCCTTGGGCAGGGGGCGGCATTCCTCGCCGCTGTAGAGGGCGGTCAGGGCGTGCAGCCACTCCGCCGACGTCATCCGTTCTTCCGTGCCCGGGGTGAGTTCGGCGGCGTGCTTGAGGACCGTCTGCGCCAGGAGATCACCCTCGATCACGTCGTCGTTGAGGTCGTCCAGGCTGGCCCGGTATGCCTCCAGCGTCCCGAAGCCGGTGGCGGTGTCGAGCTGGGCGCACAGGTGGGCGAAGTCGGCCATCCGCAGATCGGTCGGGGTCTCGGCCTGCACTGCGCGGACCTTGACGGTCAGGTCGAGCAGGGAGCCGAGGACGACGGGCAGGATCTCGGCGTACTCCGCCCACAGCTCCGCTTCGGTACGCCGCACTCGGGGGCGTTCCAGGCGCAGGGTGAGGAGCCGTTCGGCAAGGTCGGGGCGGATCACGCCGACGTCGATGCCGGTCAGCAGCATCGGGCGGCGGTAGCGGGAGCGGACGACGTCGCCGTCGGTGAACAGCGCGCGCTTGATGCTCTCGGCTCCGGTGATGATGCAGCACATGAGGTCAGACAGGTCCGGGGGCAGGTGGGAGAGGTTGTCCAGGGCGGTGATCCATCCGGCCGCGACCGCCGTGATCATGTTCTCTTCGTCCTTGGGGGCCCGCCGCAGGTCGCCGGTCATACCTTCGATGATCCGCACGAGCATCCGCCCGCCGGTCGACTTGCCGGCGCCCTGCGGGCCGGTCAGGAACGGGGCCGGAACGGGCACGGACGGCTCCAGGCAGCCGATGAGCCACGCGATGGCCAGGGCCTCGGTCTTGGCGTCGGCGAAGTTGCACAGCCGCATCAGCAGGTCGATGCCCTTGCCGTTGGTGTCCTTGGCGGGCAGGGGGAGTTCGCCGGTGAGCTGGGTGCGCCGCCAGCACACCTCTTCGGGGTCGGGGACGCGGATGTCCCAGCCGGTGGGGTGGATGCGCACGGACTGCCCGTCGTCGCGGCCGAGGTCGAGCCAGGTGGCTCCGTCGAATCCTGGGGCGACGCGGATGTGGGTGGGCTGTACCTGCTCGGTGAGGGCGAGTGCCTCGATCAAGTCCAACGCCTCCTTGAGGGCGGTTCCGTTGAAGACGCCGACCCCGTCGCGGAAGAGGCCGACCATGAGTTCCTGCCGGTGGCTCCCGGTCGTGCCCTGGGAGCGGATCGGGCGGGCCACGGGGTGGCCGGTGCGCTGCGCGTACACGGTCCCGTCCACGGTGCGGAAGTACCGGAAGTGGGACTGCGCGTAGTCGGTGATGACCTGCCGGGCGGGGCTCTTCTCGTCGTCGGACACGGTCACAGTCCCAACGTGGTCAGGGCGTTAGTCCACGCGTCCGTGCAGTGCCGGGGAGTCTCGCCCTTGGCCTGCGCGGCGGTGAACAGCCGGTTGACGTGGGTGTCGGTGAGACAGCCGCACCGGCCGTGCGTGGACAGCACGGCGAGGAACGTGCGGTACACGGTCGCGTGGACGGCGCTGCGGGCCTCGCTGATGCGCTGCTCTGCCATGGAGATGCCACGGTCCAGATACGTGGGCGTACGGTGCGGGCACTGGCCCCCGTGGACCCTCAGGGGCACTGTGAGCGTCTGTGGCGCCCTGCGGGCCGGGGACGGGTCCTTTACTGCCAGCGCGCGCACAGCGTCCGGGAGAGCGACCGTGGCGCCTACGCCTGAACCGAGCCAACGGGCGTACTGCATAAGGGACTTGATGTCGACGCCGGGCCGTACGGCGTTCGATGACGCCATGGTGCCCTGGTAGATCCAGTGTTCGCCCCGGGTGGTGGTCACGGTCCGGGTCGCGGGCAGGGTCTCGCGGGCCCACTGGACGGCGGCGGGGTCGTCCAGGTCGACCACGGTCACGCCAGCGCCGCCGGGGTGGTAGGCGACGGCGGCGGCCCGACGCCACGCCGTGGCCCACGCGGGCGAGGTGAGGATGTGAGGGTCGGTGGTGGCGGCGGCCCACGCGTGGCAGACGCCGGGGCACTGGCAGGGTCCGGGCGTCTTCATGTTCGGCCGCCCGCCGCACGCGTTGCCGGTGCAGGTGGGGCAGTTGCCGAACGGCACCTTCCCAGCTCGTAACGGCAGCACGGGCACGCCGGAGGCCGCCAGTGAGAGAGCGGTGGGCAGATGCTCTCCCCGAATGTCGGTCGGTTGGGTCATGCTGGATGTCTCCAGTCCTGTTGGTCGGTACTGGTGATGAGGGCGACCCCGCGTTCTTGCCGGAAGGGGGGTCGCCCTTTCGCCTGCCTTTGGGAAATAGGGGCGGGAGATGTCAGTGGGGGTGGTTAAGGTCGCGGCATGACGACGACCGTTGATCTTGTGCCGGGTTTGGTGACGACGCGCGATGCGATCGCTGCGGCCTACGGCTGCGGCACGTTCCAGGGCATTGAGCCGGCCGACGATGCGGGCAAGGTGTTCGTGTATTCCGACCCGTCCGCGGGCGAGGAGTACGGCTACACCTTCGATGGCCGGGCCGAGGACGACGAGTTCGGGCCGCTGTACCTGTACACCGGCGCCGGCGCGAACGGTGACCAGAAGCCGTCCGGCCGCAACGGCTCACTGCTGACACATGCCGAGAAGGGCCGTGAAGTGCATCTGTTCGTCGCCGCCGGCAGGGTGCCGGGCAGCGGAGCGATGCAGCAGCGCTACATCGGTCAGATGGTGCTGGACCCCATCAAGCCGTACGACGTTCGCCGCGGGCCCGGCAAGGACGGCGTGATGCGCAACGTGCTGGTCTTCCGGTTCCGGCCGGCCGAGGGAACCACGCCCGCGTGGACGGAGGCCGACCGGATGCCGGCCGCAGTGAAGTCTGACGTCGAGATCACCGAACCCATGGTGGAAGTGCCAGAGCCGGTCACGCTGCCAAAGCAGAGCGGCGCGAAGGCCAAGAAGACCGAGCAGCACGCCACCGCGGAGACCGTTGCGGACATTCCTGCCGGACAGCGCAAGGTCCTGCGCCGTGAGGGCGAGTTGGTCAAGGCGTTCGCAGCGCACCTGGCCGCGGCGGGCCATGAAACCCACAGCTTCCAGATCACCATCAAGGGTGAGCCCGGAGCGCTGACTCCCGACCTGTACGACGCGAAGGATCATGCACTCTATGAGGCGAAGGGACAGACGACCCGGGCCAACATCCGCATGGCCATCGGCCAGCTCGCCGACTACCGCCGCCACATCCCCGGGCGCAAGGAACTGCGCGTCGCTGTACTGCTGCCCAGCGAGCCCAGCGAGGACCTGAAGGATCTTCTCGGCGAGGAGTACGTGGAGCTGGTCTACCAGACCGAAGATGGCGGGTTCGCCGGCTGGCCGCTCGCCTACAACCAGCCGTAACCGCCGCGGTAGCGCGTCCTGCTAGCCGTGGAAGTGGTTGCGCTTGAAGACGGCACGGCGGATGTTCACCGTCGTGCCGCTCTTGCCACTACCCGACCCCATTACCTGCACGGCGATCCATCCGCCAAAGATGACCGCGGCGAGGGTGATGAGCTGAGTGATCAGCGCCGTGAGCGCGGCGATGAACGTGGTCAGCAGCAACAGGCCCCCGCACACGGCGAGGAACCCGACGCCCCCGAGGGCGACGTTCACCGCGGCCCGGGACACGGCCGGCTTGACCGCGACAGGCTCGGGCTGCACGGGGCTCACGGCGTAGCCGGTGACGACGCGGCCGTCCGGCAGGACGACGCTCGCCACCGTCGGCATCTCGTGCGGCTGGACGGGAACGAGCGGCGCCGGCGTGACGGCGGCGGGGGCGATGGGGGTGGGCTGGTACGCGGTCACGGCCCGTTCGGCGGAGGCGGGGCGGTCGTGTTCGGGATACATGCGGAATCCCTTCCGAAGGTTGGTCAGGGAGGCAGAGGCACCCCCTTCGGGGTGCCATGTGGAGGGGGTTTCGGTGGTCTGACCTGCGGGCCTCCCTGCCTCCCTGAACGATCATTCGTGCAGGTCAGATGCAGGGAGGTGGGCCAGGGAGGCGGTCAGGGAGTTCTCCCTGCCTCCCTGACCCTTCGGGGGTCGGCTCCCTGTCATCCGTCAGAGGAAGCGGAATCGTCTCCGTCGCGGTTGGCGAGGGCGCGGGCGACGCGGTCGCGGGAGACGACCATCACGCCGTCGGACTTGTAGGGCTCGGCGCCGGCGTCGTCCAGGACGCGCTTGAGGTCGATGAACGACCAGCCGCCGTAGGCGTCCGCGTTCAGCGTGGCGAGCCGCGCCAACACGTCCTTCGTCCGCACCCGCGACGTGGTGCCGATGACGTCGAAGATGTCGATGAGCGGGTCGTGGTCCTCGCCGCGGTCGATGGCGTGCAGGGTGGTGACACCGTCGCGCAGGGCCTTGGCCCGGTCGGTGATGGTTTCGGCGTCGTCGTCGTCGATGTAGTGCGTGCGCACCGTGATGGACGACTGTCCGGCCGGGATGGTGATGCCGTCGGAGGCGACAACCAGGGTCCCCCGGTCCAGGCCCGGACGCAGCAGGTTCGGCGCGGCCCCGCCGTCGACCGCCTTGTCTCCCAGAGCCATGCGGGCCTGCGACTCGGTGCCCAGGGCGAGGGAAGCGCGGGTGTGGGCGCCCTCCCGTACGAGCTTGGGAAGGTTCTCGTTGGTCGGGTCCTGGGTGCCCTGCCACATCAGCACGTTGACGGCCCGCCCCTGGTTGTGGATCTTCCGGACGGCCATGAAGTACCGGGAGTTGGCCTTGGACCCGCCATAGGGGCGCTTGTCGGCGTCCTTGGCCGGGCACATGAACGCCACCTGCGCCTCGTCGACCAGCACGATCAGCGGCGGGAACTGCGTTCCGGGCGGTGCCTGGATACGGCGGTTCATCTCGTCGACGGCGCCCTCGACCATCTCGGTCACCTGGATCACGTGCTCATCGGTGGGGCCCTGGATCAGGGTGGTGGCGAGTCCGTCGAACATGGCCCAGTCGCCTACGCCCTTGAGGTCGCCCATGAGGAACTGCACCGACTTGTCGAGCGAGAGCCACAGGGCCAGGGAGCGCAGGGCCACGGTCTTGCCCTGGTTCGACAACCCGGTGATGAGCAGGTGGCGCTGGTACAGGCTCAGCGCTGCGGCATCCCCGCGCAGGTCCTGACCCCACGGGGCGCGGCCCTTGGTGTAATCGGCGGTCATCGTGTCGTCGGTGACCAGCGGGGACGGGCCGATCGGCTCGTCCAGCGCCCCCGAGTCCGCGATCCACAGCCGCACCGTCCGCGCGGCCTGCGGGATCGTGATGAACACCTCGTGCTCGTGCCGGGTCAGGTTCTCGGCCAGCTTGCGGCGCTTGTTCTGCACCTCGTTGGTCGACACTCCGGAGGGAAGGGTCACGTCGACCTCGACACCGCATCCGGCGATGGTGATCGGTCCGAGCATGCTCGCGCCGGCGTCGCCCATCTCCTTGATGGCGCGGGCCAGGGCGGGGACTCCGAGGTCGCGCAGGGCCTTGACCACGATGGACGGTGTGATCGGCTCGCCCTCGCCGTTGCGGACGTTCACGGGCAGTGCCCAGTCCGGTGCGGCCTGTTGCTTGCGGCCCACGGACCACAGGGCGAGCAGGGCGAGGAACGGGCCGATCGTGAGCGCCGGACCCCACACGACCTGCACGATTCGGATGAGCAGGGCGATGAAGTCGATGGTGGCCGACAGGGGGGTGATGACGTCGGCGACGTGGCCGGTGTTGATGGCCATGACGACTCCGAGGGCGACCAGGACACCGACGCTCATGCCGGCGCCGACGGCCACGCCCTTGGCGGCCTCCACGGGCGAGTGCAGGAGGTCCATGCGGCGGTGATGGCGGGCGGCGCGGAAGCGCTGCAACCGCTCCTCCCACTCTTCGGCCGCTTCCAGGTTCCCCGCGGCTTCCGCCGCCCGGATCATCCGCTCGTAGCGGGAGCCGGTGCGGCCGTCCCAGGTCCGGCGGGCCACGATCCGGCCCCCGTTGAACGTGTAGGACGCGTGCCGGGCGAACGCGCGGACGGTGGCCCTGGTCGTCTCGTGCGTGACGACCGTCTTCACGGCGCGTCCGGAGCGCATCCACAGCGGCACGGGCCGGGCGGGCGGCGCGTCCGGGACCACGGTCAGGACGGTGGGGGCGGTGTCGGGGGTCGGGGGGTCGGTGGGCTTGTGGAGGTGGACGACGTTCTCAGACATGCTGGGAGTTCTCCTGACTGCCCCGGTAGGGGCGGGAGTAAGCGGGAGAGCCGGGGTGGCCGTGTCCGTGGAAAGAGGCGGTCACCCCGGCGTGCTGGCTTGTCAGAACCAGCCGGACGACTTTTTCTTGGCCTTGTCGCGGGCGGCCTCGGTGATGAGGCGCTGACGCTCGCCGTGCAGGGCGGTCAGCTCCGCGTTCAGCCGCATCTCGGCGGCCGATCCGATGGAGTCCATCCGGTCCTCGGCGCCGGTCGTGCTCCGGCCACGGTGGACGCTGCGGGCGCCGCTGGCCATCGCGCGAGTCATTGCGAGCCGTTCACGGCTGGTCAGCGGCCACCACTCGCCGCGCCGCACGGCTTCTAGCTTCTTTGTGGTCGCCCGGATCTCGCGGTCCAGACGGCGGATGTCGGAGTTGCCCATCAGGTACTCCCTTCGGACCCGTGCGGGTCGGGGTAGGCGCAGGGCACGCAGGTGCCGAGCGAGGCGGGGATGACGTAGCCCGCATCGGTCCGGCAGGTCGGGCAGATGCGGCGGGCGGCGTTCGCTGCGGCGAGCGCCGCCCACCGGCCCGGCGTCATCGGCCGGACCGGCTTGGCCAGGTCGATGCGATACAGGTAGGCGACCAGCGGCCCCCGCCGGCGGCGGGGGCGTTCGAGCTGCGCGGCCACGCCCTGACCGCCGGGCCGCAAGCCGCGCGCCCTGAGCTGACGGCGGGTGGCGTAGCCGTCCGGGGCGAGGGCCACCGGAACACCGGTAGCGTCCCCATCAGGCGACGACGCGCTTCCAGGCGGCCCTGAGCCGTACCTCGGACGCGGCGTGACCGGCCGCACGGAAGCGGGCGGACATCTCGCGGTAGGACAGGGCAGGCGTTTCGCTGTGGCGGATCTCGTCGACGAGCGCGTCAAGCGCCTCATCCGTGAGCGCGGGCCCCGTCTCCAGCGCGGGAACGGGCTGAGTGGGCCCCCACACCGGGAGCTCCCACGGGGGCGTGACGCCGGGTGTGACGCGGGTCGTCACGCTGGTCAGCGCCCTGCCGGTGTCCTCGCCGTCGCGCGCCGTCTCCAGCGTCGACCACGCTCCGGCCAGGGTGGCGGCGGTCCGTGCTTGGACGCGTGCGACACGTGCCCCGGCGGCCGTCACGGCCGTCAGTCGCGTCTCCTCCGTGCGGGCCTCGGCGAGCAGCCGGGCGCGGGCCACGGCGGCCTCGTCGCGGGATTCCTGCTGAATCCCGCGGATCGCTCCGAGGGCGCCCGGGGTGAGCGCGGTGCGCTCCCACAGACCGTGCACCAGCCACAGTGCCTTTGCCGCGACCGGCAGCCACGCCACGGCCAGCCACGCGTCGGCCGACTCCTCAGCTGTGAGCGCGTGGGCGACCAGGACGCCCGTGGCGATCAGGCCGAAGCCCCAGCCGACGGCGGTCACGGCGTGGCTGTGGTCGCCCTGCGCGGCCAACCTGCGCTCGTAGGCGAGGGTGGCCAGCCATCCGCCGTCGATGCCGAGACCGACGACCAGCGCGACCAGCCACGGCATCGCCGTGCCCAGCCACATCACGACCACGGCGAGGGTGAGCACCATGGACACCGCCGTCATCGCCACGGCGGGCAGAACCGTCTTGGCCCTCACGCCGCACCCCCGTCCGCAGCGGGCACGTCGGTGTAGCCGTGCAGGTGCACTTCTGCGCCCGCGTAGTCGGTCGACGCCTTCAGCACGCGCGTCGTGCCGGCGGACTGCACCGCGTGGGTCACCTGCTCCGGCGGCACGGCCAGGGCCTCCCGCCACGCCTCGAACGCGTGCAGACCCTCGTGGAAGCGCAGGGTCAGCCGTTCGGGGTAGATGCGGGACAGGTCGACGTCCGGGGCGGGCAGGTGCCCGAAGTCAGCGGCGAGTAGCCGCAGCACGCGCAGGGGCGCGGCCAGAGCGTCCAGCGTCAGCAGCTCGTTCACGCCGCACCCCACAGGGTGAGTACGGCGGCGAGGATGAGCAGTGCCCCGCCGGCGCAGGTCAGGTCGACCGCACGGCGCAGGCAGGTGAACTTGGCGACCGCCAGCCGGGACAGGCCGGCGATGTCGGCGGCCAGGTCCCGGGCGACGGCCTCGCTGATCTCCTCCGCGGTGAGCGTGGCCCAGAGCGGGAAGCCGTGCCGGCCGCGCAGGTTCGGCCGCACCGACCGCAGCAGCAGACCAGCCGCCGCGACCAGCACCGCCATACCGAGACCACCCACGACGTAGGCGGGCACGTTCATCGGCAGATCCCGGGCGACCGTCCAGGCGCCGGCGAGCACCGCACCGACGAACGCCAGCAACAGACCGGTCTTGGTGTCCGTCCGCACGCTCTCCGCCTTCACCTCGGCGTGCGCGACAGTCAGATTCCGCTCGGTGGCACTCATGCGGCACCACCCGGGAGGCTCGCACCGGCCGTACGGTTGACCAGCGCGACCCGCGCGGCCAGCACCCGGCGGCGGGCCCGGCGGATGCGGCGCTCGTCCAGCTCGGTCGGCGTGCGGTCCAGGGTGACGATCTGCGCGTCCAACAGGTCGACGTCCGCCAGGATCGCGGGCATCTCCAACTCGATCGCGTCCAGCTCGGCGTTCGTCGGCTCCATGAAGTCGGCGAACGCGGTAACAGCGTCCTGAACAGTGACGATGTGTTCCATGGGTCGTGGTCTCCCTAGCAGGTGAAACGGCCCGAACAGCGGCTCCCGGGGTGCCACCCGGGGGCCGCGCGCCGTTGAAGGGGAAAGCCGCGTGCGAGTGCAGCGGCAGGCCGTATGCAAGCGGCCAGTGCCCCGGGCCGGATTCGATCCGGCGCCCTCATGGCGGAATGCCGGGGCGGTGAACGTGTCTCCTTCGGGGGTGCAGCGCCCGTATCAGGTAGCGCGGCATAACCCCGTTGTAGGCGTATGGAGACGTGACCTTTCGGCCTAAAGCCCTCCCGAATGACAAGGGTCGGGTGCGCCCTCGGCCCGCTCTGTCCCGGACCCCTTGACCTCAATGCGCCCTGCACCAGGGCGCATTGAGGTCCGGCACCCGCTGTTCGGCGAACCGACCGGCGGGCACATCCCTAAGGTTCCCTAGGGTTCCCTGCGGTGTCAAGCGGTAAGCTAGGGAACCTCAGGGAAGTGACGACAAGGAGCGGACGCAATGGCAGGCCAGGCCGACAATCGGGCGCCGTACGCGAGGATCGCCGCCCACTACACGGAGCTGATTACGTCTGGTCAGCTACAGCCAGGGACCCTCTTGCCGAGCATCAAGAACCTCTCGGAAGAGTGGAAGGTGAGTACGGCGACAGCCGAGAAAGCCCTTCGCAAGCTGCGCAACGAAGGGCTTGTCCGTGGCATCCACGGCATCGGTACCGAAGTGCTGGACCAGCCGGCCCCGATGTCGTCCGGGGCGCAGCGGCAGGACAGGGGGCGCCGTACCGGGTCTAGCTGGGGGACGGGCGAGCGCTCCGACTCTCACCAGGCGGCCGTGGTGCCCGCGCCCGATGAAGTGGCGCAAGCGCTGGACATTCAGCCCGGCTCCGACGTGGTGCGCCGTAGCCGCGTGTACCGGGACCGGCACGGCATCGTGGCTCACAGCACGTCGTGGATTCCCGCGCGGTACGGGAAGCTGATCCCTAAGCTTGCAGCGAGCGAGCGACTGTCGGGGGGAACCTCGCTCCAGCTCATTGCCCAGGCGACCGGTCACCCGATCAGCCACCGCATCGACACCGCCTCGGCCCGCCTGCTCACGCCGGAGTACGCCCGACTTTTGGAACTGGACCCTGACAACCCGCCGACGGACCCAGTGGTCGTTATGACAGCCAAGTTCGTGGACAGCGAGGGCAACATCGTGGAGTACGGCGTGGACCTCGGCGGTCCGGGCCGGACATGGCGCACAGAATCGGAGGTAGCCCCGTGACGGCCGTGGACGACACGCTCGTGAGCGTGCTCGAAGACCGCCTAGAAGCACTGCTTTCGGCCCGCAGGGCTGGCACAATCACGCCCGAAGCCGAAGCGGAGGTGGCCGCCATCTCCCGAACCATGAGGGGACCGATGCCCCCACACCCGCCGTTCTGCGTCCTTATGGCCGGCCTCCCCGGCTCCGGCAAGACGACGCTTTCCCGCGCACTCACCGCCCGTGGGTTCATACGACTGTGCCCGGACGAAGAGATGTTCCGCCGGCACGGCGTCTATGGCGTGGACTTCCCCCGGGGCCTCTTCCCCACCCTTGAGCGGCCCGTCCTCGAAGACGTGGCGGCCGACCTCCGGGAGCAGCTCAAGGCCGGGCACGATGTCGTCGTTGATCACGGCTTTTGGACCCCGGAGGACCGGGCTAAGTGGCGAGCGATCGCCACCGACGCCGGCGCGACTCCGGTACTCGTCTACCTAGCGGCCAGCCATGACGAGCTGTGGGCGAGGATCAGCAAACGCAACGAGTTCCACGCGAACGATCCCAACTCGATCTACTTCTCAGAGAGCGACCTACAGCGGTACCGCAACCGCTTCATTGGCCCGCAGGCAGACGAACCGCATCTGCTATACGACGGTGACCCGGCGTCCGTGACCGCAGCCCTCGAAGCCTCTCGCCCTTAACGCTTGGAAACGCTGAATGAATGATCCTGGATTGTTTTCCTCCCTGGCGAGAGGAAGGCAGGCCGCAGAAGACCACATGAAGTTTATGTGGAACAACGGGGATTTTTGGCACGAGCGAACCGTGACTCACACTCTATTTCAGCATTCCGCACCCCATGTTCGCCCGATCGAGTTCACACAGAACCAGGAGGGCGAGCTTGGAGCCGACTGGCTATGGTGGTGGATAGATCCATCTGGTGACTGCTTTGGGATGTTAGTGCAGGCTAAGAGCCTGAAGCGCGAGCGGGGCAAATGGTATGTAGACTTCAACTATCGAGGCGGGCATCAGATTGCGCGCCTAATGCAAACAGCTGCGCATTTCGAAGTACCCGCCGCATACGTGTTGTACTGCGGCGCTATCTCCTACCGAGCGGATTTGACTTGCGGCTCGAAAGCACATAACGCCACCTGCGAACACTGCTCTCGTGCTGGCGTTTCCATCATTGACGGATTCGGAGCAAAAAAGCTATCGATGCTTCCTGAATCGGTAGGGGTCAACGCTTTTCAATTTTCGTCGCCACTCGAAGATATCGCTGACCCAAACTACAGCACAGATTGGCTCTCCAACCCGATCGGTCCAGTCCTGCGAGATTTCGTGACTGGCTCGCAGTCCGGCGCCCGCAAAGTGGCTCTGCGAATATTTCAGCTAGCTATGCGAACGATGATTTTTGCCTATGCGGGACCAGTTTGGCAAAAGGTCGATGCACTTTCGCCGTACTTCCTTCAGGGGTGGCGAAGTGAGGTTCCGTCGTATGTCCGCGACGCGATGGCAGGAAAGTTCATTGCTCCGGAGATCAGTGGCAATATCGCGGGGATCGTGGTCCTTCAGCTCTGAGAGACACCTCGGCCGCTGGTAGAGCGCTCACCCAAGTTGAGACGAAGCGGCCGCGCCCCATCTAGGGATGGTTGCTGGCGGGGAATGACGCGCCACCCCAGTAGCGCGGGGCCCACCTCTAGCCAACCGAGCGCAGGCGGCGCCCAGCGAGAGCGCGCTCGCAGGTCAAGCCGCACTGGGATGTGCAGATCCGGCCGGCCTTGAGAGCCGTCCTGGCACAGCTGGGCACGCGTGCCTGCCGCGACACGGGGCGCCTCGCTGGCGCGCCAGGTCTTCCCGAGCCCATGAGCGGAACCAGTCCCGTGAACGCACTACTCTCGGACAGTTTTGGGACGCTGGCGACGGCCCCATCTCTCTGAGCTGGGGGAATGACCTCCATACCCCGGAGGAGTAGGCGTCGATAATATACGGCCGTCCCGGACGGAATCTTGGCATCGTTGGACACGGGAGTCGGCTCATTGCCACGCTCTTGTTGTCCGAAGAGGCGGACACGCGTCGTAATAACGTCTTTAGGGGGGCCGGTGCGACGTCACGGATTCAATGACCCGAACATGACAAGCGGACCCTTGCAATCCTGGCTACTGGCGGAGAAGCGGCGGAGTGGTCTGAGCTTCAGCCAATTAGCCGAACTGACATTCGTCTCGAAATCTTCGTTACAGCGGGCAACGCGAGGGTTTGAGCTGCCCAGTCGACAGGTGTTCGATGCTTTCATTAGCGGCTGCTCTTCGGATCCCGACGTCGCCGAATCGAAGTGGCGAACGGCCACGGCGATGCGTCAGTATTTCCTGGGGCGCAGGATGTATTCAATCCGCCCCGAGAATATCACTAGTCACGTCGAGCTGCGTGAGGCTCTTCAGGACCTCATTGATCGACATGGGCTCAGTCTTCGGCAGATTGAAAAGTTGACTGAAAAGCGAAATGGGAAACTTCGGCGCAGCACATTGAGTGACGCGTTGAGTGGCCGTCAAAACTTCAGTCGCCTATCGGTTGTGGAACTCGCCCGATCATGTGGGGAGAAAGAAGATCTGGTTAACGCCTGGGATGAGGCATGGCAGCGAGCTGAGCGGGATAGGCGCGGTCGAAAAGGGCATCTGGGCGAATTCCGCGCGTTGCCAGCCGAGGTGAGGCAATATGTTGAGCTCGGCATAGATGAAATTTACAGCGTGTGTGAGCGCCACGGGGTTTCGAGTGCCGAGATAGAGATGTATATGCGTCAATGCGCGGAGGTGTCGCGCAAAACGGGGATTCGTCGATCCTGGGGCGACGCCCCAGAGTCTTGGAAGCAATCCGTATCTCGGCCTTCCGGGGATGTGTCGGGAAAAATCGAAAGAGCTATATGGGGGGTGTTGGTGGAGACCTTCGGTGGGCCTGTGAATGGTGACCTATTGAACGGACTTACGAAGGCTGTACTTAAAGAGATTTCTCAGAGCCGGGGGGCCGATGATGTCGGAGATTCAGAGCCCACTGAGTAGATATTGTTCGAATGCGTCGATGCGCAGGGGAGGTGGCTTTCTGTGGCGGGGCTTGCGAGTAATGACGGAGTACAGGGAGGGTGCTCGGTGGGAGATCTAAACGAGCAGAAACGGCGTAAACGGTGGACTTGGCCTGAGAGGTGGCAAGTTGCACTGGCCGCGGCAGGTCTGTTGGTGGCGGTCATTGGCGCGGTTGGACAGTACGTGCAGTAGCACGGGCCACCCGCGAGTGCTGGTGGAACCCCGTCACGGTCCCCCAGCTATTCCCCGCGGAGGGCATCGATTCACCAGGTCGCGGAGGCGATGCTGGGTCCACTGTGAATCTGCCAGCTTTGCCTTGGCGTCCTCGTACTGGCGCACGCGCGGGGTCCGCCAAGGCATCGAAGCCGGGGCCGTCTATGGGCCGTCCCAAGGTGACCCACAACGACCAACGACGACAGACAACAACAGCGCCTTTGCTGGTCAGGAAGGCAGTGCCTGTAGTCCACCGAGGTAGCCGAGCCAGAACGTCACTTCTTCGACGTGTGATCGGCGCGTAGTCCGTACGTCTCCGTCGGCGCCCCCGTTCCTGTTTCTCAGGGCGGGGGCGCCGTCGTATGGTTTCTGCACTGCTGTTCGACAGAGGTGACGGGGAGAGACGGGGATGTCCGAACAGGACGACACCCAGCGGGAGTTCGACCTCGGATGGGCGGACGAGGCCGAGCACAAGGAGCCCTCGGCGCGGGCCAGGATGCTGGCCGCGCGCTGGAAGGAGAACCCGCCCCGACCGCAGCCCTTCCGGGCCGACCCCGGACCCGCGGCACCGCGGCGGTCCTCGTGGGTGTCCACGGTGATCGTGCTGGGCTGTGTGGCGGCGGTGATCCTGCTGCTGGGGTACACCCGGTTCCGGGCGCCGTACTAGTGACCTGAGATACACCCCCCCTCGGGCCGGATCCGGCGGCCCGGCAGCTCCTGCGGGGCCGACCGCACGGGGGGGGGCTCCGGTCGCCGCGAACTCCTCGCTCGGGGGCGCTGCCAGAGGCCGGGCCGGCCGTGCACCGAGGGGCGAGCGCTGGCGCCGGATCGAGGGGCGAGCGCCAGCGCCGGGCCGAGGGTCCGCGACGGGTGTCGGGCCTGGTCGGGAGCCGGTGCGGCGGGGGCGGGCCGGAGGCCGGTCTTTGCTGGTCCTAGGGCTGATCGCGACCGCTTCATGGAAAGGTGCGGTGCACACTGGCAGTGGGGCCGAGTGCTGCCTGACTGCGGGGTGATGCAGATGCGGAGCCGTTTCGCGAGCGACCGGGGTCTGACCGTGCGGATGACGGTCACGATGTTCCTGCTGGGGCTGCTGTACGTGGCCTTCGTCGCCGCTCTGGTCGTGTTGCTGACATCGTGGGTGCTGGTCGTCGTCGTGGTGGCGGCGGTGTTCGTCGCGCAGTTCTGGTTCTCCGACCGGATCGCGCTGTTCGCGATGCGCGGGCGGGTCGTGGAGCGGGAGGAGTATCCCGAGCTGTACGCCGTCGTCGAGCGGCTGGCCTCACTCGCGGACATGCCCCGTCCGGTGATCGCCGTGTCGCGGATGGACATGCCGAACGCGTTCGCCACCGGGCGCGATCCCGAGCACGCCGTGGTCTGCGTGACGACCGGGCTGCTGCGGCGGCTGGAGCCGGCGGAGCTGGAGGGTGTGCTCGCGCACGAGCTGTCGCACGTGGCGCACAAGGACGTCGCCGTGATCACCGTCGCGTCGTTCCTGGGTGTGGTCGCCGGGCTGGTCGTGCGGTTCGCGTTCTACTCGCAGCTGTTCGGCGGGGGACGCCGGGACCAGAACACCGCCGTGGTGTTCGCCGCCGTGATGGGCGTCTCGGCGGCCGTGTACGCGATCAGCTTCCTGCTGATCCGGGCGCTGTCGCGGTACCGGGAGCTGGCGGCGGACCGGGCGGCGGCGCTGCTCACCGGGCGGCCCTCGGCGCTGGCCTCCGCGCTGACGAAGGTCTCCGGCGACATCGCCCGGATCCCGTCCAAGGACCTGCGCACGGCGCAGGCGTTCAACGCCTTCTACTTCACCCCGGCGACCGGCAGTGCGGCGGGCTTCGAGCGGTACTTCTCCACCCACCCGAGTCTGGAGCAGCGGCTCGACCGACTGGGGCGGATCTCGGCCGAACTGGGTGCCGCGGTTCCGCCCGGGAAGGCGGGCTGATCATGGGGCTGCTGGACATCCTGCTCGGCCGGACCAAGCCGGTCACGCCCGACCTCGACCAGTTGTTCGCGCTGCCGTCGGCGGCGGTGACGCTCGAGGCGGCGGCCGGGTTCACCCCGACCGGGCGGGGCGCGGTGTGCTTCGCGACGGTCGAGGGCGGGGCCTTCGAGCAGACGCACCGCGAGGTCCAGGCGCTCCTCGACGCGGACACTGAGCGCACCGGCCCTCCGGTACGGCTGCTGCGCGACGACTACGGCTACTCGTGGCTGGTCTCGCACCGCGCACCCGACGAGCTGCCCCTCCTGGTCAACGACCTGCACGCGGTGAACACCGCGATGGAGGTGAACGGCTTCGGGCCGCAGCTGCTGTGCTCGCTGGCCGGTTTCCGGGACGCGGCCGACCGCCGGCTGGCGCTGGTGTACCTGTACAAGCGGGGCTCGTTCTACCCGTTCGCGCCGCTGCCCGGTGCGGGGCAGCGGCGCGACAACGCACGGGAACTCCAGGTGAGGGCGGCCCTCGCGGAGGACCTGCGGATCGAGCAGGACCTCGGCCGCTGGTTCCCGGTGTGGGGAGCCCCCGGCCTGTGACGGCCGGGGGCTCTCGGCCGCGGCCGGCCGGGAGGGATCAGCCGCTGCGCTCGCGCTCCTGGCGGCGGTGCTCCAGGGGGCGCTCGCGCCGGTAGCGGCGCTCCCACCGGGCCTGCTGGTCACGGCGCTCGCGGTAGGCCTTGTAGGTGGTCGGGGCGGCACTCGCGGTGGGGCCCGGGACGGACGTCGGGGTCGCGTCCCGCCCGTGGCGCACGTACAGGTAGAGCACGGCGACCGCGGCGAGCCAGTAGAAGTGGTTTCCGAATCCCAGGACCACCAGGACGACGGTCCCGGAGAGAACGACGGTGCCCATGGCGTGCCTCCTTCCTGGGCGGGGAGGGGTGACTGTGCGTAGTGGGACGGGGTGGAGTGGTGGGTTCAGCGTACGGAGGCCGTCACTCACCGTGCATCTCCTTTTTTCCCGTCCTGGAGTCGTGCAGTTCGAGCTGTCCGGGCAGCACCCCGTCGAGCCGGAGACGCGGTGGTCGTCCCTGTAGATGGTCGGCATCCCCGCCGTGGACGGCGTCGCCCTGTTGGCGAGTGGCCCGACGACGGCAGGATCACGCTGCACCGGGTGGTGAACCACATGGCGCCGGGAACTCCTCGTAGCGGAGCTACCAGGGGCTTCCGGCATCGCGGCGAGCGTGCGTGCCGGGCGTCGCGAGCCGGGCTCCCCTTGTGTTCGGAGCGCTGAGCGGGGCGGAGGAGGAGCGGCTGCGCGAGGCGATCGGGGCGCCGCGGGCGGGGTCGGCGTCGTGAGTGAATGGGGGGATGAGTGATCTTCTCCCCTTCACGTGCGTGTACGACGGTGAACGCCTCAGCGGTGTGTACGGCGACGGCGGCGGTGGCCCGCGAGCGGCCACCGCCGTCGTGCTGCACGGCGCGGGCCACGGCACCAAGGAGCGACTGCTGCCGCTGGTCGACGAGTTCCGGGCGCAGGGCTGCCACGCGCTCGCCTTCGACTTCTCCGGGCACGGCGACAGCACGGGCGCGCTCGGGGAGTTGAGCCTGCGCCGGCGGCTGGAGCAGTCCGTGGCGGTGATCGACGCGCGGGTGCCCGCGGGCGGGCCGCTGGTGCTGGTCGGGTTCAGCATGAGCGGGCAGACGGTGACGGACCTCGCCGCGCACTACGGCGGCGAGCGGGTCGTCGCACTGGGGTTGTGTGCGCCGGCGGTGTACGCGGCTCAGGCGTGGGAGGTGCCGTTCGGGGACGGCACGGGCAGGTTCAGCGAGATCATCCGCACGCCCGGCGGCTGGCGGAGCTCGCCCGCGCTCGACGTGCTGCGGGCGTACGAGGGCCGTGCGGTGCTGGCCGTGCCGGGGACGGACACGGTGATCCCGCCGGAGGTGACGGAGGCGGTGCACGACGCGCTCGCCGCGCGGGCGCGGTTGGCCCGGCTCGAGTTCCCCGACTCGGAGCACCAGTTGGGGCTGTGGCTGCGCGACCACGCCGACGACCGGCGGGAGTTCGTCTCGGCGCTGCTCGACCGGGCACGGACGGCGGACCCGGGGCCGACGGCGGACCGGGCGCTATCTGCGGACCCGGAGCGGACGGCGGACCGGGCGCGGGCGCTGCTCGACCGGGCACGGACGGCGGACCCGGGGCCGACGGCGGACCGGGCGCTATCTGCGGACCCGGAGCCGACGGCGGACCCGGCGCGATCTGCGGACCCGGAGCGGACGGCGGACCGGGAGCGGACGGTCGGGCGACTGGCGGAGGGCGGGGCGGAGCGCGACGGCCGTCTGGCGGCGGACGCCTGATCCGCCCGTCCGCGAGGCCGGTTGTCAGTGGGGTCGAGGAGAATGGCGGGCAGGGACGGACGACGGGCGGAGGCCGGGATGAGTGGCGGAGAACGGCGTATCGACGTGGCGGAGCGGCGGGCGCGGCTGGCCGTGCGGCACCGGCTGGCGCCGGCGGCACGGGCCGCGGGTCCACTGGAGGTCGCGGACGCGCTCGTCGCACTGCACGGTTCGGACCCGGCGACGGTCTACCTCGCGGTCGGGGCCCGTCTCGCGGACCCGGCGCGGACGGTGCCGGAGACCGACCGGGCGCTGTACGGGGAGCGGGACCTGGTCCGTATGCACGGCATGCGGCACACGGTGTTCGTGTTCCCGACCCGGCTGACGGCGGTCGTGCACGCCTCGACCGGGCTGGCCGTCGCCACGCGGGAGCGTGCCGCGCTGGTGAAGGACATGGCGAAGGCGGGCGCGCCGGACGCGGTCTGGCTGAAGGAGGTCGAGGACGCGACGCTGGCGGCGCTCGGGCGGCTGGGGCAGGCGACGGCGGCCGAGTTGGCCCGTGAGGAGCCGCGACTGCGGGAGCAGTTCGTGTACGCGGCCGGGAAGCCCTACGAGGGGCTCCACACCGTCTCGACGCGGCTGCTGAAGGTGCTGGGGGTCGAGGGGAAGGTCGTCCGGGGCCGTCCGCTGGGTTCGTGGACGTCGAGCCAGTTCCGCTGGGCCCTGGCCCCCGAACACCCCGAGCTGGACGCGGCCGAGGCCCAGGCGGAGCTGCTGCGCCACTGGCTCACGGCGTGCGGTCCGGCCACCGAGGCCGACCTGAAGTGGTGGACGGGGTGGCGGGTGACGGAGGTGCGGCGCGCCCTGGCGGCGATCGGGGCGCGGGCGGTGTCGCTGGACGAGGGCACGGGGTACGTCGTCGCGGACGACGTCGATCCCGTGGCCGCGCCGCGGCAGCCTTGGGCGGCGCTGCTGCCCGCGCTGGATCCGACGGCGATGGGCTGGCAGGCGCGGGACTGGTACCTCGCGCCCGAGCTGCGGCCGGCGCTGTTCGACCGCAGCGGGAACGTGGGGCCGACGGTGTGGTGGGACGGGCGGGTCGTGGGCGGCTGGGCCCAGCGCCCCGACGGGGAGATCGTGTGGCGGATCCTCGACGGCCGGGACGTGGGCCGGGAGGCCGAGGCGGCCGTCGCAGCGGAGGCGGAACGCCTGCGCGCCTGGCTCGCGGACACCCGCGTGACACCTCGCTTCCGGACACCCCTGGAGCGGGAGTTGGCGGTGCAGGGCAGAGCAGGGCCGTGACGGGCCGGGGCGGCGCGAGCACCGGGCTCCGGCCCCCAGCCACCGAACCATCGACCCGTAGCCGTCGACCCGCCGACCGCCCGGGCACCCGCGTGCGCGGGCACCCGTCGCCGCCGGACCGCACACGCGGCACCACCGCCGCGAGTGACGCACGGTCAGTCGGGGCGGCCGTTCCGAGACCCGGGGCCAAGGCAGGCAACACCGGCGCTGCGAACCGGCGTCGCGGGTGCCGTCGGCGTTCGCCCTTCCCGGTCTCCCGGCGGCGAGGCCGCCGGCCCGCGGCCCGCCCCGCAGACACGGCCAGGACGCGGCCCCGTCTGCGGGAGACCGCCGCCGAGCCGGTGGCGTCGGGACCGGCCGCCCGGTGGGTGGCTCCGGTGCCGGGTGCCGCGGGAGGAGGCGGCACCCGGCGTGCCCGTCACCTCGAGTAGCGCATCAGCGCACGCACCATGTGGCACGTGGTGTCCGACGGCGGGTGCACGCCGATCTCGCGGGCCGTGCTGCGGATCTTCTCGTTGCGGGCCTGGTTCGGCAGGTACACGCCCGAGTCGAGCAGGGCGATGGCCAGACGCATGGCCTTGAGGCGGCGGTTGTGCGTGACGTACCAGTCCCGCGGGCGACCGGGCGGCAGCGGCCGCTTCTGCACGGGCACGTAGGGCAGGTCGAGCGGGACGGAACGCTTCGCGGTGGACTGGGTGGGCAGCGGCTTCTGCTGGAGTGCGGCAGCGGGCATGGGCATCCTCCTGTCGCGGTCAGGGTTCCGGCCCGGAACCTCCGGCGGAACCCTCGAACACTGCTTCAATTCTACTGCCCACCACTGACAAAAGCCCCTGGCCACAAGGGCTTTAGGGGGTGCAGTGACGCACGGGGAGAACGGGTTTCACGGCATCCCGCCGGCCTCCGGATACCGTGAGCCGCATGGAGATCTGGATCAACCCCGCGTGTTCGAAGTGCCGCAGCGCGCTCACCCTGCTCGACGCCGAGGGCGCCGACTACACCGTCCGCCGCTATCTGGAGGACGCCCCGAGCGAGGACGAGATCAGGGCCGTCCTCGACCGTCTCGGCCTGGAGCCGTGGGACATCACCCGCACGCAGGAGCCCGTCGCCAAGGAGCTGGGGCTGAAGGAGTGGGCGCGGGACCCGGCCTCGCGCGAGCGCTGGGTCAGGGCCCTCGCCGAACACCCGAAGCTCATCCAGCGGCCCATCATCACCGCGGACGACGGGACGGCGGTCGTGGCCCGCACCGACGAGGCGGTACGGGAGGCTCTGTCCCGGTAGGCAACGCTTTGTCGGCCGACGGGAGTTCGGGGCCGGGACGCTGTTACCCTCCGCCGCCATGACCTACGGTGATCAAGGAATGCCCCCCTACGGGCCGACGGGCCCGCACACCCCGGAGGCGCACGCCGCCGCCCCGTACGCCTCCACTCCGCACACCCCGGCTCCGTACGCTTCCGACCCGTACGCCCCCGCTCCGCACGCCCCCGACCCGCGGGCTGCGTGGGCGGCCGAACAGGAGCGGATACGCCGGCGCCGGCGGTCCCGGCGCGCGGCCGTCGCGGGGACCGGCGTCGTCCTCGTGGCCGCCATCGCCGCCGGCGCCGTGATGGTGACGGGCGGGGACGACGGCGGTGAACCCGCGGCCGTCCCGCCGGCGGCCACGACCGCCTCGGGCCCGGCCGCGCCCTCCGTCGACGTGGGGATGCCCTCCGACGCCCCGAGCGCGCTGCCCTCGCTGCTCGCCCGGCCGGTCATCCGGGCGGAGCAGGCCTTCCCCGAGACGAACGTGCTGCTTCAGGACGGTTCCCGGTTCGCGCGCGTCGACCTGGCCACCACCACCGACTGCGCCCGCGGCATGTCGCCGGAGCTCGCCGAGCTGATCGAACAGGGCGAGCCCTGTTCCCGGTTGACGGCCGCCCTGTTCACGGACGCCGACCGCCGCTCGCAGGTGACCGTCAGCGTGCTGAGCTTCGCCCGCGTGGAGGACGCCTCGCGCGTGTTCATGATGGCCTCGATGGACCCGGTGACCTATCAGGTGGTCTCGCTCGACCCGCCGCCGGAGGCCGGGATGCCGACGGTGCCGCCCGGATCGGCGGGGGTCTTCCGGCGGCTGATGACCGTCCGCTCCGTGGTGTTCGCCAACGGGCAGTGGGGCGACGGCGCGGAGACCGGCGAGGCCGAACTCACCGCGCAGACCGAGGGGTTGCTGCAGTACGTCAACGACACGGTGGCGGCGTACGAGCAGGGGAAGCGGACCGGGGGCCAGGACGGCGCGTGACGCACGCCACTTCGATTGACTCCCGTCATCACTGAATGCCGACGTTCGGTATCTCGTACATAGCGGCGTACGCTCCCCTACCTCTCAGGAGGCGCGCATGTCGCGCAGGAGAACTCTCGGTACGAAGAAGAAGATCGCGCTGCTGGTGAGTGCCGCGACGGTGGCGGGAGGCGGCGCCTTCGTCATGGCGGCCACCTCGAACGCCGCACAGCCCCCGCAGACGGCCGCCGAGTCGTCCGTCTGCCAGGGCCTGGCCACCGCTCTCGGCAACAACCAGCGGTTCGTCGAGGGCCAGCGGGCCGCCCCGGACGCGCAGTCCGCGGCCCGGATCGCCAACCGTGAGGCGGTCATCGCGCAGATCGAGGTGCAGCAGAAGGCGTCCGGGTGCGTCGTCGGGGAGTCGGCTCAGGACTCCCAGGCGACGACCCCCCAGCCCGCGCAGCCCGCGCAGCCCGCGCAGCCCGCGCAGCCCGCGCAGCCGGCCCAGCCCGCGCAGCCGGCCCAGAGCGCCCCCGCGGACGGCACCGGCGCCGGCGGTGCCGCTTCCGGCGAACAGGTCTGCAACGGCTCCACCGTGACCCTCTCCGGGGAGGGTGGCGCCCCGGCCGCGTCCAGCGACCGGTTCCCGGCGGGGACGAAGCTGAAGGTCACCAACCTGGACAACGCCAAGTCCACGACGGTGGAGGTGACGTCGTTCTCCGGCAGTTGTGTGCTGCTGAACAACGCGGCCTTCGAACAGGTCCGTGAACCCGGCAAGTTCCTGATCCGCCGGGCCGTGATCGAGAAGGTGGGGTGACGCTCGCGGGAGACGCTCCATGAGGTGGCGGCCCCGCGGTGCGCGGCGCGTGAGGGGGACCGTCCGGCAGGACGACGGTCCCGGCCCGCGGCGCCGGCTCGCCCGCCCCGGCCGCCACCTCGTACGTGAGGGACGAGAGTCCCCCGCCCGGGCCAGAGCCGAGCGGGGGAAAGGGTCCTGCTGTCCGCGGCCACGGACAGCAGGACCGGCACGTCCGCGGAGGCAGAGGCGGCCCGCCCGGCCGGACGGCGGAGGGGCACGTCCGGTGCGTCACCCGTCGCATACGAGACACCGGGCCCCGTGCGTCCGCGCCCCCGCCCGCTGCCGCGACCCGCGGCGTCCGGCGCTGTCGGCGTTCTCACCGCGTGGGGCGAGCCACAGCATCACCAGGTAACACGGGGTTCACACTCGGGCAATGACCGGGAAATCGCCTGTTGACAGGCTGCCCGGCATCGAACGCGGCGCCCCAGTGCCGCAGCGCCGCAGCACCCGCACGTGTGTCTGAGACCCACCCCCGAAGGAAGTGGCCCGTGACCTTCAAGGCTGAGTACATCTGGATCGACGGCACCCAGCCGACCGCCAAGCTCCGTTCCAAGACGAAGATCATCGCGGACGCCCCCGCGGGTCTCGAGGCGCTGCCGATCTGGGGCTTCGACGGGTCCTCCACGAACCAGGCCGAGGGCCACTCCTCGGACCGTGTCCTCAAGCCGGTCTTCTCCTGCCCGGACCCGATCCGCGGCGGCGACGACGTCCTCGTGCTGTGCGAGGTCCTGAACATCGACATGACGCCGCACGAGTCCAACACCCGTGCCGCGCTCGCCGAGGTCGCCGAGAAGTTCGCCGCCCAGGAGCCGATCTTCGGCATCGAGCAGGAGTACACCTTCTTCCAGGACGGTTACCCGCTCGGCTTCCCCAAGGGCGGCTTCCCCGCCCCGCAGGGCGGCTACTACTGCGGTGTCGGCGCCGACGAGATCTTCGGCCGTGACGTCGTCGAGGCCCACCTCGAGAACTGCCTGGCCGCCGGTCTCGGCATCTCCGGCATCAACGCCGAGGTCATGCCCGGCCAGTGGGAGTTCCAGGTCGGCCCGCTCGCCCCGCTGGAGGTCTCCGACCAGCTGTGGGTGGCCCGCTGGCTGCTCTACCGCACCGCCGAGGACTTCGGCGTCTCCGCCACCCTCGACCCCAAGCCGGTCAAGGGCGACTGGAACGGTGCCGGCGCGCACACCAACTTCTCCACGAAGGCGATGCGCGAGGGCTACGACGCGATCATCACCGCGTGCGAGTCGCTCGGTGAGGGCTCCAAGCCGCTCGACCACGTCAAGAACTACGGCGCCGGCATCGACGACCGCCTGACCGGTCTGCACGAGACCGCCCCGTGGAACGAGTACTCCTACGGTGTCTCCGACCGTGGCGCCTCGGTCCGTATCCCGTGGCAGGTCGAGAAGGACGGCAAGGGCTACATCGAGGACCGCCGCCCGAACGCCAACGTCGACCCGTACACGGTGACCCGCCTGCTGGTGGACACCTGCTGCTCCGCGCTGGAGAAGGCCGGCCAGGTCTGATCCCCCGCACCTTCGAAGGGGCGTCCGCCGTCGAGGCGGGCGCCCCTTCGGCGTGGACGGGTCCCGGCTCCCCGCCAACGGGGGCCACTTCAGGCCGGGGAACCGTCCAAGCAGTGAGAGGACCCTCCTGTCACGGGCGGGTGTCTGCTTCAATGGGCCCATGGCCAGCTTCCTCAAGTGCAGCGCGACGGGTCGCCATGACCTCGAGCCCTTCTGGCCGTCCCGTCAGCACCACGACTTCGACCGGATGTGTTGCCGCGCGACGAACGCGCCGGCCCGCTGAAGCCGTACACCCCGGTCTTCGGTCGGCGCGCACGACGTACGTCCCGACGAGCCCGACCACGCCTCGCGGCCGTCGGCCTTCCCGACGAACTCCTCGCGCGAAAGAGCTGACCTCTCATGGCGACCACCCGTTCCCTCTCCCACGCCTCCCCCCTCCCCGCCCCGGCCCGGCACCGTCTGCGCGCGGTCGACCGGGACGAGGTCGTGGACGTCGCGGACTTCCTGCCGCCCGGTGCCACCTGGCTGCCCGCTCCCCCGCACACCCTGCCCACGCTGCCGGGCCGGCCGCCGATGATCGGCTACCTGGTGCTCGTCCCGGCCGACCAGCAGCCGCCGTTCCTACCGGCGGCGGTGCCCGACCAGCCGGGCGGCGGCGCGTCGGACGCCGTCGACGAGGCGGCCGTGCGGATCGACACCGTGCAGCGCACCGCGTGGGTCGACGGCAACGAACTCGACCTGACCTACCTGGAGTTCGAGCTGCTCGCCCATCTCGTGGCCCACCCTCACCGGGTGCACACACGCGACCAGCTCGTCACCACCGTGTGGGGCTACGGCCATGTCGGCGACGGCCGCACGGTCGACGTCCACATCGCCCGGCTGCGCCGCAAGCTGGGCGCCCGGTACCGCCAGGCGATCCAGACGGTGCGCCGGGTCGGCTACAAGTACACGCCGCCGACCGCGGGTTGATCTCTGCCCTCGGCAGAAACGGTTCCCTCCACCCGCCGGTACCGGGCAGAGTCCCGCGGTATGAGACTTCTGGTGCTGGGTGGTACGGAGTTCGCGGGACGGGCCGTCGTCGAGGCGGCCCTGGGACGCGGCTGGGACGTGACGGTCCTCAACCGGGGGCGGCACACCGCCGCCCCCGGCACACGGACGCTGATCGGCGACCGCACCGCGCCCGGCGGGCTCGCCGCGCTGGCGGACGGCGAGTGGGACGCGGTCGTCGACACCTGGTCGTCGGCGCCGCGCCCGGTGCAGGAGGCGGCGCGACTGCTGCGGGGCCGCGCCGGCCGGTACGTGTACGTGTCGAGCTGCTCGGTGTACGCCTGGTCCCCGCCCGCCGGGTACGGCGAGGACGCGCCCCTGGTCGAGGGCGCCGAGCCGGACGCCGGCACGACCGACTACCCGCGCGACAAGCGGGGCGGCGAGCTGGCCGTCGTCGACGCCTTCGGCGCGGAGCGCTCGCTGCTCGTCCGGGCCGGGCTGCTCCTCGGCCCGTACGAGAACATCGGCCGGCTGCCCTGGTGGCTGACCCGGACGGCCCGCGGCGGCCAGGTCCTGGCCCCCGGCCCGCGTGACCTCCCGCTCCAGTACGTCGACGTGCGCGACCTCGCCGAGTGGATCCTCGGGGCGGTCGAGCAGGAGCTGAGCGGTCCGTACAACCTGATGAGCCCCCAGGGGCACGCCACCACGGGCACGTTGCTCGACGCGTGCGTGCGGGTCACCGGGGCGGCGGCCGAGCTGCGCTGGGTGGAACCGCGGGTGATCCTCGACGCGGGCATCGAGCCGTGGACCCAGCTGCCCGTGTGGGTGCCGCCGGGCAGCGACCTGCACGACGCCCTGCACTCCGCCGACGTGTCCCGGGCGTTGGCCGCCGGGCTGTCCTGCCGGCCCGTGGAGGAGACCGTCGCCGACACGTGGAGGTGGCTCCAGGACATCGGCGGCACGGCACCCCTGCGCTCCGACCGGGCCGTCGTCGGCCTGGACCCGGAGGTGGAGGCGAAGGTCCTCGCGACGGTCGCGGGGCGGGCCGGGGGTGGACCTGACACCACCCCCTGACCGGGGGTCCCGGCCCAGTGACCCCCGGCGAGCGGGTCGGACAGACTGACGCCCATGAACACCAACACGCAAGGTGAAGGCGGCGGTTCGAGGGCGCGGGGGATGCTGCTCGCCGCCTGGCGGGGGCTCGTGCTGGCCGTGGTGTCCCTGCCGGTGGCCGTCCTGTGCTTCACCCTCACCGCCGTCTCGATCGCCCTCATCCCCCTCGGGATCGGCCTGCTCACCACCCCGTGGGTGCTGACCCGGGTGCGCGCCTTCGCCGACCGGCGGCGGGAGCTCGCCGCGCGGTGGGGCGGGGTGCGCATCCCGTCGGCCTACCGGCCGGCACCCGAGGACGCCAATCCGTGGACGCGCACCCTCGCCCTGCTGCGGGACCCGGCGACCCGGCGGGACCTGCGCTGGCTGCCGGTGGACATGACGGCGGGGTTCACGACCGCGCTGCTGCCGGCGGTCCTCGTGCTGTACCCGCTGGAGGGGTTCGCGCTGGCGGCCGGGCTGTGGCGGACCATGACGGGCGGGCCGTACGGTGAGTACGGGCCGTACTGGTACGGGTTCGTGCCGGTCAGTGACCAGGCCTCCGCGCTCGGGGCCGGCGCGCTGGGCGCCGCCCTCCTCATCGTCGCCCACCGGTACGCCGTGAGCTCCTTCCGGTTCCACTTCCGCCTCACGCAGGCCTTCCTCGCCCCCAGTCAGGCCGAACTCGCCGAGCGGGTGCGGATCCTGACCGAGACGCGGCGGGACGCCGTGGACACCTCCGCCGCCGAGCTGCGGCGCATCGAACGCGACCTGCACGACGGCGCCCAGGCCCGCCTGGTGGCGATGGGCATGGACCTGGGGACCGTCGAGATGCTCGTGGACAAGGACCCGGAGAGGGCCAAGCAACTCCTCGCGCAGACCCGTCAGTCCTCCGCCGACGCCCTCGCCGAACTCCGCGACCTGGTGCGCGGCATCCACCCGCCGGTGCTGGCCGAGCGCGGGCTGGGCGACGCGGTGCGGGCGCTGGCGCTGCGGCTGCCGGTGCCCTGCGAGGTGACCGTGGAGCTGGACGGGCGGGCGGACGCCCCGGTGGAGTCGGCGGCGTACTTCGCGGTGAGCGAGGTGCTCACCAACGCGGTCAAGCACTCCGGCGCCGACCGTATCTGGATCGACGCGCACCACGCGGAGGGCCGTCTGCGGATCTCCGTCACCGACCACGGCAGCGGAGGTGCGGTGGTCGGGGCCGGCTCGGGCCTGTCCGGGGTCGAGCGGCGACTGGGTACATTCGACGGCGTCCTGGCCGTCAGCTCCCCGGCGGGCGGTCCCACCATGGTGACCATGGAGATCCCGTGCGAGTTGTCCTAGCCGAAGACCTGTTCCTGCTGCGCGACGGTCTCGTGCGACTTCTGGAGGCCTACGACTTCGAGATCGCCGCCGCCGTCGAGAGCGGGCCCGAGCTGGAGCGGGCACTCGCCGAACTGAAGCCGGACGTCGCCGTGGTCGACGTCCGGCTTCCGCCGACCCACACCGACGAGGGTCTGCAGTGTGCGCTGCGGGCCCGCCGGGAGAGGCCGGGGCTGCCCGTGCTCGTCCTCTCCCAGCACGTCGAGCAGCTCTACGCGCGCGAGCTGCTCGCCGACGGCAGCGGCGGGGTGGGCTATCTGCTGAAGGACCGGGTCTTCGACGCGGACCAGTTCGTCGACGCCGTGCGGCGGGTCGCGGCGGGCGGTACGGCGATGGACCCCCAGGTGATCCAGCAGTTGCTGGCCCGGCGCAGCGGCGACGACCGAAGCCCCGTGACGAGGCTCACACCCCGCGAGCGGGAGGTGCTGGAGCTGATGGCGCAGGGCCGGTCGAACGCGGCGATCGCCGGCCGACTGGTCGTCACCGAACGGGCCGTGGCCAAGCACACCGCGAACATCTTCGTGAAGCTGGGCCTGGAGATCTCGGACGACGACAACCGACGGGTCCTGGCCGTACTGGCGTATCTGGACCGGGACCGGTGATCGTTTCAACTTCCGTGGCCTGTGCGGGCGTTGGGGTCGAATTGTCCCGGGGAACCGTCATCAATTTCCGAGACGGCTGAACACTCCTGTGACGACGTGCGTATGGGTAGGCGCCGCTTCACTCCTGTCGGGCGCCTCGATGCTGCCCCGCAAGGAAGTCAGAGGAGTTCCATGGGACGCAACACACGTAAACGCCGTTCGTCGATGGCCACGAAGGCCGTGGCAGCATCGGCGGCCCTAGCGCTCGGTGGGGGCGGGCTGATCTGGGCGAACTTCTACGCCTCTGCGCACGAGTCGAAGAACTCGTCGCAGAACCAGGTCAAGGCCGCGCCCGGGCAGGTGGCGACCATCTCCTGCCCCGACGTCGGCCAGAAGCTGACGAACGTCCCGGGCGGGGCGCGTCAGGGCGTCGACAGGGAGTTGGCGAACCTCGACAAGCAGATCACCGAGGCCTACGCCCGACTCGCCTCCACGCGCCAGGCGCAGGCCAACGACGCCGGCTTCGTCCAGAACGCGATCCTGGGCCCCCTCAAGGAGAAGCGGGTCGCCACGATCGACCGGATCCGAATCAACATCCAGCGCGTCGGCGGCCAGGTCCAGAACCTGAGCTCGCTCGCCCCCTGCACCCCGCAGGTCGCCAACCAGACCAACGCCGGCGGCAACAACGGCGGGAACAACAACGGCGGCGGCCAGAACAACGGCGGCCAGCAGAACAACGGCGGCCAGCAGAACAACAACGGCGGCCAGAACAACGGCGGCCAGCAGGGCAACAACGGTCAGCAGGGCAACGGCGGTCAGGGCGGCAACGGCCCGGTGGCGGCGGACTTCGTCGACATCACCAAGGCCGGCAACAACAACCAGCTGGGTGTGGGCGCCAACGGCCTCGCCGCGAACGGCCGGTCCGGGTCGACGGGCACCTTCACCACCAAGTGCGGCACCAACGGCAACGACAACCACAACACGGACAACGTGATCGTGGCCCCCGGTGTCACCAACGGCGCCCACCACCTGCACGACTACGTCGGCAACCAGAACAACGACGCCTTCGCGAGCGACCAGGAGCTGGCGAACGCCCAGACCACCTGCCAGAACCAGGGCGACCGGTCGTCGTACTTCTGGCCGGTGCTGCGACTGCAGGACGGTTCGCAGGACTTCGACCAGAACAACGACGGCGGCGGCAAGGAAGGCAACGTCGGCCGCATCCTCCAGCCCGTCCAGGCGCAGCTGAAGTTCGTCGGCAACAAGCGGGGCCCCGTCGTCGCGATGCCGCAGGCGCTGCGCATCATCACCGGTGACGCCAAGGCCTTCGTCAACGGCCTCAACAACGCCAACGTGAACTGGAGCTGCACCGGCTTCGAGAACAAGGTGCAGCTGAAGGACAAGTACCCGATCTGCCCGCAGGGCAGCCAGGTGGTGCGTGTGTCCAACTTCCAGAGCTGCTGGGACGGCCAGAACATCGACAGCGCCAACCACCGTACGCACGTGGCGTTCGTCCAGGGCGACGGCTCCTGCGCCAACGGCTTCAAGGCGATCCCCCAGCTCCAGGTCCGCCTGGTCTACAACGTCCCCGCCCCGAAGCTCCAGAACGGGCAGGTCGTGAACCCGTACGCGGTGGACACCTTCCCGGAGCAGCTGCACAAGCCGATCACCGACCACAACGACTTCATCAACTTCTTCTCCCAAAACCTGATGAACAAGATGGTCAACTGCATCAACACCGGCAAGAAGTGCCAGTGACACCGAGGGTGTGACCGACTGAGAAAGCCGGCGGTGAGGATTCCTCACCGCCGGCTTCGTCGTGTCCCGCGTCCGTTCAGGCCGTCCGTTCCGTGCCCCCGTCCGCCCGGTGACCCGTCCGGTCACCGGCCGTCCGCTCAGTGACCGGAGTGCGAGGTGCCGCCCGACTCGTGCGCGCCGTGGTCGACGCCCTCCTCGATGTCACCGCCGAGGGTCTCCCGGAGCGTCGTCATCGTCCTGGTCTCGCCGACGGCCACCCACTTGCGGCCGACGAGGTAGTGACCGCCGTAGTCCTTGGCCCCGTTGATCCACTCGCGCAGGCCGCGGTCGGTGGCGAAGGTGGCGAGGATGAACTTGTCGCCGGTGTCCTTGCAGACGGCCTGGCGGATCTCGTCGGCGTCGATCTGGATGTCGGGCGTGCACTTCACCTCGGCGGCCAGGTGCTCCAGGCTGCCGGTCGCCGTCTCCGGCACGGCCGCCTCCTCCTTGCCGCCGGAGCCGCAGCCCGTCAGCGCCAGCGCCAGCACCGCGCCGCACAGCGCGACCATCGGTCGGGTCACCTTCATCTGTCCTCCCTGCAAGAGCCTCGTTCTGGATACGGCTCCCGCGCGCGGTGCGCTCAACCTACCGGTGCCCGGCGGCCGGGCCGCCCGGGCGGAACCGGTCCGATGGACCTCGCCGACCCACCCGCAGGCGGGCGGCCCGCGCGGCCCTGACCGCGGGTCCGGTGGCCGTGCCGTCCGCGGCCGGACCGATGCCGACGGCCGGTGACCATCGTCCGGGTGGCTCGTTCTGCTGGACGTGCAGTCACAGGATGTCGCCCCGCGCCCCGCACCCGGTTCCCCCGCCGACCGGGTCGTCGACGTCGAGCAGGCCGAGGCCGCGCTCGTCGAGCACTACCCGCGTCTGGTCCGCCTCGCCTATCTGGTGCTGCCCCCGGGCTCGGGCCGGGGCCGGCGGGTCCTGAGCGCCCACGCCCTGGTCCAGCGCGCCCTGCCCCGTGGCCGCGCGGCCACGCCGGTCATCCCGGCCCAGTCCACGGCCCGCGACGGCGACGCCGGGTACGCCTACGTCCGCCTGCGGGTGGTGCGTACGGCGCTGGAGGCGGGCCTGCCGTCGAAGCGCCGGGCCTGGCCCCGGCGGGCGCAACTGCCGCCGCTGCTGCCCCAGGTGTGGGGCCTGCGGCTCTTCCCGTGCTCCGGCGGCGCCGACGAACTCGTCCTGGACCAGCGGCTCGCCGCCCTCTCCGGCCCGGCCCGCGCCGCCTGTGCGCTGCGCGGCCTGGAGAAGCTGCCCGACGGCGATGTGCGCGAGGTGCTGGCCGAGGCCGGCGTCGACGACGTGGAGGCCGCGCTGCGGGAGGCCGACGGCATCGCCGCGCAGTACGCGCTGCTCGACTCCCCCGAGTTCGACCCCTGCACCCTCCAGGCCCGCCCCACCGATCTGATGCGGCGCCGCCGGCACACCAAGGCCGCGCTCGCCGCAGCGGCCGCGCTCGCGGTGTGCGGTGGCCTGGTCGCGCTCCCCGGCGACGGCTGGGGGCCCGACGGCGCGGCCGCCCCGGTGTACGCGCGCAACCCGGCGGCCGAGGCCGCCCTCGACCCCGGGCGGCTGGTGCGGGTCTCCCCCGCCGCCTGGAAGACCGCCACGCGCACCGACTTCTCCGTGTGGCCGGCGCGCGGCGATCTCACCGGCGACGAGGCGCTGCTGCGCCGTGCGCTCGCCGTCTGGGCCCGCCCCGGCACGACCGTCCGCGTCTCGGCGACCCCCGGCACCCCGACCGGCGGCCCCGCCGGCCCGCCCCGACTGCTGTTCGCCGGCGACGTCGAGACCGCGCGCGTGGTGATCCTGCACGACGGTCTGCGCATCGCCCGCTACGCCGAGCCCCGGGACGGCACGGCCGGAGCGGCGCTGGACCTCGCCCGGACGGACGGGGCGCTGGGCGCCGAGGCGGGCGCGGTGGTCCTGGACCGCGCCGACGGCAACGTGCGGTTCCTGACGGCTCCCTGGGTGACGAAGGCCGCCGAGCGGGACCTGTCGAAACCGGGCGCCGGACTGATGGACCTCGCGGTGTCCGACGGCGTCACCTCGCCGCTGGCCAGCCCCGCCACCCGCAGCGGCGCCTGCACCACCTGGAACGTGCTCCAGCTGACGGACGCCTCCGGGTCGTACCTGCTGAGCGACCTCGGGGAACTCGTCCCGGCCCGGCTCACCGCGGGCCGGCCGACCGGGCCGAAGGAGGCGACCGGCGCGGAGGCGCTGCGCACCTGGGCGCCGTTCGCCTGCTCGCTGGGCGAGGCGCGGGCGCAGGGTGTGCGGTCGGTCAACGCGTGGGGCTACGCACGGCAGTCGCTCCCGGAGGAGGGCGGCCCGGGCGCCTGGGTGTGCACCCGGGCCGAGACCTGGCGGGGCGACGGCACGCGCGTGCAGGCGCAGTTCCAGACGCCGGGCGGGCTGTTCGGGGCGGTCGTGGCGAAGGCGGGGGACGTGCCGGCGTGCGGCCCGCGCGATCCGCATGTGCTGGCCGGTGTGCTGTGGAAGGCGCAGTCCGGCTCCTGGTACCTGCTGGCCGCCGGTGACAGGGACACGGAGTCCGTGCGCGCGACGGGCGGCGTGAGCGGGTCGGCGCGGGGCAACCTGCTGGCCGTGCCGACACGGCAGGGCGCCCAGGCGGAGCTGGAGGGGACCCTGGAGGGCGGCCGGGCGATCGGCGGGCTGCGCTAGGGGTGTTTCGAAAGTCCTGTGCGGTGCCCGCGGTGTCCGGTGCGTGCTCTCGGCGTGCCGGACGAAAGCGCTCGTACTGGGTGTACTCGTGCTTTCGGCCGGTGCGGCGAGAGGGCGTGCCGGGCACCGTGGGTGCTGTGCGGGACTTTCGAGACACCCCCTAGGGAGGTCGCCGGCGCACGGTGGTTCACCCCCACCGACAGCGGGTGCTGGAGGGAGAGGTGGGCCACCGCGGCGAGCTGCTCCCGGGCACCGAGCGCGGTGACTCGACGCCGGTCTGCGTGTCGCGGCCGCGCGGTGATCGTCCGGCGCTGACATGTGAGGCGACCGGGGAGAGACCGTGGCCGATCCAGTCCGTTCACGTCCGGATTCGATCGGTAAGGTGTTCGTATGACTACCGGGGTTCGCCGCAGATTGGGAGTCGAGGAGCGGCGGCAGCAGTTGATCGGCGTCGCCCTCGAACTGTTCGCCCGTCGCTCGCCCGACGAGGTCTCCATCGACGAGATAGCCGCGGCCGCGGGCATCTCGCGACCTCTGGTGTACCACTACTTCCCCGGCAAACTCAGCCTTTACGAGGCCGCGCTGAAGCGGGCGTCGGAGGATCTGGCCGGCCGGTTCGCCGAGCCGCACGAGGGGCCGCTGGGGGCGCGGCTGCTGCGGGTGATGCGCCGGTACTTCGACTTCGTCGACGAGCACGGCCCCGGCTTCTCGGCCCTGATGCGCGGCGGTCCCGCCGTCTCCGTCGGCGGAGCCGACACCCTCAGCCGCGTCCCCACGACGACCGCGCTGATCGACTCGGTGCGCCAGGCCGCCTACGAGCAGATCCTGTCGCATCTGGGCGTCGCCGATCCGCCCGCGCGGCTCGAGCTGGTCGTCCGCTCCTGGATCTCGCTCGCCGAGTCCACCGCGCTGATCTGGCTGGACGGGCGGCGCATCCCGCGCGAGGAGCTGGAGGTCCAGCTCGTGCAGGACTTCGCCGCCCTCACCGCCGTGAGCGCCGCCCACGACGAGGAACTGCGGGCCCTGCTGCGCCCCGTCCTGGGTGACGAGCCGGCCGACGGCCCCTTCGGGGACCTGGTCGCCCGGCTCATCGCGCTGGCGTCTTAGAGCTCCGAACAAGAAGGGAGCCCGGCTCGCGACGCCTGGCACGCACGCTCGCCGCGTTGCCGAAAGCCCCTGGCAGCTCCGCTACGAGGAGCTTCCGGCGCCTTGCGATCGCACGCACCGGACGCCGCGAGCTGAACGGCCTCCCCTTTTGTCCGGAGCTCTCAGGGGTCCTCTTGTCGGAGCTCTGAGAGCTCAGACCTCGGACTTGCGGTACGAGGGGTCCAGGTCGCGGACCTCGGCGGAGGAGTGCAGGGCGAGGCCCTCGGCGGGCTTCACATGCTGCCGCAGCAGTTCCAGCACCGTCTCGGTGAGCCGGGCCTTGGTCTCCTCGGTGCGGCCGGCCAGCAGTCCGATGTGGACGTGCACGACGGCGTGCCCCTCGGTGTCGGGGCCGACGGTGGCGTCCTCGGTCCGGCGGAACTGCGTCTTGCAGGCCGGCGGCTTGGCGGCCGCGATCTCCACGACGGCGTCGTGCAGCGCCCTGGCGAATCCGGGCCGGTCGAAGTCGTCCACGAGCCGGTCGGAGTAGTCGACGGTGATCTGCGGCATGGGCACTCCCGTACTAGGGGGTCTCTTCTGGATCTTGCCGCCGGTCGCGGGGCCTGGGCGACAGCGCTCACCCTAACGCGCAGGTCAGGATGAGCGCTGTGGCTCAGGTGATGCGGGCGTTCAGTGCGGGTTCACGGGTGCGCGTTCACCCGGTGCGGGAGAAGACCGCCACCGTGCGGGCCGGTACCTCGAAGGTGCCCGAGGTCCTCGCGTACGACGCCGTCTTCACGGTGGCGTCCGCGCCCGCCGCCTGCACCGGGTGCAGGCGGTAGCCCGTGCCGGCGAGCGGGGCGACCGTCTGCCGCTGCGCGGTCGGCGTCGCGTTGAAGACGACGACCAGGTCACCGAGGCGCATGGTGATCACACCGGGCGTCTCGTCGCTGCCCGACAGCGGGAAGGAGAGCCGGGCCTGCACCTGCGCGGCCGTGTCCAGGGAGAACACCTGCTCCGTCGTACGGATGCGCAGCAGGTCCCGGTAGGCGGCGGAGGCCGACTCGATCTGCGCACAGCCGACCGCCACCCGGCTCAACAGGGGTGTGGCGTAGGGCCACTTGGCGGCGTTGTCGGCGGCCGGCGGCAGCCCGCGGCCGAAGCCGTTGCCGTCGGCGCAGCTCCAGTGGATGGCGTTGAACCAGTCGCCGCTGTCGTAGGAGTTGCGGTCCAGGGACTTCGAGCGCAGCAGGTCGGTGCCGGCCTGGGAGAGGGCCGGGCCCTGCGAGAGGGTGGCCGTGGCCATGGCGAGGACCTGCATCCGGGCCCGGTCGGCCGCGTTCGTCGAGACGGGCAGTTTGAAGGCGAGGGCGTCGAACAGTGACTCGTTGTCGTGGGCGTCGGCGTAGGCGAGGGCGTCGCCGGGGGCGTCCGCGTAGCCGGCGGGGCTGCCGTTGTAGTCGACGCCGGCGCCGGTGACCTCCCGGCCTGCGGTGTCGGTGAAGCGGTAGGCGGCGAGGTTGCCGCTCAGCCCGACCTTGATCAGGTCCTGGTAGTGCAGCAGGCGGGCCTTCTGCTCGGCCGGGGTGCCGTTGGCCGTCGAGGAGTTGGGGTCGGTGTACAGGCCGGAGGCGAAGCCCTGGACGCCGGGGTCGGCGTCGAAGGGGCCGCCGCCGCGGACGGCGTCACGGGCGCGGTCGGAGAAGGTGGCGATGCCCGTGCCGGCCATGTTCTTCTGCGTGGCCTGGACGAACCGGGCGTCGTCGGCGACCTCGCCGAAGTTCCAGCCCTCGCCGTACAGGATGATCTTCTTTCCGTCGACGCCGTCCTTCTCGACGCTCAGCGCGTCGAGGGCCTTGCGGACGGCCAGGATGTTGGCCTTCGGGTGGTGGCCCATGAGGTCGAAACGGAAGCCGTCGATCTTGTACTGCTTCGCCCAGGTGACGATCGAGTCGACGACCAGCTTGCCCATCATGGCGTTCTCGGTCGCGGTGTTCGCGCAGCAGGTGCTGTTCGCCACGGTGCCGTCGTCGAGGAGCCGCTGGTAGTAGCCGGGGACGACCCGGTCGAGGACGCTGGTGGCCGCCTGGCCGCTCGCCGCGGTGTGGTTGTAGACGACGTCCATGACGACCCCGAGGCCGTCCTCGTTCAGCGCCTTCACCATCCTGCGGAACTCCACGGTGCGCCGCGTGCCGTCCGGGTCGGTGGCGTAGGAGCCCTCGGGGACCGTGTAGTGGTACGGGTCGTAGCCCCAGTTGTAGGCGTCCTTCGCGGCGATCTTCCCGACGCACTCCTGCTGCTGGTCGGAGTCGGCCGGGTAGGAGGCCAGATCGCAGTCCGCGGTGGCCTGGTCGGCCCTCCTCTCGGGGATCGTGGCGATGTCGAAGGCGGGCAGCAGGTGCACGTGGGACGTGCCCGCCTTCGCCAGCTCCCGCAGGTGCCCGGAGCCGGCACTGTCCTTGTCGGTGAAGGCGAGGTAGGTGCCGGGGTGCTGCGCCGTCCGGTCCTCGACGGAGAAGTCCCGGATGTGCAGCTCCTGGATCTGGGCGTCCTTCAGCGGTACGGCACGGGGCTTGCGCAGGGTCGCCCAGCCGCCGGGGGCCAGGGACCTGTCGTCCAGGTCGACGACCAGGCTGCGCTCGGAGTTCGCGGTGAGGGCGACCGAGTAGGGATCGGTGACCTTGTTGGTGACGACCGCGCGCACGCTGGGCGCCCACACCTGGACGACGTAGCGGTAGGGCTTGTTCTTCCAGGACGCGGGGCCGGTGACGGACCAGACGCCCGTGGTGTCGTCGCGCTTCATCCGCACGGTGGAGCCGTCGAGCTCCAGGGAGACGTTCCGCGCCGTCGGCGCCCAGACGGCCAGCGTCGGCCGGCCGTCGCGGAAGGTCGGCCCGAGCCGCGCCTTGGTCGCCCCGGGGTACAGGTCGTCGAGCACGCCGGCGATCTGCACGCCGGTCGCCGCGAGCACCGCGCCGTTCGCGGCCCGCTGCGAGGCGACGAGCTGTCCGCGCAGCGCCTCGCGCACCCAGTCGCGGTCGCGCGGGTCGACGGACCAGGCGGTGTGGTCCTTCAGGTGCGGGAACCTCGCCTTCTGGGCGTCGGTGAGGGTGGTCCTGGTCAGCCGCAGCCAGCGCTCGTCGTCGCTGGTGAGCGTGGCGTCCTTCACCGCGATCGAGCCGGCGCGCGAGGAGAGCAGCTGGGTGGAGGCGGCCGCGTCGGAGCCGTTCCAGACGACGGTGGCGCGGTCGATCCAGACCGCCTCGGAGGTGGTCAGGTCCAGGGCGGCCGCGGAGCCCGCGGGCTGGGGCAGCAGGTGCTTCTCCTGGCCGTTCAACAGCCACACCTCGTGACCGTCGGCCGTGAGGTCCAGCGACCGGTCGGCGGGCAGGTCCTTCTCGTCGCCCTTGTGGACGATGTAGCTGAGACTGCCGGCACCCTCGGTGAGCGGCACCTCGAAGACAGCGCCATAGGCATCAGTCTTCACCGGCATCAGCGGGTTCGACCACTCGGTGGGGTGCGCGGCGCCCGTCCAGACGTGCAGGCCCCAGCCGTCGTAGTTCCCGTCGGCGCGGTGGTAGTGCAGGACGGCCTTGCCCTTGTCCTGCTCCGGGTACGCGGGCCGTTCGGTGAGCACGGCGTCCTTGCCCTGCTCGATCCACACCTCGCCCGTCCGGGTGACGTCGATGGTGCGGTCGGCGGAGACGTCCTTGTTCCCCTGCTTGTCGATGACGAGGAAGCCGACGTTCGAGGCGCCCGGCTTCAGCTTGACGTAGGCGAAGGCGCCGTAGGCGTCGCGGCCGACGAAGGGGTGGCTGGCGGGCCAGTCCGTCGCCTCGCCGTCGGCGAGGTCGCCCCAGGCGTACAGGCCCCAGTTCCCGTAGTCGCCGTCGGGGCGCTGGTAGTGCACGACCACGTGGTCACGGGAGGAGGCGGTGGGGGTCTCGGGGGCGGGCGGGGTGCCGGTGGTGCTGCCGGCGGTGGCGCTCGCCGTGCGGCCCGCCGAGTCGATCACGACGGCCTTGTAGCGCAGGGCGGTGCCCGGGGGCACGCCCTTCCCGAGGGCCTGCGTGACCTTGTAGGGGGCGTGGTCGGCGGAGCCGAGCGTCGTCCACCTGCCGTTGCCGACCTGGGCGGCGAAGACGACCCGGTTGAGCCGGCCGCCCTCCACGTCGGCGCTCAGCTCGACCGTGCCGGTGGCTCCGGCGGCCGGGGCGTGGAGGGTGAGGGTCGGCCCGGTGGCGGGCTGGGCAAGCCTGCCGGACGCCTTGAGCACGATCGCCGAACCGGCCGGGACGGTGACGGTGATCTTCTTGCCGGCGTCGGACCTCAGGGTGTCCTCGGTGCCGTAGACGCCGCGGAACGTCATGGCCGCCGAACCGGTGGCGAACGTCGCCGGCTTCGCCTCGTCCGCGTTGTTGAAGGCGACGACGTACTCGGTGCCGGTGCGGGCGTCCGTGCGGGAGAAGGCGTAGACGCCGGCTCCGTCGTCCGCGTACCGCTCGGTCTGGATGCCGTCGGCGAGGGCCGGGTTGGCCTTGCGGAGCTGGGCCAGGGCGGCGATCCGCCGGTACAGGGGCGCGCTCGTGTCGTAGGCGTCGCTCGCGTGGGTGCGGTCGGTGCCGATGCGGTCGTCGTCGAGGTAGTCGGCCGTCTTCGAGGCGAACATCGTCTGGCGGGCGTCCTTGTCGCCGCCGGCGCCGGTGAAGCCCTGCTCGTCGCCGTAGTAGACGACCGGGTTGCCGCGGCTGAGGAACATCAGCTCGTTGGCGAGCCGGTCCTTGGCGAGCAGTTCGGCGTCGGTGGCCTGCGGGTCGTCCTGCTTCAGGAACGTGCCGATCCGGCCCATGTCGTGGTTGCCGAGGAAGGTGACCTGCTCGTACGCGTTGGCCGTGCCGGTCGTGTACTTGTAGTCGTCGGCGAAGACCGACGCGAGTTTCCTGGCGCTGCCGCCCTGGGAGGCGTACTGGCGGGCCGCCTCCTGGAAGGGGAAGTCGAGGGTGGCGTCGAGGCGGCCCCGGGTGACGTACGGGGAGGTGACGTCCGTGTCGGCGGAGTACACCTCGCCGAACATGAAGAAGTCGTCACGTCCCTGCCGGGCCGCGTAGGCGTCGAGGGCGGTGGCCCACTGGGTCCAGAACTCCATGTTCACGTGCTTCACGGTGTCGATCCGGAAGCCGTCGACGTCGAAGTCCCTGACCCACCGCTGGTAGATCCTCTCCATGCCCTCGACGACCTCGGGACGTTCGGTCCACAGGTCGTCGAGCCCGGAGAAGTCGCCGTGCGTGGAGGACTCACCGGCGAAGGTCGAGTCGCCCCGGTTGTGGTACATGGTCGGGTCGTTGAGCCAGGCGGGGACCTTCCGCTGCCGGCCGACCACGGGCGTCCGGGGGAAGGAGGCCGTGTCGACGTCCGGGAACGCGCGGGTGCCGTCCGCGTAGTCGCCGTCGTCGAAGGGCTCGCCGTCCTTCGTCAGGTAGGGGAAGGCGCCCTTGGAGAGGTAGTCGTGGGACTTCTCCTCGTAGTCGACGACGTCGGCGGTGTGGTTGGTGATGACGTCGAAGAAGACCTTCATGCCCTTGGCGTGTGCCGCGGAGATGAGGGTCCTGAGGTCCTCGTTGGTGCCGAAGTGCGGGTCGACCTGGGTGAAGTCGGTGATCCAGTAACCGTGGTAGCCGGCGGAGGCGTTGGTGCCGGCGCCCTGCACGGGCTGGTTCTTGAAGATCGGCGCCATCCACAGGGCGGTCGTGCCGAGGCCCTTGATGTAGTCGAGGCGCTTGGTCAGGCCCTTGAGGTCGCCGCCCTGGTAGAAGCCCTTGTCGGTGGGGTCGTATCCGGTGTTCAGGCGTGAGCCGGTGAGTCCGCCACGGTCGTTGGCGGAGTCCCCGTTGGCGAAGCGGTCCGGCAGGACGAAGTAGAACTGCTCCCGGGTCGCGTCGTGCCGGGCGGGTTCGGCGGCCAGCCTCGCGTCCGTCGGGGGCGGGGGCGGGGGCGGGGCGTCCGCGCGGGCGGCGAGCGGCTGGACGAGGGCGGTGGCGAGCGCGGCGACGGCGACGACCGCGACGCGTCGGACCTGCGGGTTTCGGCGCCTGTGGGGCGCCGGCCATCTCGGTATCACAGGTGGGAACTCCTTGCGGATGCGGCTCTGTTGGGTCCGACCCCGCGTGACCGTATCGCCGACGAAAGCCTTACAGCAAGAGCCGTGAAACCCTTGGCAAGAGTTTTCACCGTCAATCGTCCGCCCGACCCGGGCACTGCGGGCGACGCCCCCCGGGGCACCGCCGCCCGCAGCCCGGCACGGACCGCTCGTGGGCGACGGCGCGGCGGGCGGTCGCGCGACCGGCACGGCGGGCGGTCTGCGCGACCGCGGGACTCCTGGAGGACCGCGGTCCGCGGCCGTCAGCCCTTCGCGTACCGCGCGCCGCAGGGCGTACCAGGGCGCGCGGTACGCGAGGGGAGCGGTCGGCGGCTCAGCAGCCCGTCGCGCCCGCGTGGATCGCCAGGGCGGTGTTCGAGCCGAGGGTGGCGGTGAGCCGGCCGCCGGAGTCGACGGTCACCGTCGTGTTCCGCTGCACGTCGCAGTACGTCCCGGCGGGCAGCGAGGTCTGGTACGTCCGGGTCAGGGAGCCCGCCTCGTGGTTGATGGCCACGAATCCCCTGGTGCCGCGCCCGAAGGCGATCGCGTCGCCGCCGTTGTCCCACCAGTCGGTCACCGGCTCGCCCCGCGTCGCGTTGCGGAAGGCGACCATCGACCTGATCTCCGGCCAGGCGTGCTGGCACTTCCAGCCGTTCTGCCAGCAGGCGTCGACCCGGCCGCCGTTCGGCGGACCGGCGTCGGGGTCGGAGAACTCGTACCCGGAGTTGATGTCGGGCGCGCCGTAGGGCCAGGCGAGCATGAAGACGTGGGCGAGGGTGTAGTTCGCGCCGTCCTTGTAGTTGAGGGTGGAGCCGTTGCGCTCGGTGTCGTGGTTGTCGACGAAGACACCGGCGACCGAGCCGTTCAGGTAGCCCCAGCCCTCGCCGTAGTTCCTGAGGTAGGCGAGGTTCTCGCCGGTGAGGACCCGCTTGAGGTCGTAGGCGTAGCGGAACTCCTGGACGTCGCCGTTGCCCGTGTACTCGGTGGCCTGGACGGCCTCCCCGCTACCGTGGATGACCTCCTGCTTCCAGTACGCGTTCGGGTCGGTCAGGCGGGACTTGATGTTCGCCAGGTCGGCCGCGTCGATGTGCTTGGCCGCGTCGATGCGGAAGCCGTCGACGCCGAGGGTGAGCAGGTCGTTCAGGTAGCCGGCGATCGCGCCGCGGACGTAGGGCTCGCTCGTGTCCAGGTCCGCGAGGCCGACCAGTTCGCAGTGCTGGACGTTCCAGCGGTCGGCGTAGTTCGAGATCTGCCCGGTGCAGTCGTCGAAGTCGTAGGAGGAGTACAGGCCGGGGTAGGCGTACTTCGTGTACGACGACCCGCCGGTGCCGGTGCCGCTGCCCGCGGACATGTGGTTGATGACGGTGTCCACCACGACCTTCACACCGGCCGCGTGACAGGTGTTCACCATGTTCCGGAAGGCCGTGCGGTCACCGAGCCGGCCGGCGATCTTGTAGCTGACGGGCTGGTACGACGTCCACCACTGTGCGCCCTGTATGTGCTCGGCCGGCGGGGAGACCTGCACGTATCCGTATCCGGCGGGGCCGAGGGCGGTGGTGCACTCCTTCGCGACGGAGGCGAAGTTCCACTCGAAGAGGACGGCGGTGACGTCCTTGGCGCCGGGCGGGGAGGCCTGCGCGGGGGACGGGGCCATGACAAGAGCGGCGGCCGCGAGGGCGAGCGCGCCGCAGAGGGATCTGCGTGCCATGCGGGGTTCCTTCTTCATTGAAGGTGCTTGCTGAAACATTCAGCAAACTTGCGGTGACGCAGATGGTAGAGGCCCGCCGCCTGAAAAGGCAGCGGGCCGTGTGAAGTTGCTGCGAGAACCTTGCGGGACGGCCGTCAGGCCGCGGTGAACCACACCGTCGTGTCGGCCGGCACCTTCGTCTCGCCGTCCGCCTCGGCCGGGTCACCGCTGGCGAGCAGCACGCGGCCGTACGCCGGGACGGTCACCGCCTCGCCGGAGGTGTTGGCGACGCACACGAACTCGCCGCGGCGGAAGGCCAGGACGCCCTCGGGGGCGCGCAGCCACTCCACCGAGTCGCCGGCGCCGAGGTCGGGGTGGGAGCGGCGGACGGCCAGCGCCGAGCGGTACAGCTCCAGCGTCGAGCCGGGCACGCCGTCCTGCGCCTCGACGCTCAGCTCGCCCCAGCCCTCCGGCTGCGGCAGCCAGCTGCCCCCGTCGCCGAAGCCGTACGAGGAGCCCTCGCGGGTCCACGGGAGGGGGACCCGGCAGCCGTCCCGGAAGCCGTCCTGGCCGGCGCCCCGGAAGTACGCGGGGTCCTGGCGCACCTCGTCGGGCAGGTCGACGACGTCCGGCAGGCCGAGTTCCTCGCCCTGGTAGACGTAGGCCGAGCCGGGCAGCGCCAGCATCAGCAGGGTGGCCGCGCGGGCCCTGCGCAGGCCGAGCGCGCGGTCGCCGGCCGTGCGGATCTGGGTGCCGAGGCCGGGCGGGTTGGCGAAGCGGGTGGCGTGCCGGGTCACGTCGTGGTTGGACAGGACCCAGGTGGAGGGGGCGCCGACCGGGCGCATGGCCTCCAGGGTGCGGTCGACGACCTCGCGCAGCTGTCCGGCGTCCCACTCGGTGGCCAGGTACTGGAAGTTGAAGGCCTGGTGGAGCTCGTCCGGGCGGACGTAGTTCGCCGTCCGCTCGACGGTCGGCGTCCACGCCTCCGCCACGAAGATGTGCTCGCCGGAGTACTCGTCGAGGATGAGCCGCCACTGGCGGTAGATGTCGTGGACGCCGTCCTGGTCGAAGAACGGCATGACATCGTTGCCCAGCAGCTTGAGCTGGTCGTGGGATCCCAGGTCCGGGAGGCCCTCCGCCTTCACCAGGCCATGGGCCACGTCGATGCGGAAACCGTCGACGCCCATGTCGAGCCAGAAGCGCAGGATCGAGCGGAACTCGTCGCCGACGGCCGGGTGGTCCCAGTTGAAGTCGGGCTGCTCGGGCGCGAAGAGGTGCAGGTACCACTCGCCGGGGGTGCCGTCAGGCTCGGTCACGCGCGTCCAGGCGGGGCCGCCGAAGATGGACTCCCAGTCGTTGGGCGGCAGTTCGCCGTCCGACCCCTTGCCGGGGCGGAAGTGGTAGCGCTCCCGGAGCGGCGAGCCGGGGCCCTCGGCGACCGCCCGCCTGAACCACTCGTGCTGGTCGGAGGAGTGGTTGGGGACGAGGTCGACGATGATCCTCAGGCCCAGTGCGCGGGCGTCGCGGATGAGGGCGTCGGCGTCGAGCAGGTTGCCGAACATGGGGTCCACGGCCCGGTAGTCGGCGACGTCGTAGCCGGCGTCGGCCTGCGGGGAGGCGTAGAACGGGCTGAGCCACACGGCGTCCACGCCGAGGTCGCGCAGGTACGGCAGGCGGGAGCGTACGCCTTCCAGGTCGCCCATGCCGTCGCCGTTGCTGTCGGCGAAGCTGCGCGGGTACACCTGGTAGATCACCGCGTCCCGCCACCAGTCGCGGTGCCGGGCGACGGTGGCGACGGCCGAGGCGGGCCGGGAGGTGGGGGCCGGGGCGGCGGAGTGCTGCTGGCTCATGGCGTCCTTGGTGCGTAAGGGGGTGGCGGTCATGGTCTCGGAGGTGCGACGGCGGATGGGGTGATCAGGCGGCCGCGGTGCCGGCGGGGTCGGATGGACACCGCGGCCGCCACCCGCGCTCTTCGGTGCGCGGGAGTCTTTCCCTGATGAGGAACCCGGCCGCGAGGCCGGGCCCCGGGCTCAGCCCTTGGTGCCGCCGGCGGTCAGGCCGGTCACGAGGTTCTTCTGCACGAGGTAGAAGAACGCGGAGACGGGTATCGCGATCAGCACGGCGGTGGCGGCCATCAGGTTGCGCTGGGCGTCGTGCTCGCTGACGAAGCTCTGCAGGCCGACGGCGAGGGTGTACTTCTGGTCGTCGAGGAGGAACGTGGTGGCGAAGGCGACCTCGCCGAAGGCCGTGATGAAGCTGTAGAACGCGGCGACCGCGAGGCCCGGCTTGGCGAGCGGCAGGATCAGCCGCGCGAAGGTGCCGAAGGGGGTCAGGCCGTCGACGCGCCCGGCCTCGTCGATCTCGAACGGGATGGTGTCGAAGTAGCCCTTGAGCAGCCAGGCGCAGTAGGGCACCGCGGTCGAGCAGTAGACGAGGACCAGGCCGAGGTAGGTGTCGATGAGCTGGAGCTCCGACAGGATCTGGTACATCGGCACGATCAGCACGGCGATCGGGAACATCTGGGTGACCAGCAGCACCCACATGAACTTCCGGTAGCCGGGGAAGCGCATGCGGGACACGGCGTAGCCGGTGGTGGCGGCGATCAGCACGCCGATCACCGTGGTGCCCAGCGAAACGATCAGCGAGCTCTTCAGCCAGTCGAAGAAGTTCGTGTGCTGCAGGACGAACGCGTAGTTGTCGAACGTCATCTTGGACCAGATGCGTCCGGGGTGGAGGTAGTCGTCCTTGTCGGGGCCGAGGGAGAGGAAGACCAGCCAGACGATCGGGAACAGCGCGATGAGGCTCGCGACGGTCAGGACGCCGTGGGAGGCGAGGGAGGCGAGGGGGCCGCGCCGTTCTCGGCCCCGGGCCGCGCGGGGGGCGCCCGCGGAGTGCTGCCCGGTCGCGTCGGCGGAGGTCTCGACGGTGCTCGTACTCATGGGAACTCCTGCCTCAGATCGCGAGCTGCTGCTCGTTGCGGTTCAGCCAGCGGCGGTAGAACGAGGTGAAGACGATCAGGATGGCCAGCAGCAGGATGCCGTAGGCGGCCGACTGGGCGAAGTCACGCGGCTGCTGTCCGAAGCCGAGGTAGTACGCCCAGGTGACGAGGATCTGCGCGTCGGGGGCGGTGTTGCCGAACAGCAGGAAGATCACGGCGAACTGGTTGAAGGTCCAGATGATGCCGAGGAGGACGACGGTGGAGCTGACCGACCTCAGACCCGGCAGGGTGACGTACCGGAAGCGCTGCCAGGCGTTCGCACCGTCCATCTCGGCGGCCTCGTAGAGCGAGGAGTCGATGGACTGCAGGCCGCCGAGCAGGGAGACCATCATGAACGGCACCCCGCACCAGGTGTTGACCATGATCGCGGCGAAGCGCTGCCAGAAGGTGTCCTCCAGCCACAGCGGCGTCGGCAGGTGCAGCGCCTCCAGGCCGGAGTTGACGACGCCGCCGTCGGCGAGCATGAACCGCCATCCGAACACGGTGACGAAGGTCGGCACCGCCCAGGGCAGGACGAGGATCAGCCGGTAGAAGGTGCGCCCGCGCAGCTTCTGGTTCAGCAGCAGGGCGAGGCCGAGACCGATCGTGTAGTGCAGGGCGACACAGGCGGCCGTCCAGACGATCGTCCAGATGAAGTGCGACCAGAATCGGTCGTAGGCGGTCTCGCCCCACAGGATGTCGGCGTAGTTGTCGAGGCCGATGAACTTGTAGGTGGCCTCGATCTCGTTGACACCGATGGTGCGGGCCGTGTTGAGGCTGTTGGCGTCGGTGAGGGTCAGGTAGAGGCCGTACCCGAGGGGGTACAGCACGAGAACGCCGAGGACGACGACCACGGGGGCGATCATCGCGTACGCGTACCAGTACTTCCGGTAGCCGTGCTTCAGGCGCCGGCCCAGCCCGGGCCGCGGCGCGTCACCGCGACGCTTGCCGGTCGCGCGGTCGATGGCGACTGTCATGGTTCGACACCTTCTGGAGGAGCTGTGGATCGGGGGCGGGGCGGGCACAGGCCGGTGGCCGCCGGATCACTCCCCCCTCGAGCGGTGATCCGGCGGCCACGCGGGGCTCACTTGCTGAAGTCCGGCACCAGCTTGGCGATGGCGGTCTCGGCGTTGCCCAGCCCCTTGTCGAGGGACTCCTTGCCGCCCGCGATCTTGGGCAGTTCGGTGTCGAGCGGGCCCCACAGGGAGCTGTACTCCGGCAGCGCGGGGCGCGGCTGGGCGGCGGACAGGACCGTGCCGTAGCCGGCGATGCCCGGGTCGGCCTTGACCTGGTCGGTGTAGGCGTCGTCGCGCGTGGGCAGCGTGGAGTTCTTCAGCGCGACGGCCGCCTGGGACTTCGCGGAGGTCATGAAGTTGACGAACTTCAGCGCGGCGGCCTGGTGGGCCTTGTCCGAGCCGGCGTAGACCGAGAGGTTGTGGCCGCCGGTCGGGGCGCCCGCCTTGCCTGTGGAGCCGGCCGGGACGGTGGCGATGCCGAGGTTGCCCTTGTCCTTGAAGGCCGTGCCCTTGTAGAAGTTCGTGATCTCCCAGGGGCCCTGGATGATCGCGGCGACCTTGCCGTTGACGAAGGCGTCCTGGATGTGGGCGTAAGCGTCGGCGGTGGTGTCCGCCTTGTGCAGGCCCTTGCCGTCGAACAGGCCGAGCCAGGTGCCGTAGGCCTTCTTCGCCTCCGCCGAGTTGACGGTGATCTTCTTGGCGTCGGCGTCGACGGTGTCGGTGCCCTCGCCGTAGAGGAAGGACTGGGCGTAGTAGGCCTGGGTGGAACCCCAGTAGCCGTCGACGCCGGTCTTGTCCTTGATCGTGGCGGCGGCCTTCTTCAGCTCGTCCCAGGTCCTGGGGGCGGCGACGATGCCGGCCTTGGCGAAGAGCTCCTTGTTGTAGACCAGCGCGAGCGTGTCGGTGACGATCGGCACGCCGTAGGTCTTGCCCTCGTACTTGGCCTGCTCGATCAGGTTGGACTTGAACTTGTCCTGCTCGGCGAGGGCCTCAGTGCCGTCCAGCGGCAGGAAGTAGCCCTTCTTGGCGAAGGCCGGGGTCCAGCCGACCTCGGAGCGCAGCACGTCGGGGGCACCCTTGGAGCCGGCGGCGGTGTCGAACTTGTTCTGCGCCTGGTCGAAGGGGACGTTGACGTACTTGACCTTGACGTCCTTGTTGGCGGCCTCGAACTCCTTGATCAGGGCCTGGTACGCCGGCGCCTCGTTCGTCGCGTTGGACGTGTCCCACCAGGTGATGGTGACCGGGCCGCCGGCCGAGTCGCCGCTGTCACTTCCGCCGCAGGCCGTCGCCGCGAGGGCGAGGGACGCCACCAGCGCGGTGGCCGCTATGCCACGCCGCATGAGTTCTCCTTGAGGGTGAAAGCCCGAGTAGCTACAGGGAGCGGTCCCGTCCGCCGTCCCTGTCGACTTGCCGACTGCGCCGTTGCGGCGGCCGCCGGGCGACGTGAACGTAACAGCGTTGTAAGCACCGCGAAAGACCTTGCAGCAAAAAAGTGCAAGACGTCTCCGAAGTTATCCGGGCGTGACCTCTCGGCGACCGCCGTGAGACGCTTGTTTACAGGCGTCGAGCGGTATGGGGCCGGTTGTGCAAGACTCTGCAAGCTCTTGCCATCACTTTCACGAGGGAGCGCGATGACGCAGCAGCCCGGGGCGGGCCGTTCCACCGGTCGCACACGGCGTCCGATCGGTGTGCAAGGGGACGCCTGGCCGGTACAGTCCACCCCTGTGACCACACGGCTTGCGGACATCGCTGCGCAGGCGGGGGTGAGCGAAGCGACCGTCAGCCGCGTCCTCAACGGGAAGCCGGGCGTCGCCGCCACCACCCGTCAGTCCGTGCTCGCCGCGCTGGACGTGCTGGGGTACGAACGCCCGGTACGGTTGCGCCAGCGCAGCGCGGGGCTGGTCGGCCTCATCACGCCCGAGCTGGAGAACCCGATATTCCCCGCCCTGGCCCAGGTCATCGGCCAGGCGCTGACCCGCCAGGGCTACACCCCGGTCCTCGCCACCCAGACCCCGGGCGGCTCCACCGAGGACGAGCTGACCGAGATGCTGGTCGACCGCGGGGTCGCCGGCATCATCTACGTGTCCGGGCTGCACGCGGACACCACCGCCGACATGCAGCGCTACGACCAGCTGCGCGCGCAGGGGGTGCCGTTCGTCCTCGTCGACGGCTTCTCGCCGAAGGTGCAGGCGCCCTTCATCTCCCCCGACGACCGGGCGGCGATGACGCTGGCGGTCACCCACCTCGTCTCGCTGGGGCACACCCGCATCGGCCTGGCCCTCGGTCCGAAGCGCTTCGTCCCGGTCCAGCGCAAGATCGAGGGCTTCGTGCGGGCGGTCCAGGAGCAGCTGGGGCTGACCACCGACGTCGTCGAGTCCGAGCTCGTCCAGCATTCGCTGTACACCCTGGAGGGCGGGCAGGCCGCCACCACGGCGCTCATCGACCGGGGCTGCACGGCGATCGTCTGCGCCAGCGACATGATGGCCCTCGGCGCGATACGGGCGGCGCGCCAGCGCGGTCTGGCGGTCCCGCGGGACATCTCGGTCGTCGGCTTCGACGACTCCCCGCTGATCGCCTTCACCGACCCGCCGCTGACCACCGTACGCAAGCCCGTCCCCGCGATGGGCCAGGCCGCGGTGCGCACGCTCTTGGAGGAGATCGGCGGAACGCCCGCCCCGCACAGCGAGTTCGTGTTCATGCCGGAGCTGGTGGTGCGCGGTTCGACCGCTTCGGCACCCGGTGACCGCAATCGTCCGTGAGACGGAGAATCCCCGGGTCCGGGTCGTCCGTCGGCAGGGCCCGTCAGGGGTCGGTCGGCCGTAGAACATGCGGGTGGGGCAGCCCCGCGGGATGATCGGGGGTGCAAGCTTTTCTGGCAGACTCTGTATCCATGGGTGAACCGACCGTGACGTCACCGGAAGGCCGCGAAGAGGCCCTTCCACGGCCCGTCACGGCCGAGTCCCGGCCGAACCGCCTGGACCGTCTGCGCAGCCCCCGCCGCCCACGCCTGTGGTTCGAGACCCTCCTCATCGCGGTGAGTTACTGGACGTACTCACTGATCCGCAACGCGGTCCCGGAGCAGAAGGCAGCGGCGCTGCGTAACGCCGACTGGATCTGGCAGGCGGAGCAGCAGCTGGGCATCGCCGTCGAGCAGACGGTCAACCAGGCCGTGAACTCGGCGACTTGGCTCATCATCGGCATGAACTACTACTATGCGACCTTGCATTTCGTGGTGACGCTCGGTGTTCTGGTGTGGCTCTACCGCGGTCATCCCGGCCGCTACGCGGCGACCCGTCTCGTGCTGTTCGCCACCACCGGCGTGGCCCTCGTCGGTTACTACCTGTATCCGCTCGCACCCCCTCGGCTGATGAACGGCACGGTCTTCGTGGACACGGTCCTGGTCCACCAGACGTGGGGCTCGATGGCCTCAGGCGACCTGAAGAACATGTCGAACCAGTACGCCGCGATGCCGTCCATGCACATCGGCTGGTCGCTGTGGTGCGGCCTGACGATCTTCGCGCTGGCCCGGCTGCCGTGGGTCAGGATCCTGGGCCTGCTCTACCCCGCCGCGACCCTGGTGGTGATCGTCGCCACCGCCAACCACTTCTGGCTGGACGCGGTGGGCGGCATGCTCTGCCTGGCCTTCGGCTACACGGTCGCCCGCACCTGGTACGGCAGCCTGCCGTACACCCTGCCGAGGACCGTCCGACCACGCGCCACCGCACCGACGGCCGGTCTGTCGCGCCCCCGCGCGCAACAGCGGTGACTCCCGGGGGGCGGGGGCGAGGAGACGGCGGCTCGTGCCCCCTGCCCTCGCGGCCCTCCTGACCCGTCCGGCGGTCGGGGGCGGCGGTCCTGTCCGGCGGTCCGGGGCGGCGCGAGGGACGGAGGCCCGTCGCGCGGGTGCGCCGCCTCGCGCGCATCCGCTCCGGGGCGCGGCCCGTGCGGCGCGGCGCGGCGACGGCCCGCCGGCCGGTCAGACCTCGCCGGCCGCCCGCAGGGCGCCGATGAACGCCTGGAGCGCCGGCTGCGGTGGGGCGCTCTCGCGCACCGCCGCGTGGATGACGCGGACGGGAACCGGGTCGCGCACCTCGCGGACGGTCACTCCCGGGTGCCGGCTGCCGAGGCCCAGGCGGGGGATCAGGGCGACCCCGAGGCCCGCCGCGACGAACCCCTGCGCGGTGACGTAGTCCTCGCTCTCGACGACGAACCGGGGCCGGAATCCCGCGGCCGCGCAGGCGTCGAGCTGGGCGTCCCGGCACGGCCCCGGCCACTCGCTGCCGACGAACGCCTCCTCGGCCAGCTCCCCCAGCCGCACGCTCCGGCGCGCAGCGAGCCGGTGCCCGCGCGGCAGGACGGCGAGGTAGGGATCGTCCAGCAGGTGCGCGAGCCGCAGCCCGTCCCCGGGCTCCGCCCGCACCACCAGGGCGAGGTCGGCGCGGCCCTCCCGCACGTCCGGCAGCGCGCGCTCCGGCTCGCTCAGTCCCAGCTCGACCCGCACCCCCGGATGCTCCTCGCGCAGCCGCGCCACGGCGGGGGCGACCAGACCGGCCCCCGCGGTGGCGAAGTAGCGCACCGCCAGCCGCCCCGAGCGCCCGGCCAGCAGATCGGCCAGCGCGGCCTCCGCCTCGGCGACCTGGCGTCCGATGGCCTCGGCGTACTCGGTGAGCAGCAGCCCCGCCGCCGTGGGCCGCACTCCCCGCCCCACCCGCTCCAGCAACTCGGCCCCCGCCTCCCGTTCCAGGGCGGCGACCTGCTGACTGACGGCGGAGGGCGTGTAGCCCAGCGAAGCCGCCGCCCCGGTCACCGACCCGGCGGCCACCACGGCCCGCAACACCTGCATCCGCCGCACATCGAGCATGCAGTCCACCTTAACGAACCATCCAGAACTTTTCACTTGTCCTGTATCAACGGGTGGACCACGGTGGGGGCCATGCCCCTCTCCTCGACCCTCCGCATGACCGCCCTGGCGCTTCTGTGGGGCTCCGGCTTCCTCTGGATCGAGCTGGCCCTCACCCACGGTCTGACCCCGGCCCAGATCACGATCGCCCGCTGCGCCCTGGGCACGGCCGTGCTGCTGCTCCTGGCCCGCAGGGCGGGCCAGCGTCTGCCCCGCGACCGCGCCACCTGGGCCCGGCTCGCCGTGGCGGCCCTGTTCTGCAACGCCCTGCCCTTCGCCCTGTTCAGTCTGGGCCAGCAGACGGTCGACTCGGGTGTCGCGGGCGTCCTCAACGCCACCACACCCCTGTGGTCGCTCCTCATCGGCGTCCTGCTGGGCACCGACCGCCCCCTGCACCCCCTGCGCCTGACCGGCCTCGTCCTGGGCTTCGCCGGCACACTGCTGATCTTCGCCCCCTGGCACCGCTCCGGCCTGCTGACCTGGGGTGCCCTCGCCCTGCTGGCCGCCGCGGCCAGCTACGCGGTGGCCTTCGCCCACATGGCCCGCACCCTCACCGTCCGGGACGCCCCGCTCGCCCTGTCGGCGGCCCAGCTCCTCGCCGCCACGGCCTGGACCGGTCTGGCCCTTCCCGCCGCCGGCCCCCTGCGCCCCGACCTCACCGCCCTGCTGGCCGTGACGGCCCTCGGCACCCTGGGCACCGGCGTGACCTTCTACCTCAACTACCGCCTGATAGCCGACGAGGGCCCCACCACGGCGGCGACGGTCGGCTATCTGCTGCCGGTCGTCTCGGTGACCCTCGGCGCGGTGTTCCTCGACGAGGCGGTGAGCGGACGCGTCCTGGCCGGCATGGTGGTGATCCTCGCGGGGGTGGCGCTGACCCGCACCCCGCGGCGAGCGGGCCTCACCCTCCGTAGAACAGCTCGTCCACCACGCCCCGGGCCCGCCGCGCCGTCCGCCGGTACCCGTCCAGCAGCTCCCCCACATGCCCCGGCCCGTACCCCAGGTACCGTCCGACCGCGGCCAGCTCACGGCTCTCCGACGGAAACGTGTCCCCCGCCCGCCCCCGCACCAGCATCACCGCGTTCCGCACCCGCGTAGCCAGCACCCACGCCTCGTCGAGGATCGCCGCGTCGTCCGCGCCGAGCAGCCCGGCCTCCCGGGCGGCCCGCAGGGCCTCCCGGGTCCGGGTCGTGCGCAGCCCCGGCCGCTCCCACCCGTGGCGCAGTTGCAGCAACTGCACGGTCCACTCCACGTCCGACAGCCCGCCCGGCCCCAGCTTGGTGTGCAGCTTGGGGTCGGCACCGCGCGGCAGCCGCTCCGACTCCATCCGCGCCTTGAGCCGCCGGATCTCCCGTACGGACTCCTCCCCCAGACCGCCCTCCGGGTAGCGCAGGGGATCCACCAGCGCGAGGAACCGCCGTCCCAGCTCCTCGTCCCCCGCCACCACCTCGGCCCGCAGCAGCGCCTGCGACTCCCACACCAGCGACCAGCGCCGGTAGTAGGCCTCGTACGACTTCAGGGTGCGGACGAGCGGGCCGGACTTGCCCTCCGGCCGCAGGTCGGCGTCGATCAGCAGCGGCGGGTCGGCGCTCGGGATCTGCAGCAGCCGCCGCATCTCGGAGACGACCCGGTTGGCCGCCCGGCCGGCCTCCCGCTCCTCCACGCCCTCCCGGGGCTCGTGCACGAACAGCACGTCCGCGTCCGACCCGTAGCCCAGTTCGTGCCCCCCGAAGCGGCCCATGCCGATGACGGCGAACCGGGTGGGCAGCGTGTCGCCCCAGCCCTCCCTGACCACCGCCCGCAGGGTGCCGGCCAGGGTGGCCGCCGTCAGATCGGAGACGGCCGCCCCCACCCGGTCGACCAGCGCTCCCTGGTCGGCTTCGGCGGGCTGGGCCTCGGTGCCGTAGGAGCTGACGATGTCCCCCGCCGCCGTCCGGAACAGCTCACGCCTGCGCACCCCGCGGGCCGCGGTGACCGCCTGCTCCGCGTTCCCGGCGCGTCCGACGGTCGCGAGGATCTCCTGCTCCAGGTGCGGGCGCCCGCGCGGCATCAGGCCACCGCCCTCCCCGCCGTCCCCGTCGCCGAGCAGCGCGACCGCCTCGGGTGCGCGCATCAGCAGGTCGGGGGCGAGCCGCCCGGCGGAGAGCACCCGGGCGAGGTTCTCCGCGGCGGCCCCCTCGTCCCGCAGCAGCCGCAGGTACCAGGGCGTCTTGCCCAGCGCGTCCGACACCTTGCGGAAGTTGAGCAGGCCCGCGTCGGGATCGGCGGAGTCGGCGAACCAGCCGAGCAGCACCGGCAGCAGGGTGCGTTGGATGGCGGCCTTGCGCGTCACCCCCGACGACAGCGCCTCCAGGTGCCGCAGCGCCGAGGCGGGATCGGCGTACCCGAGCGCCACGAGCCGCTCGCGGGCCGCCTCCATGCTCAACCGCGCCTCGCCGGAGGCGAGTTGGGCGACGGCGTCCAGCAGCGGCCGGTAGAACAGCTTCTCGTGCAGCCGCCGTACGACGGCGGCGTGCCGCTTCCACTCGCGGTTCAGCTCGCCGATCGGATCGGTGCGCAGCCCCAGCGATCTCCCGAGCCGCCGCTGGTCGGCCTCGTCCTCGGGCACCAGGTGCGTGCGCCGCAGCCGGTACAGCTGGATGCGGTGCTCCATGGACCGCAGGAACCGGTAGGCGTCGTCGAGCTGCACGGCGTCCACCCGGCCGACGTACCCGCCCGCGGCGAGCGCCTGCAACGCGTCGAGTGTCGTACCGCTGCGCAGCGAGGGATCCGTGCGCCCGTGCACCAGCTGGAGCAGCTGCACGGCGAACTCGACGTCCCGCAGTCCGCCCGGGCCGAGCTTCAGTTCGCGCTCGATCTCGGCGGCGGGGATGTTCTCCACGACCCGGCGCCGCATCTTCTGCACGTCGGCGACGAAGTTCTCCCGCTCGGCGGCCTGCCACACGAGCGGTTCCACGGCGGCGACGTACTGCTCGCCGAGCGCGAGGTCGCCGGCGACCGGCCGGGCCTTGAGCAGGGCCTGGAACTCCCACGTCTTGGCCCAGCGCTGGTAGTAGGCGAGATGGCTGCTCAGCGTCCGCACCAGCGGTCCGTTGCGTCCCTCGGGCCGCAGGTTGGCGTCGACGGGCCAGATCGACCCCTCCACCGTGGTCTCCGAGCAGATCCGCATCATGTGCGAGGCGATCTTGGTGGCGGCCCGCAGGGCCTTGCCCTCGTCGGCCCCCTCGACCGCCTCGCCGACGAAGATCACGTCCACGTCGGAGACGTAGTTCAGCTCGTGTCCGCCGCACTTGCCCATCGCGATCACCGCGAGCCGGCACAGCGCGGCCTCCTCGGGCGCGGCGGCCCGCGCGAGGGCGAGGGCCGCGCGCAGCGTCGCGGTGGCCAGGTCGGCGAGCTCGGCGGCGGTCTGGGCGATGTCGGTGGTCTGACACACGTCCCGGGCGGCGATGGACAACAGGCAGCGCCGGTAGGCGACGCGCAGCGTGACGGGGTCGGTGACCTCGGCCAGGCCCCGCTCGAACTCCTCCACCCCCGGGTGCAGGTCCCGCGGCTCGTAGGTGACCAGCGCCTCCCAGTCCCGCGGGTGCCGGGCGAGGTGGTCGGCGAGGGCCGCGGAGGCGCCCAGCACCCCCAGCAGCCGGTCCCGCAGCGGCTTGGCCGCGATGAGCGTGTCCAGCAGTCGGCGCCGGGCGGTCGCCTCCGGCTGCGCCTCCAGCAGCCGGACGAGCCCGTGCAGCGCGAGGTCGGGGTCGGCGGTCGCGCCGAGCGCCTCCAGCAGGAAGGGGTCGCTGCGCACGGGCGCGAGCTCGGCGCTGTCCAGCAGCCGCTCGGCGGCGGAGGCGTCGGTGAAGCCGTGCCGCAGCAGCCGTGTGAAGGTACTGCTCCTGCGCCCCGGCGTCATCATCCCCGGCCCTCCTCGTACGAACGGCTCCGATCAAGGTCGTACAGGCCCGAGCCTAACCGGAGAGCCTGGGGGAAGCGCCGGGACGGGCACCGATGTTCCGCTTGTCCGGCCGGTCCGGCCTGTGCAGGGAACGACGCGAGGAGGGTGCCCGATGTCCGTTCGCCCTCAGACCGATCGCCAGGGATCCGCCGGCCCGCAGCCCACCCACCGGCGGTCCGACCGCCCGCAGACCCATGACCCACAGCCCACTCACCCGCCATCCGGCCGCCCACCGAGCGACGGCCTCCGGACCGATGCCCCACCGGCCGACGGCCCGGAGACTCATGGCACACCGAAGACCGGTGGCCCAACCGACCGATCACGCGCGGTCCGCCCGTCCCGGGGCCGGCCGCCGCCCCCGGACCCGTCTCGATGCCCGCTACGGCGACGAGGCGGCGGCCGCGACGCCGTGGCCGCAGGCCGAGGCCCGGCTCGCCGCGGCCGAGCTGTTCTGGATCTCGACGGTACGGCCGGACGGACGGCCCCACGTCAGCTTCTGGCGTTTCGAGGTGCGCGACGGGCTGTTCCACCACGGCGCCGGGGACGCCGTCGTCCTCGCGGTGGCGCCCCGCACGGTTTTCGGCTTCGGTAAGGGGGAGCCGTTCAGCCAGACGCGGTGGCGGTTCGACTGACACCCTGTGGGGACGCCCCCGTCCCCGGGTGCGGCACCCTGCCGGTACGACGCGGTCGTGGGCGGCCGGCGACCGGTGTGACAGGTGACCGAGAGGAGCAGCCATGCACTACACGCTCGAAGTGATCCCGCTGCCCGTCAGCGACATTGACCGCTCCCGCGACTTCTACCGGGACCAGGTCGGCTTCCACGTGGACATCGACCAGGAGGTGATGCCCGGCATGCGGATCGTGCAGCTGACACCGCCGGGCTCGGGCTGCTCGATCGCCCTCGGCGACAGCATCTGGGAGATGGCGCAGGGCGCCCGCCCGGCCCCCGGCTCCTACCAGGGCCTCCAGCTGTGCGTGGCCGACATCGAGGCCGCTCACGCGGAACTCGTCGCACGCGGTCTGGACGTCTCCGAACCCGTCCGGTACGCCCCCGACGACGGCGCCACCTTCATGTACTTCACGGACCCGGACGGCAACGGCTGGGCGATCCAGGAGTACCGCCGCCGGGCGACGGAACCGCTGCACCAGGTCCTGGCGGAGCTGTCCGCGCGGCGCTAGCCGGCACCGCGAGCGGGCCCGCTCCACCGCTGGTGGCGGGAACCGCGTACCTGACCGCACGAACTCCCCTAGGCTGACGCGGATTTCACCATTTCCGCACATCAGAGGGGGGAGTGTGCGCATGACTCGCACACCGTCCAGACGTACCGTCCTGCGCGGCCTCACGGCCACCGGGGCGGCCGTGACCGGCTTCTGCACCGCCACCCGGAGCTGGGCCGCGACCGCCCCGGCGGCCGGAGCGGAGTCCGCCAGCGCGACCGGGGCCGCGACCCCGGCCGCGATTCCGCGGCTGGACGGCACGCTCGTCACGGACGAGTCGTCGCTCGCCGCCGCGGCCGACGACTACGGCCACATCGTGCACCGCCGTCCGGTCGCCGTGCTGCGCCCGGGCTCGGTCCGCGACGTCGTCACCATGATCCGCTTCTGCAACGACCACTGTCTGCCCGTCGCGCCGCGCGGCCAGGGCCACGCCCCCTACGGTCAGGCGCAGGTCCAGGGCGGCCTGGTCATCGAGACCACGCCCCTCGCGGGCATCGGCCCGCTGGGGCCGGACAGCACCACCGTCACCGTGGGCGCCGGCGCCAGGTGGAGCGACGTCGCCCGGGCCACGCTCGCCCACGGCCTCACCCCGCCGGTCTTCACCGACTACCTCGAACTCTCCGTCGGCGGCACCCTGTCCGTGGGCGGCCTGGGCGGCCAGGCCCACCGTTACGGCGCGCAGGTCGACAACGTCACCGCGCTGCGCGTCGTCACCGGCGCGGGCGAACTGGTCAGCTGCTCGCCGTCGCGGCGCCCCGACCTCTTCCACGCCGTCCTTGCCGGCCTCGGCCAGTGCGCCGTCATCGTCGAGGCCACACTGCGCCTGGTGCCCGCGCCCGCGACCGTACGCCACTACCTGCTGACCTACGACGACCTGGAGACCTACCTCGCCGACCAGCGTGCCCTGGTCGAGGAGGGCCGCTTCGACTACGTGGCGGGCCAGGTCTTCGCGAACGCCGAGGGCGCCTTCCGGGTCTACGTCCTGGAGGCGGTGGCCTACGGCCCGCCGGTCGGCCCCGCACCGGACGACGCGGCCCTGCTGCGCGGGTTGCGCCACCTGCCCTCCGGCGTCGAGAGCGCCGATCTCGGCTACTGGGACTTCCTGGACCGGCTGGCCCCGCTCATCGCCGCCCTGAAGGAGGCCGGCGTCTGGACGTACGCCCATCCCTGGCTCAACCTCGTCCTCCCCGGCGAGTCCGCCGCCGAGCTCAGCTCCCGGGTGCTGGACGGCCTCACCCCGGCCGACCTGGGTCCGGGCGTCATCCTGCTGTACCCCCTGCGGCGCGACCGTCTCACCCGCCCGATGTTCCGCACCCCCGACGATCCCGTGCCCTACCTGTTCGACGTGCTGGGCGCCATCCCGCCCGACGACACCGCCACCGTCGACCGCATCCTGGCCGCCAACCGGGCCGCCTACGAGGCCACCGCGGCGGCCGGCGGCACCCAGTACCCCGTCGGCAGCATCCCCTTCACCCGGGCGGACTGGCGCGCCCACTTCGGCACGGCCTGGCCGCGGCTGGCAGCGGCGAAGCAGACCTACGACCCGCGGGGGATCCTGGTGCCGGGTCAGGGCATCTTCTGATCCGGTGCGCCGTCGCGCGCGAGGCCGACGCGGCGGGTCAGGGCGCCCTCTGACCTCGCACGGCGTCGCGCGCGCCCCCGGCGCGGTGGGCCAGGGCACGGTTTCCCGCCCTTTTCGACTCCGCGCGCGGGTGCGGCGCGCCCGCGGAGGGGCATCCCCCCTGCCCCCGCACGGCGCCGCGGCGGCCCCGGCGCGCCCGGGCAGGGGCATCCTCTGCCCCCGCGGCGTCGCGGGACCGGCGCCCCGGACCGTCGGCCCGGCGCCGTGTGGTCGTCGAGCCCCGTCTTCCCGAGCCCTGCCCGCCGTCTTCCGCCGCCGCGCGGCGCGAGCGGTCAGGGGGCGTTGAACTCCGTGACCCGCCAGACCGAGCCGATGCGGCCTACACGCAGCCAGGTGTATCCCTGCGGGCAGTCGATGTCGACGCGGACGGAGTCCGGGCCGTCCTCGGGGTCGCCGTCGACCTGGTAGCTGCCCGCCGAGTCGACGCAGTCGGCCTGCGTGAACACGTACCGCTCGTCCTCCGCGAGCTCGGCCATCGCCTCGGGACACGACCCGCCCCGCCCGGACGCGTAGGACCGCAAGCGCGCGTCGGCCAGCCCGCAGGCCAGCTCCGTGTCCCCGCCGGCCAGGGCCCGCGCGAACTGCCGCGCGGCGTCCTGGGCGGTGGCGGCCGGCTCGACGGGGGCGGGTGTGGTGGCCGCGGTGGTCGCGGAGGCGGACGCGGAGGCCGTCGAGGACGCGGAAGCCGGTGCGTCACCCGAGGACGCGGCGCATCCCGCGAGGGCGGTCAGGACCAACAGGGTGGCGGTGGTGAGACGGAGGCGGCTGTCGGTGATCACCCGGGCACCCTAGCAATGGGCCCGTCCCCGGCCCGAGTTGACGGCGGCCACCCCGAGTCGGACGTCATCGGCGCTGCCCGGGGCCGTGAGCGCCCCGCGGCGTGCCGGCCCGCGGATCCGGGGCCGCGTAACACAAGGCCTCGATGCTCTGCCCTTCGCCGTAGTGGTGCACGGCCCGGCCGGTCCTGAGCCACCCGAGGCGTTCGTAGAGACGGACGGCGGCCGTGTCCTTGACCATGACGTCGAGGACCAGGCGGCGGTCGTGGCTCAGGGCGTGGTGCATGGCCGTCCGCACCAACCGCTCGCCGAGGGCGCGCCCGCGTGCGTCCCTGACGACGAAGAGGCGGGCCAGCACGCCGATGCGGTGTTCGGCGTCCCCGCCGCGCCGGGCCCACAGGCGCACGGCGTCCTCACCGCGCGGCCGCAGCACCGCGACGTGGCCGACGATCCCCCTGTCCGATTCGGCGACCCAGGAGGCCAGGACGTCGTCCGACCGCAGCCACGCCTCCGGCCGGGCCACCCCTCGACCGGGTAGCCGTCGGTGGCGTGCACGGCGGTCAGCGCGGCTGCGGCGCCGGGGAGGTCCCCGTCCTCGAAGGGGCGGACGGCTGTGTTCTCCACGCAGGACTCCTCGGCCGCTCTGTGTTCGGTCGGTCCATTCCTGGTGCAGTCCCGTCCGGTCCGCACGGTGTCCGCGCCTCGTCGCGCCGAACGGCTCGGCGCGCCGCCGGTGTTCGCCCCACCGCAGGCCGCCGGGCGAGGTCTCGGCAGGTGCCGGCCCGATCAGGCGGGCATGGTGCAGGGCCCCCTCAGGTCCCCGCGAGCCACAGGTCCGGCCCGAACACCTCGTAGTGGACGTCCGCCGGGGCCACCCCCTTGGCCAGGAGCTGCGCCCGCACCGCCCGCATGAACGGCAGCGGACCGCACAGGTACGCGCGCGTGCCGGGGCGCACGGGAACGTCGGTGAGGTCGGCGCGGCCGGTGTGCGCGCCCTCGGGAGCGTCCTGCTCGTACCAGAGGTGGACGTCCGCCCCGGAGAGCTTCGCCGCGCAGGTCTCCTGGTCGGCGCGCAGGGCGTGGTCGGCCGGGGAGCGGTCGGCGTGCACGACGGTGACGGGGGCGGTGTGACCGGTGGCGGCGAGGTGCGCCAGCATCGCGACCATCGGGGTCACGCCGATGCCGGCGGACGCGAGCAGCAGCGGGGCGTCCGGGGCGTCGTCCAGGACGAGGTCGCCGCAGGGCTCGGAGAGCTCCAGGACGCTGCCCTCGCACGCGCGCGTGTGGAGGTGACGGGAGACCTCGCCCTCCGGGGCCGTGCCGTCGTGGACGCGTTTGACGCTGATCTGGCGCAGGGCCGGGCCGGGCGCGCCGGAGAGGGTGTACTGACGGGCCTGGCGGGCGCCGTCGGGGAGTTCGACGCGGACGGAGACGTACTGGCCGGCGCGGAAGTCGCGGACCGGGCCGCCGTCGACGGGGCGCAGGCGCAGGGTGACGACGTCGGCGGTCTCGGGCACTCGCTGGACGACCTCCCACGCGCGCCACTGCGCCGCGCTGCCACGCTCCTCGTACAGCCGCTGCTCGATCGCTGTCAGCGCGTTCGCCATCAGCCAGTAGACCTCCGTCCAGGCGGCCGCGACCTCGGGGGTGACCGCCTCGCCGAGGACGTCCGCGATGGCGGCGAAGAGGTGCTCGTGGACGACCGCGTACTGCTCGGGCGCGATGCCCAGGGAGGCGTGCTTGTGCGCGATGCGGGCGAGCATCGCGTCGGGGCGGGTGCCCGGGTGCTCGACGAGGTGCGTGGCGAAGGCGGCGATGGAGCCGGCCAGGGCCTGCCGCTGGGTGCCGGCGGCCTGGTTGCCTCGGTTGAACAGGTCGCGCAGCAGGTCGGGGTGGGCGGCGAAGAGTCCGGCGTAGAAGCGCTCGGTGATCTCGCCGATGGCCGCGCCGACGGCGGGGAGTGTGGCGCGGACGGTGGCTGCGGACCGCTCGGACAGCATGGGGCCTCCTCGGGGCTCGCCGGGACTTCCGCTCGGCGGCCGGCTGTCCGGCACGGTATTAAAACTTGCATCCCAGATGCAAATTAAAAGCACGGGGCGGGCCGCCGGGGACCCGGGCATTACGGATGTCGCTGCGAGCAGGCAAGATGGGCGACAGAGCAGCACACCCGTACCAGCGGCGCGCGAGGCGTTCAGGCCCGGGTCGGTCGGGCGATCATGGTCCGCAACGCGCACGAAACGGTGGTGTGGTGTGATGCTCAGGTGCCCGACCGCCTCCCGTGGGACGGGGGACAGGCGGCCTGACCAGCAAGGATGGGGAAGCGGAAGATGGACAAGCAGCAGGAGTTCGTACTCCGGACGTTGGAGGAGCGCGACATCCGGTTCGTACGCCTGTGGTTCACGGACGTGCTGGGCTTCCTCAAGTCCGTCGCCGTGGCCCCGGCCGAGCTCGAGCAGGCCTTCGACGAGGGCATCGGCTTCGACGGCTCCGCGATCGAGGGCTTCGCCCGCGTCTACGAGTCCGACATGATCGCCAAGCCGGACCCCTCCACCTTCCAGGTCCTGCCGTGGCGCGCCGAGGCCCCCGGCACCGCCCGCATGTTCTGCGACATCCTCATGCCGGACGGCTCCCCCTCCTTCGCCGACCCGCGGTACGTCCTCAAGCGCGCCCTCGCCCGCGCCTCCGACCTGGGCTTCACCTTCTACACGCACCCCGAGATCGAGTTCTTCCTGCTGAAGGACCGCCCGCTCGACGGCTCGCGCCCCACCCCGGCCGACAACTCGGGCTACTTCGACCACACCCCGCAGAACATCGGCATGGACTTCCGCCGCCAGGCGATCACCATGCTGGAGTCGATGGGCATCTCGGTCGAGTTCTCCCACCACGAGGGCGCCCCCGGCCAGCAGGAGATCGACCTGCGCTACGCCGACGCGCTCTCCACGGCCGACAACATCATGACGTTCCGCCTGGTCATGAAGCAGGTGGCGCTGGAACAGGGCGTCCAGGCGACGTTCATGCCGAAGCCGTTCTCCGAGCATCCCGGCAGCGGTATGCACACCCACCTGTCCCTCTTCGAGGGCGACCGCAACGCCTTCTACGAGTCCGGCTCGGAGTACCAACTGTCGAAGGTCGGCCGGTCCTTCATCGCGGGCCTGCTGAAGCACGCGGCGGAGATCTCCGCCGTCACCAACCAGTGGGTCAACTCCTACAAGCGCATCTGGGGCGGCTCCGAGCGCACCGCCGGTGCCGGCGGCGAGGCCCCCTCGTACATCTGCTGGGGCCACAACAACCGCTCCGCCCTGGTCCGCGTCCCGATGTACAAGCCCGGCAAGACCGGCTCGGCCCGCATCGAGGTCCGCTCCCTCGACTCCGGCACCAACCCCTACCTGGCCTACGCGATGCTCCTGGCCGCCGGCCTCAAGGGCGTCGAGGAGGGCTACGAACTCCCGCCGGGCGCCGAGGACGACGTCTGGGCCCTGTCCGACGCCGAGCGCCGCGCGATGGGCATCGAGCCCCTCCCGCAGAACCTCGGCGAGGCCCTGACCCTGATGGAACGCAGCGACCTGGTCGCCGAGACCCTCGGCGAGCACGTCTTCGACTTCTTCCTGCGCAACAAGCGCCAGGAGTGGGAGGAGTACCGCAGCGAGGTCACCGCGTTCGAGCTGCGGAAGAACCTGCCGGTGCTGTAAGGGCAGGTCAAAACAGGTTTGCCGCCGTTTCGGCGGGTGGGGCCGACGGTCGCGGACCGCCGGCCCCGTGGCGTGTCGGGCCGCGCGGTGCGACGGCTGCGGCGGCCGGCGAGAGGTCCGGGTGCTCCGGGCGGCCGGGTCCGCGATCCCGCGACCCTCGCTGTCCGGTGGGAGCGGGTGTGCCGACGAGCGTCACGCTCCCCTGCGTCCGGCGATCCGTCCGCTACCGCCCGGGCCCGGTGATCTCCAGCAGCAGCGCGCCGGTCGGTTCCGCCACGATGTCCGAGACCGTGACGGGGTCCAGGGACGCGAAGAACGCCTCCTGGGCGCGGCGGAGGGCGCCGCGCAGGCGGCAGGCCGTGTTCAGGGGGCAGGGGGTGGCGCCGCCCTCGCAGTCGACGACGTCGCCGTCGCCCTCGAAGGCCCGGACGACGGCGCCGACGGACGCCGTGCGGCCGCGCTCGGCCAGTGCGAGGCCACCACCGCGGCCCCGGCGGGCCTCCAGCAGCCCCATGTGCTGGAGTTCGGCGACGACCTTCGCGGCGTGGGTGTAGGGGACGTCCATGGCGGCCGCCACGTCACGGGTCGTGGGGCTGTTCCCGCCCGCCACCGCGAGCCGCATCAGCACGCGCAGCGCCAGGTCGGTGGATCTCAAGAGCCGCATGGGAGGAAGCGTAGATAATACGCATCTGGGCTGCAAAATTAGGCGGCCCCGCCTCCCCCGTCCCCCCGTTCCCCCTTCTTGGCCGTGATCCGCCTACGGGATCGCCCCCGTCTGCCCTTACCATCAGCGGACGCGCACGACCCCCTCGCCCCCGTCGCCCCAGAAGGACAGGCCCCCATGGGTTCCGCCAACACCAGCACCGACGCGGCGCGCAAGGCCCGCATAGAGCACATGCGCCGCGCCGAGCGGGCACGTGAGCGGCGCAACCGGATCCTCGTGATCACGGCGAGCGTGGTCGCGGTGGCCGGGCTCGTCGCCGGCACCGTGGTGCTCGTGCGGTCGCAGTCGGACGACGGCGGCTCCACGACGGCCGACGCCAAGGCCTCGGGGCAGTTCGTCACGGGGGCGGACGGCGTCAGGACGTGGAAGGGGACCCTCGGCCGCACCCACGTCACCAGGACCGTGAAGTACCCGACCGTGCCCCCGGTCGGGGGCGACCACCACCAGGCGTGGATGAACTGCAACGGCGACGTCTACACCAAGGCGATCGACGACATGAACGCCGTGCACTCGCTGGAGCACGGCGCGGTCTGGGTGACGTACAACAGCAAGGCCCCGAAGGCGGACGTCGACGCGCTGGCGGCGAAGGTCGAGAAGACCCCGTACACGCTGATGAGCCCGGTCGACGGGCAGGCCGACCCGATCATGCTCACCGCGTGGGGGAACCAGCGCACGGTGACCGGGGCGAGTGACCCGAACGTGAACGCGTTCTTCGAGAAGTTCGTGCAGGGAGAGCAGACGCCCGAGCCGGGCGCCGCGTGCACGGGCGGTCTGTCGCAGTGAGGTACGCGGGAGTCGCCGTGGCGGTGGCCGGGGTGCTGGTCGCGGCCGGGGCCGTCAGCTACTCGGCGGCCGGGGACGACGGCGGCTCCGAGGTCCCGTCCGCCGACTCGGCCGACGCCGGCTTCGCCCGGGACATGGCGGTGCACCACCAGCAGGCCGTGGAGATGGCGTACGTCGTGCGCGACCGCACGCGGGACGAGGAGGTGCGCCGGCTCGCCTACGACATCGCGCAGACGCAGGCCAACCAGCGCGGCATGCTGATCGGCTGGCTGGACCTGTGGGGGCTGCCGAAGGTGTCCTCGGCCGAGCCGATGGCGTGGATGGGCATGGGCGGCACGGCCTCCGGCGAGGACGGCGCCCTGATGCCGGGAATGGCCACCGACGCCGAGATGAAGAAGCTGGGCACGCTCAACGGCCGACAGGCCGAGGTCTTCTTCCTCCAGCTGATGACGGACCATCACAAGGGCGGCATCCACATGGCCGAGGGCTGTGCCGCCGCGTGCTCGGTCGGGGTGGAGAAGCGGCTCGCTCGGGGCATGGTCGAGGGACAGCAGTCGGAGCTCCAGCTGATGGCGGACCTGCTCACGTCCCGCGGGGCCGCGCCGCGCCCTTAGGGCTCCGAGCGCCTGATCAGACACTCAGAGGCGCAGGACCCCTGGAAGCTCCGGGGGTGCCGCAGGTGTCGGGGGCACCGGGGGCGAGCCCGGACCGAGGGGGACTTGTCCGTCAAATCGGCGCACGCAGAAGGCACTTGAGGGCTTCTTGGCCCGGGCAGGGTTCTTCTTGGCCCACCCATTCCCCTGGCATGAACGGTTCATCGAGAGAGTGGCCGACGTCGAGTGATCCACTCGCGACGAACCGTCAGAAACTGGGGGTCCCATGAGATCCAACCGTGCCGCGCTGCGGGCCGGGGTGAGCATGGCAGCGACACTGCCCATGATCGCCGGCGCGTTGACGCTCGGCATACCCGCGGCGCACGCCGCGGACACCCCGTCCCGTGACACGCTGGCCGGGACCCGGCCGGCGTGGGCCACGCCCAGGGCGGACGAGGGCGCGACCCCGGACAACGCCCCGGTCACCGCCCGGGTCTACCTCGCCGGACGGGACGCCGCCGGCCTCGCACGGTACGCGAGGGCGGTCTCCGACCCGGCCTCCCCCACGTACGGCGCGTACCTCTCCGCCCAGCAGGCCCAGGCCCGCTTCGGCGCGACGAAGGCCCAGGTGGCGGCAGTCAGGGCATGGCTGACGGCGGCCGGGCTGAAGGTCACGGGCGTCTCGCAGCACTACGTCTCCGTCACCGGTGACGTGGCCTCCGCGGAGAAGGCGTTCGGCACGCAGCTGCACGACTACGCCAAGGGGTCGAAGACCTACCGCGCGCCGGCGTCCACGGCCTCCGCGCCGGCGAGCCTGAACGGCGCGGTCCTCACCGTCACCGGCCTGGACAACGCCCCGCACAAGGCGAACGCCAAGGACCAGTTGCCGCCGCCGGACGCGGTGTTCCGCAACGCCGGGCCGTTCTCCACGTACCACGGCTCGAACGTGGCGACCTCACTGCCGGACGCGTACGGCACCAGGATCCCGTACGCCGTGCGGGGTTACACCGGAAAGCAGCTGCGCACCGTCTACGGGGCCGGCACGCGCACCGGCAAGGGCGTGCGGGTCGCCATCACCGACGCCTACGCCTCGCCGACCATCGCCTTCGACGCGGCCACCTACGCGGTGAAGCACGGTGACGCGGCCTGGAAGACCGGCCAGCTCACCCAGGTGCTGCCGAAGGGCTACACGCGGACCGACGAGTGCTCGGCGGCGGGCTGGTACGGCGAGGAGACCCTCGACGTCGAAGCCGTGCACGCGGTCGCTCCGGACGCCCACGTCACGTACGTCGGCGCCGCCTCCTGTTACGACGACGACCTGCTGGACTCGCTCGGCAAGATCGTCGACAACCACCTGGCCGACATCGTCTCCAACTCCTGGGGGGACATCGAGGCCAACCAGACGCCGGATCTCGCGGCCGCCTACGACCAGGTCTTCCAGCTCGGCGCGGTCGAGGGCATCGGGTTCTACTTCTCCTCCGGCGACAACGGCGACGAGGTCGCGAACACCGGCACCAAGCAGGTCGACACCCCGGCGGACTCGGCGTGGGTGACGGCGGTCGGCGGCACCTCGCTGGCGGTCGGCAAGGGCGACCGGTACCTGTGGGAGACCGGCTGGGGCACCGAGAAGGCGACCCTGTCGGCCGACGGCAGGAGCTGGACCGACTTCCCCGGCGCGTTCACCTCCGGCGCGGGCGGCGGCACCAGCAGGACGGTCGCCGAGCCGTCCTACCAGAAGGGTGTCGTCCCGAACGCGCTCGCCACGGCCGTCAACGCCACCGGCAACCGCGTGGTCCCGGACATCTCGGCGATCGCCGACCCGAACACCGGCTTCCTGATCGGGCAGACCCAGACCTTCCCCGACGGGTCGCAGCAGTACGACGAGTACCGCATCGGCGGCACCTCGCTGGCCGCGCCGGTCATCGCGGCCGTCCAGGCCCTCGCCCAGCAGGCCCGCGGCGGCGGGGCCATCGGCTTCGCCAACCCGGCGATCTACGCCAGGTACGGCACGCGGGTCTACCACGACGTCACCGACGACCCGACGGGCTCGGGCCTGGCGGTGGCGCGCCTCGACTACGTCAACGGCTACGACGCGGCCGGCGGCATCGCCACCTCCGTCCGAAGCCTCGGCAAGGACAGTTCGCTGTCCGCCGTGAAGGGCTACGACGACGTCACCGGCGTGGGCACGCCCGCCGCCGGCTACGTCGAGTCGTACCGCGGGCGCTGACGAGGCGGCCCCGTGCAAGGGGTGGCGTGGGGCAGCCGACACCCCGCGCCACCCCATCGCGTCGGTTTGACGATTACACTGGGCGCGTGCCTCAACTTCGTCTCGCCCTGAACCAGATCGACGCGCGTGTCGGTGACCTCGTCGGCAACACGGAAACGATCCTCCGCTGGACCCGGCACTCCGCCGAGCAGGGAGCGCACCTCGCGGCGTTCCCGGAGATGGCGCTGACCGGCTATCCCGTCGAGGACCTGGCCCTGCGCCCGTCCTTCGTCGACGCCTCCCGCGCGGCCCTGCGCACGCTCGCCGAGCGCCTGGCCGAGGAGGGCTTCGGCGAACTCCCGGTGATCGTCGGCTACCTCGACCGGTCGGAGACCGCCCAGCCGAAGTACGGCCAGCCGGCGGGCGCCCCCCGCAACGCGGCGGCGGTGCTGTACGGCGGCGCGGTGGTGCTGACCTTCGCCAAGCACCACCTGCCGAACTACGGCGTGTTCGACGAGTTCCGCTACTTCGTGCCGGGCGACACCATGCCGGTCGTGCGCGTGCGCGGCGTGGACGTCGCCCTGGCGATCTGCGAGGACCTCTGGCAGGACGGCGGCCGCGTCCCGGCGGCCCGCTCCGCCGAGGCCGGACTGCTGATCTCCGTCAACGCCTCGCCGTACGAGCGCAACAAGGACGACACAAGGCTGGAGCTGGTGCGCAAGCGCGCCCAGGAGGCGGGCTGCACCACCGCCTACCTCGCCATGATCGGCGGGCAGGACGAGCTGGTCTTCGACGGCGACTCGATCGTCGTCGACCGGGACGGCGAGGTGATCGCGCGGGCACCGCAGTTCTCCGAGGGCTGCGTGGTCCTGGACCTCGACCTGCCGGCGGCCTCGGCCGACGCACCGACGGGTGTGGTGGACGACGGCCTGCGCATCGACCGGGTGGTGCTGTCGGAGGAGCCGGTGCCCGCCTACGAACCGGAGCTGACCGGCGGGTACGCGGAGCGGCTGGACGACGACGAGGAGGTGTACTCGGCGCTGGTGGTGGGCCTGCGGGCGTACGTCGCCAAGAACGGCTTCACGTCGGTGCTGATCGGCCTGTCGGGCGGGATCGACTCGGCGCTCGTCGCGGCGATCGCGTGCGACGCGCTGGGCGCGCAGAACGTGTACGGCGTCTCCATGCCGTCGAAGTACTCCTCGGAGCACTCCAAGGGGGACGCGGCGGAGCTGGCCCGGCGCACCGGGCTGAACTTCCGGACGGTTCCGATCGAGCCGATGTTCGACGCGTACATGTCCTCACTGGGACTGACGGGGCTCGCGGAGGAGAACCTCCAGTCGCGGTTGCGCGGGACGCTGCTGATGGCGATCTCCAACCAGGAGGGGCACATCGTGCTCGCGCCGGGCAACAAGTCGGAGCTGGCGGTGGGCTACTCGACGCTGTACGGCGACTCGGTGGGCGCGTACGGGCCCATCAAGGACGTGTACAAGACGTCGATCTTCCGGCTCGCGCAGTGGCGCAACCGGGCGGCGGCCGAGCGGGGACAGACCCCGCCGATCCCCGAGAACTCCATCACCAAGCCGCCGAGCGCCGAGCTGCGGCCGGGGCAGGTCGACACGGACTCCCTGCCGGACTATCCGGTCCTGGACGCGATCCTCGAGCTGTACGTCGACCGGGACCAGGGCGCGGACGCGATCGTCGCGGCGGGGTACGACCGTGAACTGGTCGTGAAGACCCTGCGCATGGTGGACACCGCGGAGTACAAGCGGCGGCAGTACCCGCCGGGTACGAAGATCTCGGCGAAGGGGTTCGGCAAGGACCGGCGGCTGCCGATCACCAACGGGTGGCGGGAGTCGGTGTAACCGGCGCCCCCGGCTGCCTGCCGGCCGGGGTGCGGTGACGGGGATACCGGGTTCCAGCCGCTTGCCCGCTGCCGGGCCGCCTGCCCGGGTGCCGGGCCGCCGTGCCGCGGTTGCCGAGCCGCCGTGCCGCGGTTGCGGGGCCGCCGTGCCGCGGTTGCCGGGTGCCGGGCCGCCCTGCCGGGTGCTGACGGCCCTCGGGTGCGGGTCCGTCGTGGCCGGGCGCGCCGTTCCCCGCGCCCCCGAAAGGGCGGGACTACGACCCCCGCCCCAGACCGGCGCCCGGCGATCGGCCACCGCGCCGGGCCGCCCTGCCACGTCTGACAGCCCTCGGGTGCAGGTCCGTCGTGGCCCGGCGCGCCGTTCCCCGCGCCCCCGAAAGGGCGGGACTACGGCCCCCGCCCCGAACCGGCGCCCCTGGAGGGGCCGGGTGCGGGGGTGGGGGGGGTCCCGTGCCTAGCGGTGGGCCGCTTGGGGTTCGCGGGGGCGGGCCGTGGCGACGATCCGGGCCCGGCCGCCGGTGAGGCCACGGCGTCGGTCCACGCCATAGGCCACGGCCGCCACGGCCACTCCGAGAGCCGCCAGGGCCGCGCCCGCGAGCGCCGGGGAGGTGACGCCGAAGCCCGCCGCGAGGGCCAGGCCGCCGATCCAGGCACCGCCGGCGTTGGCGAGGTTGAAGGCCGCCTGGTTGGCGGAGGAGGCCAGGGAAGGGGCCGAGGAGGCCTTCTCCATCACCATCAGCTGGAGCGGCGAGCCGGTGACGAACGCGGCGACGCCCAGCAGGGTCACCCCCAGCGCGGCGCTCCACGGCGCCGCCATCAGCAGCGGGAACAGCGCGAGGACGGCCACCAGGGAGATCAGCCCGCCGAACAGCGTGCCGCGCATCGCGTGGTCGGCGAGCCGACCGCCCACCAGGTTGCCGACGGTCGCGCCGACGCCGAACAGCGCCAGCAGCATCGTCACGCTGGAGTCGGCGTACCCGGCGGAGTCCGTGAGCATCGGGGTGATGTAGCTGTACGCGGAGAACAGCGCGCCGAAGCCCGCGACGGTAGTGCCGAGGGCCAGCCAGACCGGCAGCGACCGCAGGGCGGCCAGTTCTCCGCGCAGGCCGGTGGCGGAGGCGTGCGTGCGGTCGTGCGGGATGAGCAGCGCCAGGGCGACGATCGCCGCCACGCCGATCACGCTGACGCCGAGGAAGGTCGCCCTCCAGCCGAGGTGCTGGCCCATGAGGGTGGCGACGGGCACGCCGGCGACGTTGGCGACGGTCAGGCCGAGGAACATCAGCGACACCGAGCGGGCCCTGCGGTCCGGGGCGACCAGGCTGGTGGCCACCACCGCGCCCACGCCGAAGAAGGCGCCGTGCGGCAGACCGCTGAGGAAGCGGGCGACCAGCAGGGAGCCGTTGTCGGGGGCGAGGGCGGACAGCGCGTTGCCGGCCACGAACAGGCCCATCAGGGAGATCAGGACCGTGCGGCGGGACAGCCGCGAGGTCACGGCGGCCAGCAGCGGGGCGCCGACGACGACGCCCAGCGCGTACGCGGAGACCAGGTGTCCGGCCGTCGGGATCGAGAGGTGCAGGTCGTCCGCGACGTCGGGCAGCAGGCCCATCATCACGAACTCGGTGGTGCCGATGCCGAAGGCACCCACGGCCAGGGCGAGCAGGGCCAGGGGCATGAGAGGGCCTGTGCCTTTCAGTGAGGGGGTTCGTCCGTCATGAAATCACTATGTTCAAGTACGGAACAAACTCGCCTCGGCACGGTATTCCGGGAGGCTACGGTGTGGTGACCTTCACACGAGCCGCGACCGGCAGGTGGTCGCTGCCGGTCGCCGGCAGGGTCCACGACGTGACCGGTTCCACACCCGTCACCATGATCTGGTCGATGCGCGCCATCGGGAACGACGCCGGCCAGCTGAAGCCGAAGCCGCTGCCCGCCGCGCCCTGCGCGGAGCGCATCTGGGAGGTGACGGCGTTCAGCGAGCGGTCGTTCATCGTGCCGTTGAGGTCGCCGAGCAGGACCTTGCGGCTCAGCGGGTCGGCGGCGATCGCCTCGCCCAGCGCGTCCGCGCTCTTGTCGCGCTGCCGGGCGGTGAACCCGGCCTGGAGCTTCACCCGCACCGACGGCAGGTGGGCGACGTAGAAGGCGACGGGCCCCTCGGGCGTGGCCACCGTCGCCCGCATCGCGCGGATCCAGCCCAGCTTGATGTCGACGTCCGCGATGCCGCTCATCGGGTACTTGCTCCACAGCCCGACCGTGCCCTGCACCGAGTGGTACCGGTAGGTCGCCGCCAGCGCCTTCTCGTACACCGGCACCGCCGAGGCGGTCAGCTCCTCCAGGGCGAGCACGTCCGCGCCGGAGGCGGCCACGTCACGGGCGGTGCCGGACGGGTCGGCGTTGTCGGCGTTGACGTTGTGCGTGGCGACCGTGAGGTCGCCGCCGGTGGCGGTCTTGTCGGTGAGCAGCCCCCCGAAGAGGTTCAGCCAGACCACCGCCGGGAGCACCACCGCGATCACCGCGGTCGCGGACCGGCGCAGCAGGGCCAGCACGAGCAGCAGCGGCACGAAGACGCCCAGCCAGGGCAGGAACGTCTCGGTGAGGCTGCCGAGGTTGCCGAAACGGTTCGGGATGCGGGAGTGGACGAGCATCACCAGGGAGAGCAGCAGCGCGAGGGCGGCGACGACGAGGCCGCGGCGCCAGATCCGCGGATCGCCGCGCCAGCCCGACGTCAGCCGGGTCGCGAGGCGTCCGAGCAGGCTCCGGAGCCGGGTTCCCGGACGCTCGGGCCCCGAGCCGCCGTTGTCCGTCTCCGTCATGTATGCCTGCTGCGCCATACCGTCGCCTCACTGCCTGCCGTGCACACCGTCTCTCCCCCGTGGGTATGACCCTAGGGGATGATCGGTTCCCATCCTGCCGCCCGGTGGCGGCCGTACGGGCACGAGGACGACCGGCGCGGCGTCAGGGGTTCCGGTCGTGGGGGGGCGGCGTCCGCTCTGTGACGGAACCCGCACATTCGGTGGGGGCGTCCGGTGAACTGACGGGCCGTAGGCCGGCCAGCAGCGCGTCGACGATGTCCTCGGCGAGGCCCTCGGGGAGGTCGCCGTCCGGGTGCAGCACGGCCCGGACGAGCATGGGGCCGAGGACGATGTCGTACATCAGGTCGAGGTCGAGGTCGGTGCGGAGTTCGCCGTTCTCCCGGCCGCGGCGCAGGACCGCCAGGCCCATCCGGCGGCGCGGGGCGACGACCGTGTGGTGGTAGGCCGTCCACAGGCCGGGGTTGGTCTTCATCTGCGTGCGGACGTTGTGCAGGAGCGCCGAGGACCGGTCGGCCAGTCCGCGCCGGCGCAGCGACTCCAGCAGGACGACCAGGTCGTCGCGCAGGGAGGTGCCGGGGAGTTCGAGGTCGTCCGGCTCAGCGGCCCGCAGGACGTCGGCGAACAGTTCCCCCTTGCCGCTCCAGCGGCGGTAGATGGTCGCCTTGCCGACGCCTGCGGTGCGGGCGATCCGCTCGATGGACAGCTCACCGAGCGGGATTCCCTCCTCCAGCAGCTTCATCGTCCCCTCGATGATGGCCCGTTCCGCCGTCTCGCTGCGGGGCCGCCCGCGCCCGGGCTGGTCCGCGGCGGTGCGGTTCTCGGCGAGGCTCACGTCCGTCCGTCCCTTCTTCGCGCTGGGGGGATTCTCGCTCAGCGGACGGCCGCGGGGCCGCCTGAGGGGTCCTTGCACTATGAGCTCGTGCCCACCAACTCCTCACCGTCCGCGGCGCCCTGAGGCTGCTTCGGCCGGCCCGGCAGGCACAGCCCGACCACGACCGCGCCGACGACCGCCACGCCCGCCCCGCACAGCGCGGTGACGTGCATGGCGTGCAGGAACGCCTCGTGGGCCGGGGCGACGAGGGCCTGCCCCTGCGGCCCGAGCTTCGACGCGACCCCCAGGGTCGCCTCGATCGACTCGCCCGCCGTCTCCCGCAGTCCGGCGGGCAGGGCGCCGAGCCCGTCCTCGACGCCGTTGCGGTACGCCGTCGACAGCACCGAGCCGAGGACGGCGATGCCGAGGGCGCCGCCGACCTGGCGGAAGGTGTTGCTGAGCGCGGAGGCGGAACCGGCCTTCTCACGGGGCAGGGCCTGCATGATGACGACGCTGGTCGGGGTCATGATGTGGGCCATTCCGGCGCCCATGCAGAAGAAGACGACCTCCAGCACCCAGATCGGGGTGTCCGCGTCCAGCGTGGCGAACGCCGTCAGCGTCGCCGCGATGACCAGCATGGCGGTCGTCGTGGTGGCCTTGATGCCGAAGCGGTCGACGACCAGCCGGGCCCGGGGCGCGAAGACCATCTGGGCGACGGCCAGCGGAAGCATGAGCAGACCCGTCTGGAGCGGCGAGTAGCCGCGCACGCTCTGGGTGTAGAAGACCGAGAAGAACGTCACGCCCATCAGCGCGAAGAAGACCAGCGCGATCACGGAGATCGCCGCCGAGAACACCTTGTTGCGGAAGTACGTGACGTCGATCGAGGGGTGGTCGCTGCGCTTCTCGAAGACGACGAAGGCGGCGAGGACGACCAGACCGGCGCCGGTCGTGGCCAGCACGGTGGGGTCGGTGAAGTCGGCCAGTTCGCCGCCCTTGATGATCCCGTAGACGAGCAGGACCAGGCCGACGACGGACAGGATCACGCCGACGGGGTCGGTCCGGCCGGGGTTCGGGTCGCGCGAGTCGGGCACCAGCCACAGCATCAGCGCGAGCGCGACCAGCACGATCGGCACGTTGACGAGGAAGACCGAGCCCCACCAGAAGTGGTCGAGCAGGAGACCTCCGGTGATGGGCCCGATGGCGATGGCGAGGCCCACGCCGCCCGCCCAGATGCCGATGGCCTTGGGCTGCTCCTCGCGCTCGAAGACGTTCATCAGCACCGCGAGGGTGGCGGGCATCACGAAGGCGGCACCGAGGGCCATCAGCGCGCGGAAGGCGATGAGTTCGCCGGGCGAGCCGGACTCGGCGGCGAGCGCGGAGCCGATGCCGAACACCACCAGACCGCCGAGCAGCACCTTCTTGCGGCCGAGCCGGTCGCCGAGGAGACCGGCGGAGAACAGCAGGCCGGCGAAGACGAGCGTGTAGGAGTTGATGGCCCACTCCAGCTCGCTCTGGGTGGCGCCGAGGCCCGTGGGCGCGGGCGTGGAGATGGTCTTGATCGCGACGTTCAGGATCGAGTTGTCCAGTACCACGATCAGCAGGCTCAGCATGAGCACACCGAGGATCGCCCAGCGGCGCCGGTGCACGGCTTCCGGTATGCGGGGGGCGTCATGGGCGGCAGGAGACGTCATGGGGCCGAGCGTAGGCACCTTGCGATACGAGACCGTCTCGTATCGGATTTCTTTTACTGAGGTCTTACCCACAGGGGGCGCTCTGGCCCTCCCTGGCACGAGGTGTCACCATGGGGGGTGGTCCGGGGACGCCGTGAGGGCGCCTCGAGATGACGTGAGGAGCCGTTGCAATGACGCAGCTTTCGGCTGCCCAGACGAAGTCCTCCGACGGCAGCAAGGCGCTGTACGGAGGCAAGGGCACGCGCCGCATCACGGTCCGCGACATCGCCGCCGCCAAGGAGCGCGGCGAGAAGTGGCCCATGCTCACCGCCTACGACGCGATGACCGCGTCCGTCTTCGACGAGGCCGGCATCCCGGTGATGCTCGTCGGCGACTCGGCGGGCAACTGCCACCTGGGGTACGAGACGACCGTGCCCGTCACCCTCGACGAGATGACCATGCTGTCGGCGGCGGTCGTACGGGGCACCCAGCGCGCCCTGATCGTCGGCGACCTGCCCTTCGGGTCGTACCAGGAGGGCCCCGTCCAGGCGCTGCGCAGCGCGACCCGGCTGGTGAAGGAGGCCGGGGTCGGCGCGGTGAAGCTGGAGGGCGGCGAGCGCTCGCACCGGCAGATCGAGCTGCTGGTGGAGTCCGGGATCCCTGTCATGGCCCACATCGGGCTGACCCCGCAGTCGGTGAACGCCATGGGCTACCGCGTGCAGGGGCGGGGCGAGGAGGCGGCCGCGCAGCTGCTGCGGGACGCCAAGTCCGTGCAGGACGCGGGCGCGTTCGCGGTGGTCCTGGAGCTGGTGCCGGCCGAACTGGCCGCCGAGGTCACCCGTGTGCTGCACATCCCGACCGTCGGCATCGGGGCGGGGCCGGAGACGGACGCGCAGGTGCTGGTGTGGACCGACATGCTCGGTCTGACCGGGGGCCGGGTGCCGAAGTTCGTGAAGCAGTACGCCGACCTGCGCCAGGTCATGGGCGACGCGGCGAAGGCGTTCGCGGAGGACGTCGTCGGCGGAACGTTCCCGCAGGAGCAGCACTCGGTTCACTGAGGGGTCCTTGCGCTATGAGCGCCTGAGCCAACTCCGCACAGGCAGCCCGCCGATCTTCCCCCGTCGGCGGGCTGCCGCCTTTTCCCGGGGCTCCGGTCGGGCCGGCCCCGGTCGGCGCTCTGTCGGTGGTCTGTCGGTCGGCGTCCGCGGGGTGTAGGCCGTCTGTCGGTGGGGACTGACAGCGTCTTGCGCATGACGCGAATCGACAAGAACCCCGACCCCGGCGCGGGCAGCGCCGTGACCGTGCGGGGTCTGGTCAAGCACTACGGCGAGACCAGGGCACTGGACGGTGTCGACCTGGACGTGCGCGAGGGCACCGTGATGGGTGTGCTGGGGCCGAACGGCGCCGGCAAGACCACCCTCGTACGGATCCTGTCCACCCTCCTCTCCCCCGACGCCGGGCAGGCGACCGTCGCCGGCTACGACGTCGTGCGCCAGCCGCGGCAGCTGCGCCGGGTCATCGGACTCACCGGGCAGTACGCCTCCGTGGACGAGAAGCTCCCCGGGTGGGAGAACCTGTACATGATCGGGCGGCTGCTCGACCTGCCCCGCAAGGAGGCGCGGGCCCGGGCCGACGAGCTGCTGGAGCGGTTCTCGCTGACCGAGGCCGCCAAGCGCCCGGCGAGCACGTACTCCGGCGGTATGCGGCGGCGACTCGACCTCGCCGCGTCGATGATCGGGCGGCCCGCCGTGCTGTACCTCGACGAGCCCACCACCGGTCTCGACCCACGGACCCGCAACGAGGTCTGGGACGAGGTCAAGCGGATGGTCGGCGACGGGGTCACCGTCCTGCTCACCACCCAGTACATGGAGGAGGCCGAGCAGCTCGCCTCCGAGCTGACCGTCGTGGACCGCGGCAAGGTCATCGCGAACGGCGCCATCGAGGAGCTGAAGGCGAAGGTCGGCGGCCGCACGCTGCGGGTCCGCCCGGCCGATCCGGCGCAGTTGCGGCCGCTGGCCGCATGGATCGACGAGCTGGGCATCACCGGGCTCGCCACCACGACGGTGGACACCGAGCGCGCCTCCGTCCTGGTGCCGATCCTCAGCGACGAGCAGCTGACCGCCGTGGTCGGCGCGGTCACCGCGCGCGGCGTCACGCTGACCTCCATCTCCACCGAACTGCCCAGCCTGGACGAGGTGTTCCTCTCCCTCACCGGCCACCGCGCCGGTGCCCCCGAGGACGCCGCGCCCGCCGAGACCCGCGAGGAGGTCGCCGTATGAGCGCCACGACCGCCACGATCAACACCATCGACGCCGACGCCCGGATCACGCTGCGCGGCCACCTGCGGCACACCGGCGCCCTGATCCGCCGCAACCTGCTGTGGATCCGGCAGGACCCGGAGTCGATGTTCGACGCGCTGCTGATGCCGGTCGTCTTCACCCTGCTGTTCGTCTACGTCTTCGGCGGCTCGATCGGGCAGGCCCTGGGCGGCGGGCAGGACGGGTACGTGCAGTACGTGATCCCCGGCATGATCTCGATGATGAGCATGACGTTGTCGCAGAGCGTCGGCACCGGTTTCAGCCAGGACTTCAACTCCGGTGTCATGGACCGCTTCCGCTCCCTTCCGATCGGGCGCGGTTCGGTGCTGTTCGCGAAGATCTCGGTGGAGCTGATGCGGATGCTCTTCGCGACGACCGTGCTGATGGTCGTCGCCGTCCTGGTCGGTTTCGACATCCACAACTGGCCCGGCCTGTTCGCGACCGTGGGTCTGTCCGCGGTGTTCGCCTCGTCGATCATGTGGGTGTTCCTCACCCTGGGCGTGGTCCTGAAGAACGCGCAGTCCGTGCAGGCGATGGGCTTCCTGGTGCTGTTCCCGCTCCAGTTCGGCTCGTCGATCTTCGCCCCGACGGCGTCGATGCCGGGCTGGCTCCAGGCGTTCACCGACTACAACCCGCTCTCCACGCTTGCCGACGCGGCCCGCGGGCTGATGGTCGGCGGCCCGGTCGCCCACGACCTGTGGGTGACGCTCGGCTGGTCGGCGGCCATCACGGCCGTGATGGCCCCGGTCGCGATCCACAAGTTCCGCACCAAGGCCTGACGTGGTGCGTCACACGAGGGCGACGGCCTCCTCGTAGGAGAGGCCGGCGCCCTCGGCGTACGCCGCCGCGTACGCCTCCTCGCCGAGCGCGGCCCGGGTCAGGGCGGTGGCGCGGACGCTCGTCTCGTGTTCCAGGCGCGGCGCCACGTGCCGGGGCGGCAGCAGGGCGTCGGCGGCGCCGAGGCAGCGGGCGGCGGCGAGGGCACGGCCGTCCCCGTCGGCGCCGGCCAGGGCGACGGCGGCGACGGTCAGGTAGAAGGAACGCATCTGCGGGGCGATGGCGGTGGACAGCGGGTCGCCGGCCCGTTCCAGCGCCTTGCGGATGAGGGTCAGTGCCTGCTCGCAACGGCCGTCGCGGGCCTCCAGCCAGGCCTCCGCGCCGAGGATGTAGGCGTCGAAGATGACGAAGTGCGCGATGGCGAACTCCTTTCGCAGGAGCCGCAGTTGCTCACGCGCCTCGGCGATCCGGCCGGTCATTCCGAGCCGGCCGGCCAGGAAGAGCCGGGCGATGGGCATGGCCTCGTTGGCGGTGCCGTCCTTGTCGGCGATCACCTCGCGCAGGAGGCGCTCGCCCCGCTCCTCCTCGCCCGCCTCCACCAGGGCGCTGCCCAGCCGGGCGGCGAGGACCGCCTTATGGGCGCGGGCCCCGAGCTCCTCGGCGTGCTCCATGGCGTCCTCGTAGTCCCTGGCGGCCTTGCGGTAGGCGCCGAGGCGTTCATGGGCCTCGGCGCGCGCGGAGAGGGCCTCGGCAGTGCCCCAGGCGTCGCCCAGACGCCGGTAGATCTCCAGGGACTCGTCGGCGTCGCGCTGTGCGTCGCCCGCCCAGTCGGAGCGGTTGGCGAGGATGTTGGCCCGCAGTTGCAGACAGGACGCGAGCTCCCACTCGTAGCCGGGCGTCTCGCGGCAGGTGCGGACGTTGGCGTCGATGATGGTGCCGAGGCGGTCCATGTCGCCGGTGAGCATCACGGCATAGAACCAGAGCAGGCCGGGGGTGCGGCAGGTCTGCGGCAGGCCGGGTTCGTAGGTGTCGGCGATGGCGCGCAGCTTGGCCTTGGCGGCCGGGCGCTGCCAGGCGTCCAGCTCGGTGTCCATGCAGGCGAGGTGCGCCAGGTGGACCCCGCGCCGGGCCTCCGCGAGGATCTCGCCGGTCATCGGCGGCGGGGTGTCGGTGCAGGGCTTCCACACCGGGGCGGCCGGGCGCACGGGCTCGGTGAAGGGGTCGGGGCCGAGGGCCATGACCTCGAGGCACCAGGTGCGGGCCTCGATGCGCAGGTCCCGCATCTGCCAGTACCGGACCAGGGAGAGCGTGAGGCAGAGCGCCTCCTGCTCGTCGCGCAGGGCGACGGCGCGGCCCAGCGCGGTCCGCAGGTTCTCGTACTCGAGCTGGAAACGGCCGACGGCGGCACGCTGACCCGGGCCGCGCAGTAACCGCTCGGTGGTGCGGGCCAGTTCGCGGTAGTACGTCAGATGCGCGCGTTCGGCGGCGGTGCGGCCGCCGGACTCGTCCAGGCGCTCGCCCGCGTACTCGGCGACGGTCTCCAGGAGCCGGTAGCGCCTCGCGCCGTCGGGCGCCGGCGCGGCCACGACCAGCGACTTGTCGACGAGGGAGCCGAGCGCCTCCAGGGCGGCGGGGCCGCAGACGGCCTCGGCGGCGGTGAGGTCGCAGCCGCGGGCGAACACCGACAGCCGGCCGAGGACCTCGCGTTCCTCCGCGTTCAGCAGCTCCCAGGACCAGTCGACGACGGCCCGCAGCGTCTGCTGGCGGGGCAGCACGGTACGGCTGCCGGAGGTCAGCAGCCGGAACCGGTCGTCGAGCCGGTCAGCGATCTGGCGGGGCGTCAGCATCCGCAGCCGGGCCGCCGCGAGCTCGATCGCGAGGGGGAGGCCGTCCAGCCGCCGGCAGATCTCGGCGCACGCCTCCGGGTCGTCCTCGGTCCGGAAGCCGGGTGTCGCGGCTGCCCCCCGGTCGGCGAACAGCCGCAGGGCGACCGGTTCCGGCAGCGGTTCCACCGGGCGCAGCACCTCACCGGGCACTCCGAGCGGTTCCCGGCTGGTGGCGAGCACGGTCACTCCCGGACACCGTCTGAGCACCTCCTCGACGAGCCGGGCCGCGGCCTCGACGACGTGCTCGCAGTTGTCGAGGACGATCAGCATGCGGCGGCGCGCGCAGTGCTCGACGAGCCGCTCCACGGGGTCGTCGTGCCGGTCGGCCACCGCGCGCATCTCCTCGGCGCCGGCGCCGTAGAGCACGGTCTCCCGGGCCCCCACGGCGGTCAGGACGGCCTGCGGCACGGCGCCCGGGTCCGCGACGGGCGCGAGTTCGGCCAGCCACACCCCGCCCGGTATGTCGCCCCGCACGGTGTCGGCGGCCTCCTGCGACAACCGGGTCTTGCCGGCTCCCCCGGGCCCCAGCAGCGTGACGAGCCGCGCGGCGGCGAGGTCTCCCCGGATGTCCTCGATGTCCGCCTCCCGTCCGACGAAGGAGGTGAGGCGGGCCCGCAGGTTGCCCCGGGCGGGGGCGGGGCTCGGCGGTCCGTCTGCGTGGTGGGGGCGGGCGGCCGGTCCCGGCGGGGTGCCGGGGGTGAGGAGCTCGGCGTGCAGGGCGCGCAGTTCCGGGCCCGGGTCCGTGCCCAGGCGTTCGGTGAGCAGGCGGCGGACGGCGTCATAGGCGGCCAGGGCCTCGGCGGTGCGGCCCGCGTCGCGCAGGGCGCGCAGGCGGAGGGCCTGGAGGGGCTCGTCGAGGGGGTGTGCGTCGCACAGGGCGGTCAGGTCGGGCAGGGACTGCTCGGCCCGGCCGAGGGCGAGCGCGGCGGTGTGGCGGGCACGGACCGCGTCGAGCCGGCGGGCCTCCCGCCGGGCGGCCTCGGCGGTGCGGTCGGGCAGGTCGGCGAGGGCCGGACCCCGCCACAGGGCGAGGGCGTCGTCGAGGAGGACGGCCGCCTTGGCGGGGTCGTCGTCGGCGAGGGCGCGCAGGCCGTCACCGGTCAGCCGTTCGAAGCGGTGCAGGTCGACGGCGTCGGGGCCGGCGGCGAGGCGGTAGCCGCCGTCCACGGAGGCGACGGCGTCCGCGCCCAGGGTGCGGCGCAGCCGGCCGACGAGGGCCTGGAGGGCGCCGGTGGCGTCGGCGGGCGGGTCCCCGGCCCACACCTCGTCCACCAGGAATGCGGCGGGCACGGTCCGCCCGGCCCGCAGCGCCAGCACGGTCAGCAGGGCACGCAGCCGGGTGCCGCCGACGGCGACGGGGGTGCCGTCGGGGCGGAGTGCCTGGGTGGTGCCGAGGATGCGGTAGCGCACGGGGTTCATTCTCTCCGGTCGGCTGGGGACGGGTCACGGGGACGGGGTGCGAGGTGTGTCCCGGCACCGAGGTGTCCCACGCGGGGTCTGGTCCCACCTTCCTCGGAACCCGGAGACCCTCGCGAGACGTTTTCCCCGTGCGCCCGGTACGGTCGGGCTCGCCGCAGGCCGCCGACCCGACAGGGAGCACCCCTCGATGACCACCGCCCTCACCCGCCGCAGCGACCGGCGGATCAGTCCCGTGTTCGTCGGGATCGTGGCCGTCACCGCGGTCACGGGCTGGGCCACCTGGACCGGTTTCGCCGCGCAGCCCGGTGTGGCCGTGTTCCTGTTCGTGACGGCGGCCTGGATCGTCTCCCTGTGCCTGCACGAGTACGCGCACGCGCGCACCGCCCTGCACAGCGGTGACATCTCGGTCGGCGCGAAGGGGTACCTGACGCTGAACCCCCTCAAGTACACGCACGCGCTGCTGAGCATCGTGCTGCCGGTGGTGTTCGTGATCATGGGTGGGATCGGTCTGCCGGGCGGTGCCGTGTTCATCGAGCGCGGCCGGATCCGGGGCCGCTGGCGGCACAGTCTGATCTCGGCGGCCGGCCCGCTGACGAACGTGCTGTTCGCCGTGGTGTGCACCGCGCCGTTCTGGCTGGACGCGCTGGACGGCGTGCCGGCCGACTTCCGGTACGCGCTGGCGTTCCTCGCCGTGCTCCAGGTGACGGCGGCGATCCTGAACCTCCTGCCGGTGCCCGGTCTCGACGGCTACGGCGTCGTCGAGCCCTGGCTGCCGTACCACGTGAAGCGGCAGGTGGAGCCGTTCGCGCCGTTCGGGCTGCTGTTCGTGTTCGCGCTGCTGTGGGTGCCGGCGGTCAACGGCGCGTTCTTCGACGCGATCGACGCGCTGATGCGGGCGCTGGGCGTCGGCGACCTCGAGCAGTACTGCGGTCAGTCGCTCTACCGGTTCTGGCAGGGCACGAGCGAGATCTGCTCGGTCAGCCCGTGACGGAGGACCTGCGGGCCTTCTCACGCTTGACGTAGTACCAGGACATGTTGGACGACAGGCCGGCGAGCAGCACCCACACGACGCCCAGGAAGCTGCCGTTCGCGAACGACACGACGGCGGCCGCCACGGCGAGCAGGCAGACGACGAGGGTGTAGAGAGCGAGGCGGGGCATGGGGTCGGCTCCTGTCGGGGGGACACTGCTGGTGACGCCCACCAGTGTCCCCCATCGCCTCATACGTCCGTGACGCGGAGCCCGGCGTGGGCCTTGTAGCGGCGGTTGACGGAGATCAGGTTGGCGACCAGCGACTCCACCTGGTGGGCGTTGCGCAGCCGGCCGGCGAAGACGCCGCGCATGCCGGGGATGCGGCCCGCCAGGGCCTGCACGATCTCCACGTCGGCGCGCTCCTCGCCCAGCACCATCACGTCGGTGTCGATCTCGTCGATCTCGGGGTCCTGGAGCAGCACGGCCGACAGGTGGTGGAAGGCGGCGGTGACCCGGGAGTCCGGCAGCAGGGCGGCGGCCTGTTCGGCGGCGCTGCCCTCCTCGGGCTTGAGCGCGTAGGCGCCCTTCTTGTCGAAGCCGAGCGGGTTGACGCAGTCGACGACGAGCTTGCCGGCCAGTTCCTCGCGCAGTGACTCCAGGGTCTTGCCGTGCCCGTCCCACGGCACGGCGACGATCACGATGTCGCTGCGGCGGGCGGTCTCGGCGTTGTCGGCGCCCTCGACGCCGTGACCCAGTTCCTCGGCGGCGGCCCTGGCGCGGTCGGCGGCGCGCGAGCCGATGATCACCTTCTGACCGGCCCGGGCGAGCCGGTGGGCGAGGCCCTTGCCCTGCGGCCCGGTTCCGCCGAGCACGCCGACGACGAGGCCGGACACGTCGGGGAGGTCCCACGGGTCCTTGGCGGGGGCCTTCGCGGGGGCGTTGTGTGCACTGTCGGTAGAGGTCATGGGCCGACTGTACGTGCGAGCGGGCACCCCCGAGGGGTGGGGTGGCGGCGGTCACGTTCCCCGGTCGGGGGAATCGCCGGGGAACGTCCGTCCGGCGGGGGCCGGGTGCGGCAGGATGCGGCCGCATGGACGCCGTACGGGTCGCGCTGCTGCGCGAAGTGCTCGCCGGGACGGAGTGGCTGGGGGCCACCCGCAGGTTCGCCGCGGTGCTGCGCGGGTCCGTGGTGTCGCACGGTGGCGGGCTGCTGCTGGTGGGCACGCCCGACTACGAGCCGTGGCATCTGGCGGCGCACCTGGTGGACGAGGCGGCCTGGTCGGGCACTCCGGAACTGGCCCCGACGCTGGTGCGCCATCACGCGCGTCCCTCGGATCCGGCGCACCTCGCGGTCGGGCCGGGGCGGATCGGGGCGGCGCGGCGCGGCGAGACGCTGCTGGTGGTGTCGCCGTCGCGGGACGCGGACCTGCTGGAGCGGGTGTCCGACGCCCGGCGGGCCGGGGTGACCGTGCTGGCGCTGGGTCCGGGCGAGGGGGAGCTGACGGGGCTGGCGCACGAGGCGCTGGCCGTGCCGGAGGGCTCGGAGCTTGACCTGGACACCGTGCAGCACCTGGTGAGCGCGGCGGCCGGGGAGAACGTGGTGCCCTCGCGGAAGGGCCGCCGCCGCTTCCGCGACCGTCTGTCGAGGCTCGCGGAGTCCCTGACGGCGCCGCCGCCCGCACCCTGGTGAGTGCCGGACCGGCCGGAAAAGCGGTTGCCGCACCCCGGGGCCGCCCCCGACGATGACCGGTCGTGACCGCCGACGACTCCCCCACGTCCCCTTCCCGTCCCCGCGTCTGGCTGCCCGATCTGACGCCCTGGCGGGCCTCCCGTGACTTCCGCCGGCTGTGGGTGTCGGGGCTGATCTCGAACTTCGGCAGCTTCCTCACCTTCGTCGCGCTGCCGGTGCAGCTGAAGGAACTGACCGGGTCGGCCGCGGCGGTCGGCGCGATCGGGGCGGTGGAGCTGGTGCCGCTGCTGCTGTTCGGGCTGTACGGCGGGGCGCTGGCCGACGCCTGGGACAAGCGGAAGCTGATCCTGTGGACGGAGGCCGGGCAGGGCCTGCTCTCGGTCGTGCTGCTGCTGAACGCGCTGGCGCCGACGCCGGCGGTGTGGCCGTTGTACGTCGTCGCCGCGCTGTCCTCCGCCCTGGTGTCGGTGCAGCGGCCCGCGATGGACTCGCTGTGGCCGCGGATCGTGGCCCACGAGCACCTGCCGGCGGCCTCGGCGCTGAACTCACTGCGCTGGACGGTCGGCGGGGTCGCGGCCCCGGCGCTGGCGGGCGTGGTCGTGGCGTACGCGGGGCTCGGCTGGGCCTACGCGGCCGACCTGGTCACCTTCGTCGTCTCCGTCGCCCTGATCCGGCGCATCGCCGCCTCCCCCGCCTCGGGCGACGCGGTCAGGCCGTCGCTGCGGGCGATCGCCGAGGGCGCCCGGTACGCCTGGAGCCGCAAGGAACTGCTCGGCACGTACGCCGTCGACCTGGCCGCGATGTTCCTGGCGATGCCGCTGGCCGTGCTTCCGTTCCTCGCGGACGAGCTGCACGCCGAGTGGTCGCTGGGGTTGATGTACGCGAGCGTGCCGGCCGGGGCGATGCTGGTGAGCCTGACCGGCGGCTGGACGTCCCGCGTCCACCGGCACGGGCGGATGGTGGTGCTCGCGGCCGCGGTCTGGGGCGTGGCGATCGCGGGCGCCGGGCTGGTGGGCAACGTGTGGCTGGTGCTGCTGTGCCTGACCCTGGCGGGGGCGTCCGACATGGTCAGCGGCATCTTCCGCGGCGTCATGTGGGACCAGACGATCCCGGACGACCTGCGCGGGCGGCTCGCCGGCATCGAGCTGCTGTCGTACTCGGTCGGGCCGACGGTGGGTCAGGTGCGCAGCGGTGGGCTCGCGGCCTGGCTGGGGGTGCGGACCTCGGTGTGGTCGGGCGGGCTGCTCTGTGTGGGAGCGGTGGGGCTGCTGGCCCTGTGTCTGCCGAAGCTGATGACGTACGACGTGCGGACGAGCGAGCACGCGGCGCGGCTGCGCGCACAGCGCGCGACAGCCGCACCGAGCGAGGCGGCCTGAGAGCTCCGGACAGAAGGGGGGGCCGATCGGCTCGCGGCGTCCGGTGCGTGCGATCGCAAGGCGCCGGAAGCCGTTCGCAGCGGAGCCGTCAGGCGCTCGGAGCTCCGGACGGAAGCAGGACTCCCTTTTCGTCCGGAGCTCCAGGGCCCGTCAGTCGTCGTCCCGGCCGCCCGTGGGGGCGTCGTGCCACTTGGGGTCGTTCTCCCACTCGAGGTTGCGCTCGCGGGCCGTCTCCATCGCGTGCGCGGCCTCTGCCCGCGTGGTGTACGGGCCGAAGCGGTCCTTGCCGGGGCACTCGGGGCCTTCCTCGACCTTCTTGTGCTCCAGGCAGTAGTACCACTCGCCCGGCTTGCCGACCGTCCGCTTCTTGAACAGGGCCATGACCAGCTCCTCTCGCCAACGACATGTTCCCCCATGCCCGCTGGTTAGACTCGCTGTCATGTCTGGCCAGTCGCTGCTCGTCCCCGGGGAACTGTCCCCCACCCGTTCCGTGCCCGGAAACATCCGCCGCCCCGAGTACGTCGGCAAGCCCGCGCCGACGCCGTACACCGGCCCGGAGGTGCAGACGTCCGAGACGATCGAGGCGATGCGGGTCGCCGGCCGGATCGCCGCGCGGGCGATGGCCGAGGCCGCGAAGATCATCGCGCCGGGCGTGACCACGGACGAACTGGACAAGGTGGCGCACGAGTACCTGTGCGACCACGGCGCCTACCCCTCCACCCTCGGCTACCGCGGTTTCCCCAAGTCGCTGTGCACGAGCGTCAACGAGGTCATCTGCCACGGCATCCCGGACTCGACGGTCCTGCGGGACGGCGACATCGTCAACCTGGACGTGACCGCGTACATCGGCGGCGTGCACGGCGACAACAACGCGACCTATCCGGTCGGGGAGGTCGACGAGGAGTCTCGCCTGCTGGTGGAGCGGACCCGGGAGTCGCTCGACCGGGCGATCAGGGCCGTCAGGCCGGGCCGGCAGATCAACATCATCGGCCGGGTGATCGAGTCGTACGCCAAGCGGTTCGGGTACGGGGTGGTGCGGGACTTCACGGGCCACGGCATCAACTCGTCGTTCCACTCCGGGCTGATCATCCCGCACTACGACAGCCCGCACGCGACGACCGTCATCCAGCCCGGGATGACGTTCACGATCGAGCCGATGCTGACCCTCGGGACGCACGAGTACGACCTGTGGGACGACGGCTGGACGGTCGTCACGAAGGACCGCAGGCGTACCGCCCAGTTCGAGCACACGCTGGTGGTCACGGACACGGGCGCGGAGATCCTCACCCTGCCCTGAGCGCCGCCTGCCGCACCTCCGCGGAAACCCGTCCTCTGGTGAGGGCGGGTTTCTTCTTCTACGCTTTTACCGACAGGGCGTCGGCAAACTGTTGACTTAGGCACACCTAACCTCAGAGGATGTGGCCATGGACTCCTCGTTCTCGACAGTGATCCGCACGGCGTCCCACGAACAGCACGTGGAGGCCGAGACCTCGACGTTCATGGCCGACCTGCTCGGCGGCAAGCTCGGCGTCGACGCCTACGCGCGCTACACGGAGCAGCTGTGGTTCGTGTACGAGGCGCTGGAGGCGGAGGCCGGGAGGCTGGCGTCGGATCCGGTGGCGGGGCCGTTCGTCCGGCCGGAGCTGTTCCGGCTGAGCGCGCTGGAACGGGATCTGGCGCACCTGCGGGGCCCGCGCTGGCGGGAGCTCCTGTCCGCGCTGCCGGCCACGCGCGCGTACGCGGACCGGGTGCGCGCGTGCGCCGAGCAGTGGCCCGGCGGGTACATCGCCCACCACTACACCCGCTACCTCGGCGATCTCTCCGGCGGGCAGATCATCCGCGACCGGGCCGAGCGGACCTGGGGCTTCGAGAAGAAGGGTGACGGCGTCCGCTTCTACGTCTTCGAAAAGATCGGCAATCCGGCCGCCTTCAAGCGCGCCTACCGCGCCCTGCTGGACGGGGTGCGCGCCGACGACCTGGAGAAGCAGCGCGTCGTGGCGGAGTGCAGGAGGGCGTTCGCCCTGAACACGGCCGTCTTCCGCGCGCTGGGCGAGGAGTTCCGGCTCTCGGCGTGAGCCGCGCGGCGCGCGGCGGCACCGGCCCCCTCGGTCGAGGAGGGGGCCGGTGCCGTCGCGCGGGTCCTCAGAAGCGGTCGCAGTGCGCGCCGGCCCAGAACAGGTCGCTGGACGACGTGTCGATCGCGCCGATGTACGGGCTGCAGACGGGGTCGGCGTCGAAGCGGTGGCGAGCGTGATCACCGTGGTGGCGGCCCTCGTCACCGTGGTGACGGCCCTCTTCGCCGTGATGGCGGCCCTCCGCGCCGTGGTGGCGGCCCTCGTCACCGTGGTGGCGGCCCTCGTCACCGTGATGGCGGGCCTCCTTACCGTAGTAACCGGGGTCGTCGGCGTGGTAGCCGGGCTCGTCGGCGGCGGTGGCGGTGGTCGCGCCGACGGCGGTCAGGGCGGCGCCCAGGACGACGGCGGCCAGGGCAGCTCGGATGCGCATGGTGCTCCTCTCGGGGTGGCTGGGTGGTCACGCCCAGAGGTCCCCGCTCGCCGCCGCGCGCACACGCGGGACCACCCGTACGGACGCCCGAATGACCACCGGACGCGGACGACGCTCCGCCGGGCCCCGGCTCAGCGCTCCAGGTACACGCGGCCGCCGATCTCCACCCACCCGTGGGGCTGCGGCGCCGTCAGGATCTGGGAGCCCGCGCCCTGCGTGATGTTCAGGGCCCGGCCCAGCCGGTCGGTGAGCAGCAGCGCCGCCGCGCCGGTCGCCTCGTCCTCCTCGATGCCGTCGTCGCGGCCGGGGAAGCCGCGTGCCCGGATCCGGCCGGCGGGCTCGTCCTCCCAGGCCCACGCGTAGACCCACTCGCCGGGCGGCGGTACCGGCAGGTCGTCGACCTCGGCTGCGGTGGCGTACTGGCGCAGGGTGCGCGGCGGGGCCCACTCGGCGCGCGCCTCGATCCAGCTGAACTCCCCGTCGAGACGGGCGCCCACCACCCCGGCGGGGGTGACGAGTTCGGGCACGTCCAGGAGCCAGGCCGTGCCGACGCAGGGGTGTCCGGCGAAGGGCAGCCGCAGGGTGGGGGTGTAGATGTCGATGATCCCGCGCTCGGGGTCGTCCACGAACACCGTCTCGCTGAAGCCGAGTTTGGCCGCGAGTTCCTGCCGGTCGCTCCGCTCGGGCATCCGGGAGCCGTCGCGGACGACGCCCAGTTCGTTGCCGTATCCGCCGTTCGGCGCACAGAAGACGCGGAGCACGTCGTAATCAGTCACGCGGGCATTGAAGCATCGCGCGCCCGCCCGGGCTCGCTGACGCCGTGTCGGACGGGTCGCCGGTCGGCGCTGCGGACGTGCGGCCGTGCGCGTGGCGGATCGCCTCCGACGGGCCGGCCGCCGAGATGCGCGCCGAACGGTTCTCGACGCAGGCGTACGGCCGGCCCGTCGAGAGGCCGCCGCACCGCCGGACGGACGCGCCGCCGTATCACCCGCGGCGGGAGCTTTGAGTTTCCTTTGACCGGTTCTTTGCGCCCGATTTGACCCCGCGTGATCTCCTCGTGCTCATGGAGCGTCCATGAGAGCTGAATCACGGCCCGGACGGGTATCGGAGAGGTAAGCCTCGGTTAAGTTAGGGCAGCCTCACTCATCTCTGTGAGTACCGTCACGCCGCTTTTCAGCCACCCCCCGGGAGCCCGCATGCGAGCCGTCAGACTCTCCGTCGTCACCGCCGCCCTCACCGCGGCCGCCCTGACCGCCGTCACCGGCTGCACGGAGAAGAGCGATGCCAAGGGCGGCGACCGGGTCATCGACGTGACCGCCACCGACGACAAGTGCGAGACCTCCAAGAAGGAGATACCCGCCGGGCACGTCGAACTGGCCATCGAGAACAAGGGATCCAAGGTCACCGAGGTCTACGTCCTCTTCCCCGACGACCGCGTGGTCACCGAACGGGAGAACATCGGCCCCGGCACCAAGCAGCGGGTCACCGCCGAGGTGAAGGCCGGCGAGTACCAGATCGCCTGCAAGCCGGGCATGAAGGGCGACGGCATCCGCCAGACCCTCAAGGTCACCGGCACCGGCTCCACCGCCGCGCGCGATCCCCGCCTGGACAAGGCCGTCGCCGCCTACCGCGCGTACGCGCAGGCGCAGGCCGACGAGACGCTGCCCAAGGTCGCGACGTTCGTGGCGGCGGTCAAGGCCGGTGACCTGGAGGCCGCGAAGAAGGCCTACGCGCCCTCCCGCATCGGCTGGGAGCGCACCGAGCCGGTCGCCGAGTCCTTCGGCGACATCGACCCGAAGGTCGACGTGCGCGAGGACGGCCTGGAGGCCGGTCAGGAGTTCACCGGCTGGCACCGGCTGGAGAAGGCCCTCTGGCAGGACAAGAAGATCGGCGCCGAGGAGAAGACCCTCGCCGACCGGCTCGTCACCGACCTGACGGACTGGCAGAAGCGGGTCGGCACCGCCGAGATCAGCCCGACCTCCATGGCCAACGGCGCCAAGGAACTGCTCGACGAGGTCGCCACCGGCAAGGTCACCGGCGAGGAGGAGCGCTACTCGCACACCGACCTCGTCGACTTCAAGGCCAACGTCGAGGGCGCCCAGAAGGCCTACGAGCTGCTCAAGCCGGTCGCGCAGGAGAACGACGCGGCGCTGACCGGCGAACTCGACCGGCAGTTCACCGCGCTGAACACGCTGCTGGACAAGTACCGCGCGGACAAGGCCTCCTACGACTTCGTCTCGTACGACAAGGTCACCGAGGCCCAGCAGAAGGAGCTGTCGGACGCGGTGAACGCGCTCGCCGAACCGCTGTCGAAGCTCGCCGCCGCCGTCGCGAAGTAACCGGAGGCCACTGACATGTCGGAGCTCACGGACCCGGACAGCACCTCCCCCGCCCCCACCCGGCGGGCGCTGATCGGCTGGGGCGGCGCCGGGCTGGCGCTCGGGGCCGCCGCGGCCGGCGGCGCGGTCGCCATGGCCCGCACCGGCCAGGACGCCGAGCCGGCCGGCGCCGCGGCGGGCGCCGCGATCGCCTTCCACGGCACCCACCAGGCGGGCATCGCCACACCCGTCCAGGACCGGCTGCACTTCGCCGCGTTCGACGTGACCACGACCGACCGCGCCGCGCTCGTACAGCTGCTGAAGGACTGGACCGGGGCCGCCCGCCGGATGACGGCCGGCCGGGCCGTCGGCGAGGGCGCGTACGGCGGGCTGCCAGAGGCGCCGCCCGACGACACCGGCGAGGCCCTCGGCCTCAAACCGTCCCGGCTGACCCTCACCGTCGGCTTCGGCCCGTCGCTGTTCACGAGGTTCCAGCTCGCCGGGCGGCGGCCCGAGGCGCTCGTCGACCTGCCGAAGTTCGCCGGGGACAACCTCGACGCGGCCCGCAGCGGCGGCGACCTGTGCGTGCAGGCGTGCGCGGACGACCCGCAGGTCGCCGTGCACGCCATCCGCAACCTGGCCCGGATCGGCATGGGCAAGGTCGTCATCCGCTGGTCGCAGCTCGGCTTCGGCAAGACGTCGTCGACGACGCCCGAGGCGCAGACGCCGCGCAACCTGATGGGCTTCAAGGACGGCACCCGCAACATCGCCGGCACGGAGACGGACCGGCTGGAGAAGTTCGTCTGGGTCGGCGAGAAGGACGGCCCCGCGTGGATGGTGGGCGGCTCCTACCTCGTCGCCCGCCGCATCCGCATGCACATCGAGACCTGGGACCGCACCTCGCTCCAGGAGCAGGAGGACATCTTCGGCCGCGACAAGGGCGAGGGCGCGCCGGTCGGCAAGGCCAAGGAGCGCGACGAGCCGTTCCTGAAGGCGATGAAGCCCGACGCGCACGTCCGGCTCGCCCACCCCGACTCCAACCACGGGGCGACGATCCTGCGCCGCGGCTACTCCTTCACCGACGGTACCGACGGCCTGGGCCGTCTGGACGCGGGCCTGTTCTTCCTGGCCTACCAGCGGGACGTGCGCGAGGGTTTCGTGCGGATCCAGCGCAACCTCGCGAGCGACGCGCTCAACGAGTACATCCAGCACGTGGGTTCGGCGGTCTTCGCCGTCCCGCCGGGCGTCCGGGACGCGGACGACTGGTGGGGCCGGACGCTGTTCTCCAAGGAGGCGTAGCCCGTGTTCTCCAACTACCTGATCGGACTGCGCGAGGGCCTGGAGGCCGGACTCGTCGTCTGCATCCTCATCGCCTACCTGGTCAAGACCGAACGCCGCGACGCCCTCAAGCCGGTCTGGGCGGGCATCGCCGTCGCGATCCTCCTCGCGCTGGGGTTCGGGTCGGCCCTGGAGTTCGGCTCGCAGGAGCTGACGTTCGAGGCGCAGGAGGCACTCGGCGGCTCCCTGTCGATCCTCGCGGTGGTGTTGGTGACGTGGATGGTGTTCTGGATGCGGCGCACCGCCCGGCACCTGAGGACCGAGCTGCACGGCAGGCTCGACGCGGCGCTCGCGATGGGCACGGGCGCGCTGGTCGCCACCGCGTTCCTCGCCGTCGGCCGGGAGGGCCTGGAGACCGCGCTGTTCGTGTGGGCGTCGGTGCACGCGGCCGGTGACGGCACCCCGCGCCCGCTGATCGGCGTGGCGCTGGGCCTGGCCACCGCTGTCCTGCTGAGCTGGCTTTTCTACCGGGGCGCCCTGCGCATCAACCTCTCCCGGTTCTTCACCTGGACCGGCGGCATGCTGGTCGTCGTCGCCGCGGGTGTGCTGGCGTACGGCTTCCACGACCTCCAGGAGGCCGACTGGCTGCCGGGCCTGACCGACCGGGCGTTCGACATCAGCGACACCGTCCCGCCGGACAGCTGGTACGGCACCCTGCTGAAGGGCGTCTTCAACTTCCAGCCGGATCCGACGGTCCTCCAGGTCACGGTGTGGCTGCTGTACCTGGTCCCGACGCTCGCGCTGTTCCTCGCCCCGGTAGGGTTCGCCTCCGGGAAGGGGAAGGTGAAGTCACCTGATGACCAGGGAACGCAGCCTGAGGACCGGCCGTCCACGGCCCCGCAGGCGTGAGAGCAACGCACTCGTAGCGGTCTCGCTCACCGTCGTCTCGCTGACGGCGAGCGGATGCGTGGTGGTCCACGGGGAGCGCGAGGTGCTCCCCGCGACCACCCGGGCGGAAGCGGCCGAGGCACTCGAGGAGTTCACGACCGCGTACAACAAGGCCGACGCGGCGTACGACAGTTCCCTGGACGCCCGGTACACGACCGGCGCGCTCGCCGTCATCGACGCGGCGCGTCTGAAGGCCGGACGGGTCAACAACCCGGACGGCAATCCGCGGCACACCCCGCTGGTGCTGACGGACGTGCGGTACACGATCCCCAAGAAGGCGGGCTGGCCGCGCTGGTTCGTCGCCGACGCGGACGCCAACAAGGCCGGCGACTCGCGCTGGGTGCTGGTGTTCACCCGGCACGGTCTGTCGGAGACCTGGCAGGTGGCGTACCTGACGCTGGTCGCGCCGGGCGCGCTGCCGGAGTTCACCAAGGACAAGGACGGCTGGGCCGAGGCCGTGCCGGCCGACTCCGCCGAACTGGCCCGGCCGCCCGCAGAGTTGAGCAAGGACTACACGTCGTACCTGAAGAACGGCGGCGACACCTTCGCCGACGGTGTGTACACCAGCGACCTGCGGGCCGCCCGCGCGAAGAACTCCATCAAGCCCGGCCTGGTCACGCAGTACATCGACGAGCCGCTGACCGACCACGACTACGCGCCGCTGGCACTGCGCACGGTGGACGGCGGGGCGGTCGTCTTCTTCTCCTCGCACCACTACGTCAAGCAGACCGCCGCGGCCGGAGCGACGGTGCCGACGCCGAACGCGAACGTGCTGGCGCTGACCACCGGCGAGGTCAAGCAGTCGCTGACCATGGAGTTCGTGGGCAACGGGGTGGCCGTCGACCCGGCGAAGGGGGCCGCGGACCAGAAGGTGTCGTTGGTGAGCCGGCTGGAAGGACTGACGGCCGCGAAGGGCGAGTGACGCCCCCTCGGAGCCGGGGCGGGGGTCAGTGCCGCAGGGGCCAGGGGGCGGGGGTCTGGCCCACGTGCCGGGCGCAGGCGTCGGTCAGGGCTTCGAGCAGGGTCAACGGGTCGGGCAGCGGGTGCTCGGGGCCGCGGAACCAGTGGACGGCCTGGCCGTCGTCGCCGGGGAGGCGGGCGGGGGGCACCAGGACGTAGGAGCCGCGGCAGTGCCAGCGCAGGCCGGGATGTTCGTCCATGGTCTCGGGGTGGCAGTCCAGCTCACAGGGCCACCACTCGTCCTCGTCCTCGGGGGTGCCGCGGGTGAGGGTGAAGAACAGCATGCGGCCGTCGTCGCACTCGGCGACCGGCCCGACGTCGATGCCGGAACCGAGCAGCCGGTCCAGGGCCTCGCGCCCGGCCTCCAGAGGCACGTCGAGGACGTCGTGGGTCATGCCGGTGGCGGTGATGAAGTTGGCCTGCGGCTGGTGGCGGGCCCAGCGCTCGACCTGGGCTCGGTCGGTGGTGGACTGCGTCTGCCAGGCGAAGGACAGGGGGTGCCGGCCGGGGGTCGGACAGCCGACCCGGTCGCAGGAACAGCGGTAGCCGGAGACCGGGTGGGCGGCGGGCGCGAGGGGCAGTCCCGCCCCGGCGGCGGCGAGCAGCAGGGCCTCACGGCCGCCCTCGTCGGCGGCCTCCTTCGGGCGGCGTCCGCGCAGCCACTGGGAGATTTTGCCCTGCCGGCCGGTGTGGCCGCCGTTCTCCGCGCTCATCTATCCCCTCGCCTCGCCGTGTGCCGACAGCATGCCTCATGGTCCCACCATCCTGCGCATCGGGGGGCCGGAGCCCGCAATAGGGGCAGGTGGGACGAGGGGTACGGATGGGCCGTGAGGGGTGATTGCGGCAGTCGGCCCAGCGGTGCCGCGCCGCGGAGCGCGTGGTCGGCCGGCGGCCGTGGCCAGGAGGGCGGCGACGGCTGCGCGCTGCGCTCAGCGGGGCGCCAGGCCGTGCAGCGCGTAGTCGACGAGGGTGTCGGTGTAGGCGTGGGAGATGGGCCCGGTGTGCTGGAGCCAGCGCTGGGCGAGCGGGGAGATGAAGAACTCGAGGGCGATGCGCAGGTCGAGGTCGGCGCGGACCTGGCCGGCCTCCTGGGCGGCGCGCAGCCGGTCGACGTACAGCCCGATGGACGGCTCCATGAGCTTGGCCACGAACTCCCGGCCGACCTGCTCGTTGACCACGCCCTCGGCGGCCAGGGCCCGGGAGGGCGCCTCGAACCGGGGATCGGTGAGCTGGTCGACGGTGGCCCGCAGCACGGCCTTGATGTCGGCGGCGACGTCGCCGGTGTCGGGGATCGCGTACGGCTCGTGCCGCCCCCCGCCCGCGTCCGCCGCCGCCTGTTCGCTGAGGTCGAGGAACGCCTCCAGCAGGACGTCGGCCTTCGAACCCCACCAGCGGTAGATGGTCTGCTTGCCGACGCCGGCCCGGGCGGCGATGCCCTCGATCGTGGTCTTCGGGTATCCGACCTCCACGACGAGGGCGATGGCGGCGTCATAGATGGCGCGCCGGGACCGCTCGCTGCGGCGGGCGGTGGCGGCGGCCGGCTTTCCGGGCTGGGTGACCATGGATCGACGGTACCAAGGGGGTGAGACGGTACGTCTCGGGAGCGGGAGCTGTCACACGTGCTCTCCGGGGTAGCGCACCCCGATCCGCTCCCGGACGGCGTCCAGGGTCCGCATGACGGCGAGGCTGCCGTCGAGCGGGACGAGCGGGGACTCGGTCTCGCCGGCCCGCAGCGCGCGCATGACCTCCCGGGCCTCGTGGCGGAAGGTGGTGCGGGGGCCGTCGGCCGGGTCGGCGGTGAACTCCTGCGGGTCGCGGCCGGCGCGGTGCAGGACGAGACGGTCGGGGTGGAAGAAGCCCGACGGGATGTCGATGCGGCCGCGCGAGCCGGTGACGGAGGCGGCGGTGCCGGTGCCGCCGACGACGGAGCAGTGCAGGGCGGCGAGCGCGCCGGAGTCCCAGGACAGCGCGAGCGCCGTCTGGAGGTCGACGCCCTCGGCGGACAGGACGGCCTGCGCGGAGACACCCGAGGGCTCGCCGAGCAGGAGGTGGGCGAAGGAGACGGGGTAGACACCGAGGTCGAGGAGGGCGCCGCCGCCCTGCGCGGGATCACGCAGCCGGTGCGAGGGCGGGAAGGGGCCCTCGAGCCCGAAGTCGGCCTGCACGGTCCGCACCTCGCCGATCGCGCCGTCGTCGACGAGCGTCTTCAGGCGGCGGATCAGCGGGTTGCAGTACATCCACATCGCCTCCATGAGGAAGCGCCCGTTGTCCCGCGCCAGCGCCACGAGTTCCTCGGCCTCGCGCACGTTCAGCGTGAACGGCTTCTCGCACAGCACACCGCGCCCGGCCTCCAGGCACAGCCCGGCGGCGGCCCGGTGCGCGGAGTGCGGGGTGGCGACGTAGACGACATCGATGTCCCCGTCCTTGGCCAACTCCGCCCAGTCGCCGTGGGCGCGGGGTATCCCGAAGCGTTCGGCGAACGCCCTCGCGGAGGTCTCGCTGCGCGAGGCGACCGCCACGACCTCCGCGTCGGGAAGGTCGATCAGGTCCGCCGTGAACGCGGCGGCGATCCCGCCGGTCGCCAGAATCCCCCACCGCACGCTGTCCGTCGTCATCCCGCCCCGCTCCCGTGCCGTCCCGTCATGGTGTTCGAGCTGAGAGCATAGGTGGCGCGCAGGTCGGAGAGGGAGGGCACATGGCCGAGGGCGGGGCTGGGGCGTCGACACCGGACGTGTCACGGGCGGCGGCACCGCCCGGGACGGACCGGACACCGGGTGCACGGCGCCGTACGGGTCTGCTGGTCGTCCTGGTGCTGGGCGGTCTGACCGCCACTCCCCCGCTGGCGATGGACATGTACCTCCCGGCGCTGCCGGAGGTCACCCGTGTCCTGCGCGCACCCGCCGCGACGGTCCAGCTCACGCTGACCGCGTGCCTGGCCGGCATGGCGTTCGGGCAACTGGTGGTGGGCCCGATGAGCGACCGCTGGGGCCGCCGCCGCCCGCTGCTGGCCGGTCTCGCCGTGTACGTCGTGGCGACCGCCCTGTGCGCGCTGGCCCCGACCGTGGAACTGCTGATCGCCTTCCGCCTGGTCCAGGGGCTGGCGGGCGCGGCCGGCATCGTGATCGCGCGGGCCGTCGTCCGCGACCTGTACGACGGCGTGGCGATGGCCCGCTTCTTCTCCACCCTGATGCTGGTCTCCGGGGTGGCCCCGGTGGTCGCGCCGCTGATCGGCGGGCAGATCCTGCGGGTCACGGACTGGCGGGGCGTGTTCGTCGTCCTGACGGTGGTGGGCGTGCTGCTGGCGACGCTGGTGGCGGTGCGGCTCCCGGAGACGCTGCCCGCCGCCGACCGGCACGCGGGCGGTGTGCGCGAGGCGCTGCACGCGATGCGCCGTCTGCTGGCCGACGCCTCCTTCGCCGGATACCTGCTCACCGGCGGCTTCGCCTTCGCCGCGCTGTTCGCGTACATCGCGGCCTCGCCGTTCGTGATCCAGGAGATCCACGGCGCCTCCCCGCAGATGTTCAGCCTGCTGTTCGGCCTGAACTCCGTCGGTCTGGTGGTCGTCGGCCAGGTCAACGGCAAGGTGCTGGTGGGCCGGGTCCGGCTGGACCGGGTGCTGGCGGTGGGCCTGGCGACGGTCGTCGCGGCGGCGACGGCGCTGCTGCTGATGTCGGCCGGCGTTTTCGGCTCGGTGGGGCTCGCTCCGGTCGCGGCGGCCCTCTTCGTGCTGATGTCCGCGATGGGCGTCGTCCTGCCCAACGCCCAGACGCTGGCGCTGCTGCGGGTGCGCCACTCCGCCGGCTCCGCCTCCGCACTGCTGGGGACGTCCTCCTTCCTGATCGGCGCGGTCGCCTCGCCGCTCGTGGGGATCGCCGGCGAGGAGACCGCCGTCCCCATGGCGGTCGTCCAACTGGTGGCGGCACTGGTGGCGGCGGCCTGCTTCGTGGGAATGTGCCGTCCCGGGAAGAACGTGGGGGCGGAGGGAGCAGCGAGCTGAGCGCACCGAGACTGCGCGTCGACAGCCCGGAGCGTGCCGGGCTCGACCCCGAGGAGATGCGTCACCTCGTCCGCGAGGTCCACGACCTCACCACCGGAGACCGCCCCTGGGCCGCGGGCGCCGTCGTGGTCGCCGGACGCGGTCCCGTGATCGCCGTGCAGGAGGCCGCGGGCTGGGCGGTGCGCTACGCGCGCCACGACCCCGAGACCGGCACGGGCGTGGAACTGCCGCCCGCGGCCCGGGTGCCGGCCACCGTCGACACGCCCTTCGACCTGGCCTCCCTCACCAAGCTGTTCACGTCGGTCGCGGCGGTGCAGCAGATCGAGCGCGGCACGCTCGGCATCGACGCCCGCGTGGGCGCCTACCTGCCCGACTTCCGCGCGGCGGCCGCCCACGACATCACCGTGCGCCGGCTCCTCACGCACACCTCCGGGCTGCGCCCCGAGCTGCCGCTGTACGACTGCGCCGACGACGAGGCCCGCCTGGAGCTGCTGCGCGCCGAGGCGCCGGTCGGCGAGCCGGGCGTGTACCGCTACTCCGACCTGAACATGCTGCTGCTCCAGCAGCTCCTGGAACGGCTGACCGGCCGCCCCCTCGACGTCCTCGTCCACGACGGGATCACCCGCCCGCTCGGCATGACGTCGACCGCGTTCGGTCCCTGTCCCGGCGCGGCGGCCACCGAGGACCAGCGCCGGCCGTGGGCCAAGGTGGACCGGGGCATGCTGCGCGGCGTCGTCCACGACGAGAACGCCTGGGCCCTGGGCGGCGTCGCCGGGCACGCGGGCCTCTTCTCCACGGCCCGCGACCTGGCGGTCTTCTGCCGCACGCTGCTGGCGGGCGGCTCCTACGGCCCGGCCCGCATCCTGGGACCCGACTTCGTGGAGCTCCTGCTGACCCCGCCCGGCCTCGGCTTCGCCGTCGACCAGCCGCGCTTCATGGGCGGGCTCGCGGGGCGGGGGGCGGCGGGCCACACGGGCTTCACCGGGACGTCCCTGGTCCTGGACCCGGCGACGGACACGTTCCTGGTCCTCCTCGCGAACACGGTCCACCCGAGACGCCGGGAACCGGACAGCAGACCACGAGCGGCGGCGGGGTCACGGCTGGCGCGGGCGGTGCGGTGAGCGGGCGCAAACCGGCGGTGGTCGCGTCACGGGTGGTGCGCCGAGTCGGCGGGGCTGCGCGCCGCCCGGGGCGCGGGTGGCGTGAGGGGTGGGACGACGGGCGGCGGGGCGACGGGGGCGCGCCCGGGCGGTTCAAGGGCCGGCCGTCGCGGCGGTCGCGGGTGGCTCGGGCGGTGGGACGTCGAAGTGCTCGCGGCCGGGATTGCGCATCGCGCGAAGGGCCGGGGCGGCCGTCACCCCGGCGCTCGTAGAATCGCCGGGTGAACCACCCCGTACCCCCCGCGGAAGTCCTCCGCGGCAGCCTCGCCGCGTTGCTGGCCGGACTCCCGCCCCGGCAGGCCTCCGCGGCCGTGGACCGGCTGATCGCCAGTTACCGTGGCGCCACCCCCACCGACGCCCCCATCCTGCGCGACCGAGCGGACGTCGTCGCGTACGCGGCGTACCGGATGCCGGCCACCTTCGAGGCGGTGCGTTCGGCGCTGGAGGCGTTCAAGGTGGCCGTACCGGGCTGGGCGCCCGCCGGGCACGTCGACGTCGGCGGCGGCACGGGCGCGGCGACCTGGGCGGTGAGCGCCGTATGGGAGGGCGAGCGTCCGGTGACGGTGCTCGACTGGGCGGAGCCCGCCCTCGCCCTCGGCCGGGAGATCGCCGCCGCGCACCCCCCGCTGCAGGACGCACGGTGGCAGCGCGCCCGCATCGGGGCACAGCTCTCCCTGCCGGAGACGGACCTCGTGACCGTCTCGTACGTCCTCAACGAGCTGCCCGCCCCGGACCGCGCCGCCCTGACCGACGCCGCCGCGTCCGCCGCGCGGTCCGTGGTGATCGTGGAGCCGGGCACCCCGGACGGCTACGCGAGGGTCATCGAGGCCCGCGACCGGCTGATCGCGGCCGGATTCCGCGTCGCCGCCCCCTGCCCGCACAGCGCGGCCTGCCCGATCGTCCCCGGCGAGGACTGGTGCCACTTCTCGGCGCGGGTCAGCCGTTCGTCCCTGCACCGCCAGGTCAAGGGCGGCTCCCTGCCCTACGAGGACGAGAAGTTCAGCTATGTCGCGGCCACCCGCCTCCCCGTGACGCCCGCCCCCGCCCGGGTGGTCCGACGGCCGCAGATCCGCAAGGGCCAGGTGCTCCTCGACCTGTGCGAGACCGAGGAGCGGCTGACGCGGACGACGGTGACCAAGCGCCTCGGCGACCTGTACAAGGCGGCGCGGGACGCCGACTGGGGCGACGCCTGGCCGCCCCAGGACTGATCGGACCGGCTCGAGCCCCGGCGCTCGGTCTCCGCCACGAAGGACGCCACCGTGCTGATCGGCACGGCCTCGGTGGCGACGTACGGGACGGTCTTGAGGTCGGCGCGGGCGAGGTCGCGGCCGAGGGCGCCGGTGACGTACCCGCGCCGCCCGTTGCAGAACCTCAGGTGCGGGTCGGCGGTCATGGATGGCGGTCATGGATGGCGGACGGAAACGTTCCTCGTGCCGGGCGCCCGCACAAGTTCGCGCCGAGAGCCCTGCCGTACGCTGCGGACCCATGAACGCCATGCGTACCGACGAACGGTCGAGGATCGCGGTGGTCACCGGCGCCGGTTCCGGCATCGGCCGCGCGGTGGCCGTGGAACTGCTGCGCGCGGGCTGGTCGGTGGCGCTCGCGGGCCGCCGCGCCGAGACCCTGGAGGAGACGGCCGCACTGGTGCGAGGAGCGGCGGCTCTCGCCGTCCGGACGGACGTCTCACGGCCCGAGGAGGTGACGGGGCTCTTCACCGCCGCACGGGAGCGGTTCGGGCGGGTGGACCTGTTGTTCAACAACGCCGGCACGTTCGGGCCGGGCGGGGTGCCGGTCGAGGACCTGCCCTACGACGCCTGGCGGCATGTGGTGGACACCAACCTCAACGGGGCGTTCCTGTGCGCGCAGGCGGCGTACCGGCAGATGAAGGAGCAGGATCCGCAGGGCGGCCGGATCATCAACAACGGCTCGATCTCCGCGCACACGCCCCGCCCGCACTCGGTCGCCTACACCGCGACCAAGCACGCCCTCACCGGTCTCACCAAGTCCCTGTCGCTGGACGGGCGACCGTACCGCATCGCGGTCGGGCAGATCGACATCGGCAACGCGGCGACGGACATGACGGCCCGTATGCAGACGGGCGCGTTGCAGGCCGACGGCGAGGTCGCACCGGAGCCGGTGATGGACGTGGCCGACGTGGCGCGCACGGTGCGGCACATGGCGGAGCTGCCGCTGGAGGCGAACGTGCAGTTCGCGACGGTCCTGGCGACCACGATGCCGTACGTGGGACGTGGCTGAACCGTCAACCTACACAAGCGGAATGTGACCGTCCGCACCATGACCGCCGGTCGGGCGCCTATGCTCGTCCCACCTCCACAAGAGCTTCACAGTTGGAGGACGGAGCTTCCGCAGACCGCTCCGAGGGGGAGGACGGCAGCCGCTCCACGGCACCGGATGGGGGTGGACCTCGCGCAGGACGGCGAGGTGCGCACCGGGCCGTGGAGGGGCTGCCGTACACCGACGCGCTCTGCCACGCGCTGTCACCTTCCGAGCGCGCCCAGGCGGGCACAGTGCAAGGACCCCTTACGCCTGCCCGGTCTCGAAGCGGGAGATCCGGCCGTCGTCCTCGACGACGAAACGCCAGGCGGTCCGCATCTCGCCCCAGGCGTCGTTGCTGTAGCGGGCGAGGAGGGCGCGGCCGCCGTTCGACTCCCGATCGACCTCCAGGTGGCCGTGGGAGGAGAAGATCTCCCGGTCGATCCACTCGGCGAGGTCGCGGTCGGAGCCGTCGTCCGCCATCGTCGCGTCGGGCGTCAGCAGGCTCAGGAAGGCCTCCCGGTCGTGGGCGTTGACGGCGGAGACGAAGGCCCGGACGGCCGGGTCGCTGAGTTTTCCGGTCTGGATCGTCATACGCGTCAGCGTCACACCGGCCCCCGAGCCCCGCCACCCGAACGGCGCCGGGGCCGGGCGGGGAGGTGTGAGGGGTGCGACGGTGGAAACGCGAAGGGGGTCATCGCCGTCGTCTGGAGCTCACCGTGACGTGTTACGACCGACGTGATCTGGGTCTGCTGCTGCTTCGACTGGGCACCGGAGGTGTGCTGGTGGCCCACGGCACGCAGAAGCTGTTCGGCTGGTTCGGCGGACACGGCCTGCGCGGGACGGGGCAGTTCATGGAGTCCATCGGCTACGAGCCCGGCAAGGCGAGCGCGACGGCGGCCGGCCTGGCGGAGGCCGGCGGCGGCGCCCTGCTGGCGCTGGGCCTGGCCACCCCGGCGGCGGGCGCGGCGGCGGCCGGCGCGATGGCGGGCGCGTCCGCGGTCCACGTCCCCAACGGCTTCTTCGCACAGAGCGGCGGTTACGAGCACGCTGCCTCCCTCGGCCTGACCGGCGCGGCCCTCGCCGTCACCGGCCCCGGGCGCCTCTCCCTCGACCACGCCCTCGGCCACACGGTCAACCGGGGCTGGATGGTCCCGACGGCCCTGGGTCTGACGGCGGCGGCCACCGCGGTGATCGTGGGCCTGCGCAACCAGCGACTGCGGCGCCGGGAGGAAGGCGAACAGGAGGCCCTGTTCGAGTAGCCACCCGCCGGCGGGGGCCGGTGGCGGGTGGTGCACAGGACGCGCTGTCCGAGCAGCCGCCCGGTGGCGGAGACCGGCGTGGCAGGCTGCGTCCATGACCGATCAGCGCGCCCAGCCCCTCCCCGCCGACCTCTGGGACACCATCGACGCCCTGTGGACGTGGCTGGAGGCCGACCAGCCGATCGGCGGCCGTGAGGGTCTCCTGCTGCGCATGCTGAAGCTGTCGGAGGAGGTCGGCGAGGCGGCCCAGGCCGTGATCGGCGCGACCGGCCAGAACCCGCGCAAGGGCACCAGCCACACCTGGCAGGACGTCGAGTCCGAACTGTGCGACGTGGTCATCACGGCACTGGTGGCACTGCGGACGCTGACGCCCGAGGCGCGGGAGGTGTTCACCCGACACCTGGCCCGCGTGGCGAAACGCTCGCTGGGTGCCGGCCCGAACGACCCGAGCAGCCCGACCAGCCCGAGCAGCCCGACCAGCCCGAACGGCCCTGCCGGTATGACCAGCCCCACCGGCGCGCCCGGCCCGGCCGACACCGTCGGCCCGCCCGGCCGGTAGAGCAGGAGCGGCCCATGAGCCACGACCGCCCGGTGCGGCACGAGCGACCGGCCGATGAGCCACGACCACCCGGTGCGAAACGGCGCCACCGCCCGGTGCGGATGGCGCCACCACCCGGCAGGCACGCACGCCACCGCCCGGCAGACGCGCACGCCACCGCCCGGCAGACGCGCACGCCACCGCCCGGCAGGCACGCACGCCACCGCCCGGCAGGCACGCACGCCACCGCCCGGCAGGCACGCACGCCACCGCCCGGCAGACGCGCACGCCACCGCCCGGCAGGCACGCACGCCACCGCCGGGCAGACGCGCACGCCGCCTCCCGACAGGGACAACGCCCCGAATGCGTGATTTGTGGAAAAATCGCACCGGGGGCATCGAGAGGGAGACGTCTCGTGAGCAGCCCCGGCGACAAGCTCGACTACACGAGCCTGCGGCTCGACCGTACGGGCCAGGCCGAGGCCTTCGACACCATCGGCAACCGCTACGACGAGGCGTTCCCGCACAAGGAGGGCCAGGTCGCGGCCGCCGAGTGGATCGTCGCGAGCCTGCCGGCCGGGGCGCGCGTCCTGGACCTGGGGTGCGGCACCGGCGTGCCGACCGCGCTCCAGTTCGCGCGGGCGGGACTGGACGTCGTCGGCGTGGACCTGTCGGCGGGGATGGTGGAGCTGGCGCGCGAGCAGGTGCCCGGTGCCCGTTTCCACCGGGCCGACATCGCGGACCTGCGCCCGGGCGGCCCCTGCGACCTGGGCCGCTTCGACGCGGTGGCGGCCTTCTTCTCGCTGCTGATGCTCCCGCGCGCGGAGATCCCGCTGGCGCTGCGGACCGTTCGGCACCTGCTGCCGCCGGGCGGGCCGTTCGCCCTGTCGATGGTGGAGGCCGACGTGGACGACTTCTCGATCCCCTTCATCGGCAGGACCATCCGGGTCTCCGGCTATCTGCGGGACGACCTGCGGGATGTCGTGGGGGAGGCGGGTTTCCAGATCGTCGGGGAGTCGTCGTACACGTACGCGCCGGCGACGGCCGACGTACAGCCGGAGGAACAGATCTTCCTGTGCTGCCGCAGGAACGACTGAGACCGGCCGGAACCCGGGCCGGGGAAGCAGGACGCGTGACGGACCACCGCGAAGCCCCTGAACGTCGTCCCGAGCCGTCGGACGCCGCCGGGTACCGGTGGGTCCGGCGCCCGGGCGGCGCGGGCACGGGTACGCAGACCGACCGGCTGCGCTACCTCGACGCGGCGACCCGCCAGATCGCCCGCGGCATGGACCTCGACGAGACGCTGCACGAGCTGTGCCGCGCGGCCGTCCCGCTCTTCGCCGATGCGGTCCTCGTCCATCTGTGGGAGCCGCTGCCGGTCGGGGAGGAGCTCCCCGCCTCCCGCAGGGTCCTGCGGCTGCACAGCGCGTACCGCGAGGCTGAGGGTGGGCGGCCGGTCGGCCCGCGCCCGCCGGAGAGCGCACGGCGGGTGCGCCCGGCGGTCGCGGCACGGCTCGCCCCGTTCCTGGCGGCCGGCCGGCCGGTCTTCGGGACCGCGCCGGGCCTCGTCCCGGCACTGACCGAGCTGCTGCTGTCGGCGGGAGTCGCCGCGGACGACGTCCCGCCGGGCCTGCGTCTCGTCGTCGCGCCTCTGCACGGCCGCAGCAGCCACCTCATGGGCAGCGTCGTCCTGGCCCGCGGGCCGGACCGGCCGCCGTTCACCCGGGACGACCTGCTGGTCGCCTCGCAGCTCGCCACGCACACCGCGTTCGGCGTCGACAAGGCGGTGCTGTACGGGCGGGAGGCGTCCGTGGCGGACGCGTTGCAGCGCACGATGCTCCCGCCGTCGCTGCCCCGGCCGGCCGGTGTGCGGCTGGCCAGCCGTTATCTGCCCGCGTCCCGGACCGCACAGGTCGGCGGCGACTGGTACGACGCGATCCCGCTGCCCGGCAACCGGGTGGCGCTGATCATCGGCGACGTGATGGGCCACTCCATGACCTCGGCGGCGATCATGGGCCAGCTGCGCACCATCGTGCAGACGCTGGCCGGCCTCGACCTGCCCCCGGACGAGGTTCTGCACCACCTCGACGAGCAGGCGGAACGCCTCGGCAGCGGGCACATCGCGACCTGCCTGTACGCGATGTACGACCCCCTGGCCCAACGCCTGCTGATCGCCAACGCCGGCCACCCTCCCCCGGTGCTCCTGCACCCGGACGGCCGCGGCGAGATCCTGCGGGTGCCGCCGGGAGCACCGATCGGGGTGGGCACCGACGGATTCGAGTCCGTGGACACCCAGGCACCCCCCGGAGCGACCCTGCTGCTCTTCACCGACGGCCTGGTCGAGACCCGCGGCTCGGACGTCATGACCGGCATGGAACGCCTCCTGACCCGCCTGCGCACCACCGGCGCGACGGCCACCACCCCCACGCTCGAGCACCTGTGCGACCTGGCGCTGTCCGAGGTCGGCACCGGCGACCGGGACGACGACATCGCCCTGCTCGCCGCCCGCTTCGAGGGCCTCCAACCGGAGACCGTCGCCTACTGGTACCTGGCCCCCCACCCCCGCACCGCCGCGCACGCCCGCCGCCTGACCCGCCGCACCCTGCACCGCTGGGGCCTGGACGACCTCCTCGAACCGACCGAACTCCTGGTGGGCGAGATCATCGCCAACGCCGTCCGCTTCGCCACCCGCCCCCTCACCCTCCGCCTCCTCCTCACCGACGTCCTCCGCTGCGAGGTCGGCGACGACTCCCCCCAACTCCCCCGCATGCGCCACGCCCGCACCAGCGACGAGGGCGGACGAGGCCTGTTCCTCGTGGACCAACTGGCGGCCCGCTGGGGAGCGACCCGGGTGAGCACGGGAAAGGTGGTGTGGTTCGAGGTGGCAGTGACGGGGGGTTCGGTCCCCCGACGATGAGGGCAGACGAGTCGGGCTGTACGCCGGGTTCTGTTCCGGGGGTTCTCGCGAACCCTCCGGTGACGGCCATCCATCTAGGGCCGGCGTTGCCGCCGGCCTCGTGCGGTCTACCCACGGACTCGGGCGGGCAGCCCTCGAACGTCCGCGCAGAAACACCGGGGTGTTTCCTTTTGACCTTGCTCCGGGTGGGGTTTACCTAGCTGCCCAGGTCACCCTGGGCACTGGTGGTCTCTTACACCACCGTTTCACCCTTACCGAGGACCGAGGTCCCCGGCGGTCTGTTTTCTGTGGCACTGTCCCGCGGGTCACCCCGGGTGGCCGTTAGCCATCACCCTGCCCTGTGGAGCCCGGACGTTCCTCGGGAAGCCCCCTGGGGGGCTCCACGCGGCCGTCCGCCCGGCTCGTCTGCCGTTCGACCATGGTACCGGGCGCAGGCCTCGCCTCGGTCCGCCGGCCGGGGCGCCGGCGGCGCGAGACGTCGCTCGACCCTGCCGCCGGGTCAACGCCTCCCCTGGTGCCAAGCGGATCGGAGGAATCGACGGTCGCTGGAGCTGACCGGGCCGGTCGTCCAGTCACGGGCCAGTCGTCCAGGTCACGTTCCTGGGGCGCCGGCGGGAGGTCGGCGTGGTGCGTCTGCACGCCGACGAGGCGCGGGACCTCGTCCGGGCCGTCAGGCGGGCGCGCACCGCGGTGTCGACGAGGGCAGCCTCCCGGCGGGCGTAGGGCATGGACGGGCGGGTCCATCCCACCCCGTAATCTGGCGCGGGGCCTCCACTGCCGGACGGTCCCACCGCGGGACGGTCCGACCGCCGGACGGTCCGCGGTGGACCCCGGTCCAGGACCGGACCCCGGGTCCACCGCGGGGACCCACCCCCGGGGCCCGCACGGGACCCCGCCCCAGGCGCCCCGCCGCGGGACCCCACCCCCGGCAGCCCGCCACGGGGCCGCCCCGAGTCCACCGAAGGAGAAACGCTCGTGCTCGTCCTGCTGCCGCCGTCCGAAGGAAAGGCCGCCTCCGGTCGTGGCGCCCCGCTGAAGCCGGAGTCGCTGTCGCTGCCGGGGCTCGCCACCGCCCGCGAGGCCGTCCTCGCCGAACTGGTGGAGCTGTGCGCGAGCGACGAGGAGAAGGCGCGTGAGGTGCTCGGGCTGAGCGAGGGGCTGCGCGGGGAGGTCGCGAAGAACGCGGAGCTGCGTACGGCGGGTGCCCGGCCGGCCGGGGAGATCTACACCGGCGTCCTGTACGACGCCCTGGACCTGGCGTCGCTGGACGCTGCGGCGAAGAAGCGTGCGGCGCGGTCGTTGCTGGTCTTCTCGGGGCTGTGGGGTGCCGTCCGGGTGACGGACCGCATCCCGTCGTACCGCTGCTCGATGGGGGTGAAGCTGCCGGGGCTCGGGGCGCTGGGGGCGCACTGGCGGGCCCCGATGGCGCAGGTGCTGCCCGAGGTGGCCGGGGACGGGCTGGTGCTGGACCTGCGGTCGGCGGCGTACGCGACGGCGTGGAAGCCGAAGGGTGAGGTCGCCGGGCGGACGGCGAGCGTGCGGGTGCTGCACGCGCCGACGCGGAAGGTGGTCAGCCACTTCAACAAGGCGACGAAGGGGCGGATCGTGCGGGGCCTGCTGGCGGCGGGGATCGCGCCCCAGGGTCCGGCGGAGCTGGTGGAGGCGCTGCGGGACCTGGGACACGTCGTGGAGGCGCAGGCTCCGGCTCGGGCGGGGACGGCCTGGTCCCTGGACGTGCTGGTGGAGGAGATCCACTGACACCGAGCGAGCGACGGACCTGCCGTTCGCGCTCTGTGCGAGCTCCGGCGCTCCGCGCGAGTGCCGGCCCCGTCCTTTGCGCGGGTGCATCGGGGGGTCACGATGTGGCCGTGGCGCGCCCCGTCCCTCCCGTTGGGCTGTCTCCGTCCTTCCCTTGGGCTGTCTCCGTCCTCCCCTTCGCATGTCTCCGTCCCGGACCTCGCGCCCGACGTGCCCGGCGGCGGCCCGCGCCGGCGCCTCCACCCGCTGCGGCGTCCGCGCCGGCGGGCTCACCCGCGCAGGTGGGACGTGTCGTTGAGGAGGCGGACGCTGGCGTTGCCGTCGGCGTAGTACGCCACCACCGACAGCGAGGCCGCCGACAGCTCCATGCGGAACAGCGACTCGGGCGGGGCGCCCAGGGCGAGCCGTACCAGGGTCTTGATCGGGGTGACGTGGGTGACCAGCAGGACGGTGCGGCCGGCGTACGCGGCGACCAGCTTGTCGCGGGTGGCGGCGATCCGGGTGGCGGTCGCCGCGAAACTCTCGCCGCCGCCGGTCGGTTCGGCCTCCGGGTCGGACAGCCAGCGGTTCAGGTCGTCGGGGTGGCGCTCACGGACCTCGCCGAAGGTCAGCCCCTCCCAGGCACCGAAGTCCGTCTCGCGCAGCCCGTCGTCGACGGTGACCTCCAGCCCCAGGCGGGCCGCGACCGCGCCGGCGGTCTCACGGGTGCGGGTGAGCGGGGAGGCGACGATGTGCTGGATCGTGCCGCGCCGGGCGAGCGCGGCGGCCACCCGCTCGGCCTGCTCGCGGCCGACGGCGGAGAGCGCCGGGTCGGTGCCCCCGCTGCCGGAGAAGCGCTTCTCGGGGGTGAGGGGCGTCTCACCGTGGCGGAGCAGCACGAAGGTGGCGGGCGCGCCCAGATCGGGGGCCGAGCCCCAGCCGACGGACGGCTTCGCGGTGGACGACGGGCCGGCCACCGTACGGGCGGCCCGCAGATCGGCGTCGGCCTTCGCACCGGCCGACCCGGCGGGCGCACCCCCCGAACCAGCCTCGGCCCCCGCACCGACAGACCCGGCAGGCACACGCCCCGGTCCGGCATCGGCCCTCACACCGACGGACCCGGCAGGGACACCCCCCGAACCAGCCTCGGCCCCCGCACCGACAGACCCGGCAGGCACACCCGGACCGGCATCGGCCCCGGCACCGAGGGACCCGGCAGGGACACCCCCCGCACCAGCCTCGGCCCCCGCACCGGCGGGGGCGGCCGGGGGACGGCTCTGGGCCAGCGCCTCCCGGGCCCTGGCCGCACCGGCGGCGGCGTCACCGGGCGGGCCCGACGGCTCCGGGGCCGGGGTCGTCGGGCCGCCCGTGGGCCTTCGGGCCGCCGATGCCGCGCCCGCGGGCGACGGCATTCCCGGCGCCGCCCCGGACGCTCCGGCGTCCCACTGCTCGCCCCGCTTGCCGGCGTCCATCGCCTCGTTCGCCAGCCGGTCGGCGTGTTTGTTCTGCTCGCGCGGGATCCACTCGTAGGCGACCTGTCCGGGCGGGAAGACGCCGGCCGCCTCCGCCGCCAGCGGCTTCATTGCGGGGTGCTTGATCTTCCAGCGGCCGGTCATCTGCTCGACGACGAGCTTGGAGTCCATGCGGACGCGCACCGCGGCGGACGGGTCCAGCTCGCGCGCGGCGCGCAGGCCGGCCAGCAGTCCCCGGTACTCGGCCACGTTGTTCGTGGCGACGCCGATGTACTCGGCCCGCTCGACGAGGGTCTCCCCCGTCGCCGCGTCGATCACCACGCTGCCGTAGCCGGCGGGCCCCGGGTTGCCCCGGGAACCGCCGTCGGCCTCCACGATGAACTCCCGCACGCCGCAGACCCCTTTACAGGCCGGACTCGGAGGTCCGCACCAGGATGCGGCGGCAGTTCTCGCACCGCACGACCGTGTCGGGCGCGGCGGAACGGATGTCGCTGAGCTCGGTGATGGCGAGCTCCTGGCGGCAGCCCTGGCAGGTGCGCTGGTAGAGCTTGGCCGCGCCGATGCCGCCCTGCTGCTCGCGGAGCTTTTCGTAGAGCTTCAGCAGGTCGGCCGGGACGGAGGCGGCGATGACCTCGCGCTCCTTGGTCGCCGACGCCGCCTCGCCGTCGATCTCCTCGACGGCCGCGTCGCGGCGCGCGGTCGCGTCGTCGATCTTCCCCTGGACGGCGCCGACCCGCTCGGTCAGCTCGGCGACCCGCTCCTGGGCGCCCTCGCGGCGCTCCATGACCTCCAGGACGACGTCCTCCAGGTCACCCTGCCGCTTGGCGAGGGAGACGATCTCCTTCTGGAGGTTCTCCAGGTCCTTGGGGGAGGTGACCGCGCCGGAGTCGAGCCGCTGCTGGTCGCGGGCGGCGCGCTGACGCACCTGGTCGACGTCCTGCTCGGCCTTGGTCTGCTCGCGGGCGCAGTCGCTCTCCTCGGTCTGCGCGGCCACGAGCAGGTCGCGCAGTTGCGTGAGGTCCTTGGTCAGCGATTCGATCTCGGCGTGCTCGGACAGCGACCTGCGCCGGTGGGCGAGCTGCTGGAGGCGGACGTCGAGGGCCTGGACGTCGAGGAGGCGGATCTGGTCGGCGGGCGCGGCGTTCAGTTGGGGGCTCCAAGTGACGGGGAGTGGCTGGTCCAGGGGTCGGTGACCGTCTTCGAGACGTGGACCCTCAGGCCCCATCCGTTCCGGTCGGAAATCTCGTCGAGCTGGGCGGCGGCCAGCTCGCACCAGGGCCATTCGGTGGCCCAGTGCGCCGCGTCGAGCAGCGCGAGAGGACTGTGGGCGCGGGCCTCCGACGCCGGGTGGTGGCGCAGGTCCGCGGTGAGGAAGGCGTCGACGCCGGCGGCGCGGACGTGGTCGAAGAGGCTGTCGCCGGAGCCGCCGCTGACGGCGACCGTGCGGACGGTGGCCTGCGGGTCGCCGGCCACGCGGATGCCCTGCGCGGTGGCGGGCAGCCGCTCGGCGGCGCGGGCGGCGAGTTCACGGACGGTGAGCGGATGGTCGAGCTCGCAGATCCGCCCGAGGCCGCGCCGGCCGGAGGGGTCGGTGGGGTCGGGCACGAGGGGCCCGACGACCCGCAGGTCCAGGGCTCCGGCGAGCGCGTCGCTGACGCCCGGGTCGGCGGTGTCGGCGTTGGTGTGGGCGACGTGCAGGGCGATGTCGTTCTTGATGAGGCTGTGCACGACCCGGCCCTTGAAGGTGGAGGCCGCGACGGTCGTCGTCCCGCGCAGGTAGAGCGGGTGGTGGGTGACCAGCAGGTCGGCGTTCAGCTTCACGGCCTCGTCGACGATCTCCTGGACGGGGTCGACGGCGAAGAGGACGCGCACGACGTCCTGGCCGGGGTCGCCCACGACGGTACCGACCGCGTCCCAGGACTCGGCCCGTTCGGCGGGCCACAGGTTCTCCAGCGCGGTGATGACTTCAGACAGACGGGGCACGGGGCAAGGCTACCTGGCCGTTTCCGGGGGGTGTACCGTTGCCGCCCCCCGGCGGGCGGTACGGCCGCGGCCTGCCGGGGCGGCGGCGCGGATGCGCACAGCACACCCCCGGCACCCCCCTCAGACGAATCGCTTCTGCACCACTCGTAAGGGGGAAGCCCCTGCTCGTCGGCCCCCCGCCCGTGCGTACGAAAACTAGCTTCGTCGCCGGAGGTGACCGAACGATGACCGCCTGTGCCATCGAAACCACCGCTGCGGACGGCGACGGGAACGGGGACCGGACGCCGAGCGCGGACTGCGTGATCACGGCGGACGGCGCCTACGCCGCACGCCTCGCCCGCGCCGGCGAGTCCTGGTTCCCGGAGCGCTGGACGCTGGACGGCCCCGAGCCGTACGCCGTGCCGCTGCCCTCGCACCAGCCGGAGGAGCCCGGCACGGAGGTGCAGCCGCTGTCCGACGGACGCGTGCTCATCCGGCGTGCGGTCCAGGGGCGGCACGCCTTCTCGCTCCTCTACCCGACCGGACCCGGCACGGGAGAACTGCCCCTGGGCGCCGTCGAGTGCCCGGACGAGGACACCCGGCTGCGTCTGCTGCCGCCGGCGCCGTGCGGTGAGCGGGTGTACGCCCTCGCCGTGGGCCGGCGTTCGACGGCGCTGTGGCGGGTGGCGGGCGGCGCCTTCGGCCCCGAGCACGTGGCCGAGATCCCCGGCCGCTGCTCGGGCGGGGTCTGGCTGGACCGGACGGGACGCATGCTGGCGCTGGACCGGGAGGCGGGCGGCCGCACCAAGGCGGTCGTGGTGGACCTGGAACGCGGTGGCGAGGTGTCGCCGCTGCTCCAGATCGCCGACGACAGCGACGACCGTCTGCTGCTCGCCGCCCCCGACAGCGGTCTGCTGGTCATCCGCTCGGACGCGCCCTCCCCCGGTGCGGCACGGCTGGGCTGGGGGGTGCTGGGCAGCACGTTCCCGGTGCGGTTTCCGCAGTCGCTGCGGCTGCCGGACTGCACGCTGACGCCGTTCGCGGTCCAGCCCGGGCAGGTGCTGCTGCCGGAGAGCTGCGCGGTGGCGTTGCGCGTCAACGGGCCGTTCGGCAGCTGGGTGGGCGTGTGGCGTCCCGCGGAACGCCGGCTGCACCACCTCGCCGCGCCCGAGGGGTGGCTGGCGGGGGCGGGGTGGTGGACGCGGGACGGTGAACTGCGGCTGCCGTACGCGACGGAGGCGGAGCCGTGCGGGGTGGCGCGGATGGCCGTACCGGCCTCGCCGCCGGCCGCGGAGGCACCGGCCACCGCCGCCCGCGCCCCGGGCCCCCCGGACTCCCCCGAACCGTCGGCCGACGCGGAACACGACGAGCCCGCCGCGCCCTCGGAGCGCACCCCGCGTCCTGAGCCGCGGCCCCTCGTCTCCCGTCCGGTCCCCCTCCGACACGCACCCCTGGATCGCCTTGTAACGAAGTAGCAGCGGTTGGCGTGGCCGCCTGGATCCGCCCCGCGGTGTGCCCGGTACACTCGCCCGGCTGTAAAAGATCATGTTGACGGGGTGAACACATCCGATGAGCGACGCAAGCACCGCGCAGCCGCTGAACGCCGACGCCCAGGAGGCCGCCGGACACGGCCGTCACCGGGGCCCGGTCTCGTCCCACGACGGCGAGTCCGCTCCTCGCGGCCGGCACCGCAAGCCGGCCGAGGAGAAGGCCGGGGTTGCCGTCTGACGGCAGCAGACGACAGGGCCCCGTCCGCCGGACCGGCGGACGGGGCCCTTCTTCCTGTCGGGAGTTTCCGCCGGACCGTCCGTCCGGGGCTTCGCCCGGAGGTCTTCCTCCGAGGGTCTTCCTCAGAAGGCCTGCCTCCGGGGTCTGCGTCCGGAGCGTCCGTCCGGGTCACTCGTCCGGTCGCCCCCTGCGCAGGGTCAGTACCTCCGCCGCCGCGAACGTCTCCCGCTCCGGGCGCGCCGCGTAGTGCGGTGTGAGGACCGCGTCCAGCTCCTCGTAGCTGAAGGAGTCCTCCTTGCTGTCGAACTTCGCCTGCACGCGGGGCCGTTCGACGACGGCGACCATGCCGCCGTGGACGACGAGCAACTGGCCGTTGACCCGGGCGGCGGCCGGGGAGGCCAGATAGCCGACGAGCGGGGCGACGTGCTCGGGGGCGAGCGGGTCGAGGCCCTCCTCGGGCCGTCCGAGGCCGGCGAAGACGTCCTCGGTCATCCGGGTGCGGGCGCGCGGGCAGATGACGTTGGCGGTGACGCCGTACCGGGCGAGCGCGAGGGCCGTGGACGTCGTCAGGCCGACGATGCCGCCCTTGGCCGCCGCGTAGTTGGGCTGTCCGGCCGAGCCCGCCAGGAACGCCTCCGACGAGGTGTTCACGATCCGCCCGTACACCGGACCTCCCGCCGCCTTGGACCGCTCGCGCCAGTGGGCGGCGGCGAAGCGGGTGGTGTTGAAGTGGCCCTTGAGGTGGACCCGGATGACCGCGTCCCACTCGTCCTCGGTCATGGAGAAGACCATGCGGTCGCGCAGGATGCCCGCGTTGTTGACCAGGACGTCCAGCCTGCCGAACGCGTCGATCGCGAAGGCGACGAGGGCGCGGGCCTGCGCGAAGTCGGAGACGTCCCCGGTATGGGCGAGGGCGCGGCCCCCGGCCGACCGGATCTCCCGCGCGACCTCCTCGGCGGGGCCGGCCGAGGCGGCGCCCGAACCGTCGCGGCCGGGCTGTCCGTAGTCGTTGACGACGACGGCCGCGCCCAGCCGGGCCAGTTCCAGCGCCTCGGCGCGGCCGAGGCCGCGTCCGGCACCGGTGACGATCGCGGACAGCCCCTCGAGCGGCAGCGTCATGGCGCTCCCCCTCACATCTCCACGCAGGTGCGCAGGGCGGACCCGGTGCGCATCCCGTCGAGGGCCTCGTTGATCTCGGCGAGCGGCACGCGGTGGGTGATCAGGCCCGCCAGGTCGATCCGGCCGGCCCGCCACAGGGCGATGGTCCGTTCGTAGGAACGCAGGACGTCGCCGCCGCCGTACATCGACGGCAGGATGCGCTTCTCGTCGAAGAACAGCTCGAACATGGTGAGCTGGAGGAAGTCGTCCATGGCGCCCGCGCCGACGACGACGAGGGTGCCGCCGCGCCGGGTGGTGTCGTAGGCGGTGCGGGCGGTGGCGGAGCGGCCGACGACCTCGAAGACGTAGTCGAAGCCCTCGCCGCCGGTGATCCGCTGTTTGGCGTCGGCCAGTTCGTCCGGCGCGACCGCCTCGGTGGCGCCGAAGCGCAGCGCGGCGTCGCGGCGGGAGGCGACCGGGTCGACGGCGACGATCTCGGCGGCTCCCTGGAGCCGGGCCCCCTGGATCGCCGACACTCCCACTCCCCCGCAGCCGATGACGGCGACGGACGAACCGGCCTCGATCCGCGCGGTGTTGAGGGCGGCGCCCAGGCCGGTCGTCACCCCGCACCCGATGAGGGCGGCGATGTCGAAGGGCACGTCGTCCGGGACGGGGACCGCGCAGCCCGCGTCGACCACGACCTCCTCGGCGAAGGTGCCGGTGCCGGCGAAGCCGAACACGTCGCCCCCGGGGCGGCGGAAGTTGGGGGTGCCCGCGTTCATGAACCCGGCCAGGCACAGCTGGGTCTGTCCTCGCCGGCAGGCGGGGCAGGTGCCGCAGGCCGGCAGCCAGCACACCACCACGCGGTCGCCGGGCTTGACCCGGGTGACGCCCTCGCCCACCTCCAGGATTTCGCCCGCGCCCTCGTGGCCCGGTACGAACGGCGCCGGCTGCGGCAGCACGCCGCCCATCGCGGACAGGTCCGAGTGGCACAGCCCCGTTGCGCGGATGCGGATCCTGACCCTGCCCGGGCCGAAGCCCACCGCCTCGACGTCGTCGAGGACCTCCAGCTTGTCCTGGCCGATCTCGTGCAGTACGGCTGCGCGCATGGTGCGGCTCCCCTCAAATCCCCTCGGGTGACGGGTGGTTCAGGACTGTTCGACGATCGTGGCGGTTCAGAGGTGTTCGACGGTCGTGGCGGTTCAGAGATGTTCGACGATCGTGTCGGTGAGGACGGGCGCGTCGTCCCGCTCGACGGCGCTCACGGCCACCCGCACGGCGGCGTTCCCCCGCCACATGCGGATCCGCAGGGTCTCGCCGGGGTACACGACGCCGGCGAAGCGGGTGGCGTAGGCGCGGACCCGGCTCACGTCCCCGTCGAGCAGCGTGTCGACGACCGCCTTCAGCGTCATGCCGTAGGTGCACAGGCCGTGCAGGACGGGCCGCTCGAAACCGGCGCGCTTGGCGAAGTCGGGGTCGGCGTGCAGCGGGTTCCGGTCGCCGGAGAGACGGTAGAGCAGCGCCTGGTCCTCGCGGACGGGGCGCTCCACGGTCCGGTCGGGGGCGCCCGCGGGCGGGGGGAGGCTCGTGGAGGGGCCCCGGTCGCCTCCCCAGCCGCCCTCTCCGCGGACGAAGATCTGGGCGTCGTTCGTCCACAGCGGGCCGTCGGCGTCGGCGACCTCGGTGCGCATGACGAGGACGGCGGCCTTGCCCTTGTCGTACACCGCGGCGATGCGGCCGGTGGCGGTCGCGGTGCCCTCGGCGGGCAGGGGCCGGTGGAGGGCCAGGGACTGGCCGCCGTGCAGGACGCGGGCGAGGTCGACGTCGACGCCGGGCATGGACAGTCCGCTGATCACCCCGGGCGAGCCGGCGCCGGCGACGGTGGCGAAGCTCGGCAGGACGTGCAGCCGGGTCTCCAGGGTGTAGCGCAGTTCGTCGGGGTCGGTGGCGGGGACGCCCGCGCCGATGCCGAGGTGGTAGAGCAGGACGTCCTTGCGGTCCCAGGAGATCTCGCCGGTCCGGGGCTCGGCGGCGAGCGCCTTGGCTGCGTCGATGGGCATGGGGCTCCAAACGGGACGGGTGCGTTCGGGGCGGCGTGCCGAGACCTCGGCACGGCCGTCCGCACCGTCGGCCGCACCGAGGTCGTCACGGGGCCGCGGAACCCGCCCGGGGTAGAACGCGTTCCAGTGCGGCGACCCTCTGTATAGCCGAGCCCCCGACAGTTGTGAAGGCTCCTGACGGTATGTCAGACACGGGGTGCCGCCCGGCCCGCCCAGGCGTTCCCCCCGCCCGGACCGGCCCCCGCTCCCCGGCGTCCCGGCGCGCCCGCGCGCCCGCGCGCCCGCGCCGGAGGGTGGCCCCGCATCCTTTGCCGGAGGGCGGCCTCATGTCCCGGGACCGGGACCGGGACCGGGACCGGGACCGGGACCGGGACCGGGACCGGGACCGGGGCCGGGACCAGACCGCAACCGCAACCGCAACCGCAACCGCAACCGCAACCGGCGACGGTACCGGTACCGGTACCGTCGCCGGGCGCACGGGGGCCTAGGTGCCGGGGCCCGTGCGCCGCAGCACCCGCAGGGAGCCGGTGTCGGAGACCTCCTCGAAGGCGCCGGAGGCCAGGGCGCGCAGGTAGACGCGGTAGGGCGCCTGGCCGGTGAACTCGTCGGCCGGGTGCGGGAAGACGTCGTGGATGACGAGGAGGCCGCCCTCGGCGAGGTGCGGGGCCCAGCCCTCGTAGTCGGCGTTCGCGTGCTCGTCGGTGTGGCCGCCGTCGACGAAGACGAGACCGAGGGGGGTGCCCCAGATTCCGGCGATCTGCGGGGAGCGGCCGACGAGCGCGACGACGTGCTCCTCCAGGCCCGCCCGGTGCAGGGTGCGGCGGAAGGCGGGCAGCGTGTCCATCAGGCCGATCTCGGGGTCGACGGTCTCCGGGTCGTGGTAGTCCCAGCCCGGCTGCTGCTCCTCGCTGCCGCGGTGGTGGTCGACGGTCAGGGCGGTGACCCCGGCCCGGCGGGCCGCGTCGGCGAGCAGGAGCGTGGACCGCCCGCAGTAGGTGCCGACCTCCAGCAGCGGCAGCCCGAGGCGTCCCGCCGCGGCGGCCGCCGCGTACAGGGCCAGCCCCTCGTCGGCGGGCATGAACCCCTTCGCCGCCTCGAACGCGGCGAGGATGTCGGGCTGGGGCTCGGGTGCCGCGGTCATGGGGTCCCTCTCGGTTCGTGCGGGCGTGCAGCGCCCCATGCTGTCGCACCCCCCGTCGGCCGGATGACGGGGGGTGCGGCGGAGCCGGCTCGCTACGCCGTCACCGTCCCCCCCGGCAGCGACAGGTCCAGGTCGACCGCCCGCGCGTCCCCCGCATGGGTCGCCGAGGAGGCGAGCGGGGCGTGGCCGGCGGCCTTCGCGGCCAGGACGTAGGCGCCCTCGGCGGGAACGGCCAGGATGTAGGTGCCGTCCTGCGACGACAGCGTCGCGCCGGCCTGACGGCCCCGGCGGTCGATGAGGGTGACCGTGGCGCGGGCGACCGGGGCGCCGCCGGCGTCCAGGACCCGGCCGCGGAAGCCGCGCAGCGCCTCCTCGACGCGCTCCGGGTGGGCGTCCTCCTCGCTGCCGGCGCGCGGCTGCGGCGTGGCCGCCGGGGTGCGGCCGGGCAGGAACAGGGCGAGGAGCAGGCCTGCGGCGACGGCACCCGTGGCGATGAGGAAGGAGATACGGAAGCCGTGCATGGTGGGGATGTCGACGCCGCCCACCGTGTTCGCCGTGTCGGCCAGCACCATGCCGATGACGGCGCTGGAGACCGACGTGCCGATGGAGCGCATCAGCGTGTTCAGGCCGTTGGCCGCACCCGTCTCCGAGGCCGGGACCGCGCCGACGATCAGCGCGGGCAGGGAGGAGTAGGCGAGGCCGATGCCCGCGCCGAGGACGACCGCGATGACGAGGCTCTGCCAGGCAGCGCTCATCAGGCCGAGGCCGGCGCCGTAGCCGATCGCGATGATCAGCATGCCGAGGATGAGGGTGACCTTGGGGCCGTACCTCGCGGAGAGGCGGGCGTAGACGGGGGCGGTGAACATCATCGTCAGGCCGAGCGGCGCGACGAGCAGACCCGCGACGACCATCGACTGGCCGAGGCCGTAGCCGGTGGCGGTGGGCAGCTGGAGGAGCTGGGGCAGGACGAGCGAGACGACGTAGAAGCTGACGCCGACCATGATCGAGGCGAGGTTGGTGAGCAGGACCTCGCGGCGGGCGGTGGTGCGCAGGTCGACGAGCGGGGCCGCGACCCGCAGTTCCATCACGCCCCACAGGAGGAGGACGAGGGCGGAGGCGGCGAACAGGCCGAGCGTGGTGCCCGAGGTCCAGCCCCAGTCGCTGCCCTTGGTGATGGGCAGCAGGAAGAGCACGAGACCGGCGGACAGTCCGAGCGCGCCCGGCAGGTCGAAGGACCCCTCGGCCCGCATCGGGGACTCGGGGACTACGAGCAGGGTGAGGCCGATGGCGAGGACGCCGAGGCCGGCCGCGCCGTAGAAGAGGGCGTGCCAGTCGGCGTGCTGGGCGACGAGGGCCGCGGCGGGCAGGGCGAGGCCGCCGCCGACACCGATCGAGGAGCTCATCAGCGCCATCGCCGAGCCGAGCCGCTCGCGCGGCAGCATGTCCCGCATCAGGCCGATGCCGAGGGGGATCGCGCCCATCGCGAAGCCCTGGAGGGCGCGTCCGGCGATCATCGTGAGCAGGTCGCTGGTGACCGCGCTGACCAGGGCGCCGACGACCATCACGGCGAGGCTGGTGATCAGCATGCGCCGCTTGCCGCAGAGGTCGCCGAGGCGGCCCATGATCGGCGTGGCGACGGCCCCCGACAGGAGCGTCGAGGTCAGCACCCAGGTGGCGTCGCCGGGGGCGCTGCCCAGGAGCTGCGGCAGGTCCTTGATGACCGGGACGAGCAGGGTCTGCATCACCGCGACCACGATCCCCGCGAAGGCGAGCACGGGTACCACGGCACCGCTCGCGCTGCGTCCGGGCGGGTCGGTCGGCGTGTGCGTCATGGAGCGGGGCCTCCAGGCCTTGGGGTGACGGACGGAGATACGTGCAGACTGAACTATGTATGCGTGGGCAACTATTCCTGTGCTTCGCCTCACTAACGAATTCTTGACCCCCTCTTGGGAAACGGTCGGGGGTGCCGGTTCGGGGGTTGCCGTCCCGGCGTCCCGGCGTCCCGGGTACGGCGGAAGCCCTACGTCTCTGTCCCGATGCACGGGCGCGGCCCGGTTGGGGAAGATGGCCCCCATGCCCGAAGCCGCCCGCACGTCCAGCAGCCGCACCCCGTCCCCGTCTCCCTCCGGGTCCTCGTCGTCGTCCCGCGCCTGGCTCGTCGTGGCGCTGGCGTGCGCCGGGCAGTTCCTCGTCGTCCTCGACGTGTCGGTCGTCAACGTGGCGCTGCCGTCGATGCGGGCGGACCTGGGGATGGGCGCGGCCGGGCTCCAGTGGGTGGTGAACGCGTACGCCATCGCCTTCGCCGGATTCATGCTGCTCGGCGGGCGCGCCGGTGACCTGTACGGGCGCAAGCGGATGTTCCTCGTCGGGCTGGCCCTGTTCACGCTGGCCTCGCTCGCCGGCGGCCTCGCGCGGGACGACTGGCAACTGCTGCTCGCGCGGGCGGTACAGGGCCTGGGCGCCGCGGTGCTGGCGCCCTCGACGCTGACGATCGTCACCGACGCCGTCCCGCAGGGCGCCGCGCGCGCCCGGGCGATCGCGACGTGGACGGCGGTCGGCGCGGGTGGCGGGGCGGCGGGCGGGCTGGTGGGCGGGGTCCTGGTCGACCTGCTGTCCTGGCGCTGGGTGCTGCTGATCAACGTGCCGGTCGGCGCGGTGGTCCTCGTCGGCGCGCTCCTCCGCCTCGGCGAGAGCCGCGCCGGGAACCGCCCCCGCCTCGACCTGCCGGGCGCCCTGCTGGTGACGGCGGGGCTGGCCACTCTGGCGTACGGCATCTCGCGGACGGAGGCCGAGGGGTGGACCGCGTCGGCGGCGCTGGTGCCGCTGGCGTCCGGTCTCGCCCTCGTCGGGCTGTTCCTCGCCGTCGAGGCGCGGACGGCGGCCCCGCTGATGCCGCTCGGACTGCTGCGGCTGCGGTCGGTGTCCTCGGCGAACGCGGCGATGTTCCTGACCGGCTCGTCGATGTTCTCCATGTGGTTCTTCATGACGCTGTACGCGCAGAACGTGCTCGGCTACAGCCCGCTGGAGGCCGGTCTGGCGCTGGTGCCGAGTTCGCTGGCCGTGGTCCTCGGCTCGAAGCTCGCACCGCGCTGCATGCGGGCGGCCGGGGCCCGCACCGTGGCGACGGTGGGCACGCTGGTGGCGGCGGCCGGCTTCGGCTGGCAGTCCACGATGAGCGCGGACGGCGCCTACGTCACGGCGATCATGGTGCCGGGCGTGCTGATGATGCTCGGCGCGGGCCTGACGGCGACACCGCTGGCCGCGCTGGCCACGTCGGGGGCCGGCCCGGGCGAGGCCGGCCTGGTCTCCGGCCTGGTCAACACCTCCCGCACGATGGGCGGGTCACTGGGTCTGGCCGCGCTGTCCACCCTCGCGGCGACCCGCACGAGCGGGCGCACCACCCCCGAGGCCCTGACGGACGGCTACGCGCTGGTCTTCCGCACGGGCGCGGGGGTGCTGCTGGCCGGAGCGGCACTGATGCTGACCTGGCTCCCCCGCGAACCGGCCCACCCGACCCCGGCCCCGGCCCGACCGGCCGAGGCACCCCCGAACTGACCCACCCGGCCGGCGCCGGGGGCTTTCGGCCGGTGCGGCGAGCGGGCGTGCCCGGCGCCGTGGGTGCTGTGCGGGACTTTCGAAAAACACCCCATAGGGTGGCTGGCGTGTCGTACTCAGGCCCGGAAATCGATCCCTCCACTCCCCGTCGCTCCCGGCTGCGCCGCCCGCTGGCGGTGGCGCTCGCCGCGCTCGTACCCGGTGCGCTGCTCGGCTGGCTGGCCTACGAGGCGCTGGGCGGGTCGGGGGACGGCGGGCCCGAGCGGACGACCGGTGCCGCGTCGAGCGGTCCGGCGTCCCGGTCGGCCGGCCCCGGCAAGGACCAGAAGGCCCCCTCCGGGTCCCCGTCGGCCTCCACCGGTGCCGGCGCCGGCACCCTGCGCGGCAAGGTCGTCGTCATCGACCCGGGGCACAACCCCGCCAACCACCTGCACACCGCCGAGATCAACCGCAAGGTCGACATCGGCACCCACTCCAAGGAGTGCGACACCACGGGGACCTCCACCAACGACGGTTACAGCGAGGCGGCGTTCACCCTGGACGTCGCCCACCGGCTGCGCGCGCTGCTGCAACAGCAGGGCGCCACGGTGAAGCTGACGCAGGACGCGGACCGTCCCTTCGGGCCGTGCGTCGACGAGCGCGCCCGGATCGGCAACGCCGCGCACGCCGACGCGGTCGTCTCCGTCCACGCCGACGGCGCCGGGTCCGGACAGCGCGGCTTCCACGTGATCCTGCCCGGCGCGGTGCGCGCGGGCGACGCCGACACCGGTGCCATCGTGGCCCCTTCACGGGATCTCGGGCAGCGCATCGCGACGGACTTCGCGCGCGTCACGGGCAGCGCGCCCTCCGACTACGTGGGCGACGGCACCGGTCTCGTCACGCGTGAGGACCTGGGCGGTCTCAATCTGTCAACGGTTCCCAAAGTGTTCATCGAGTGCGGCAACATGCGCGATACCAAGGACGCGGCGCTGCTGACCAGTGGCGCCTGGCGGCAGAAGGCGGCGCAAGGGATCTCTGAGGGAATCGTGAGTTTCCTGCGCGGGTCGTGATCAGCGGGCTCATCCCGGCGGACAGCCTGATCGTACGGACGATAGTGTCATCCCTACGATGAGGGGCCACCCCCGCGCTTCACACCCGGGCCTGACGGCGACATGGTGTCAGCGACGCCTCTACCGATGCGTGTACCGATGACGAGACGACTGACGAAGGACCTGAAGTGAATATCCGCTCCCTCACTCGAGGCGACGGCGTGGTGATCGGAGCAGCGGTATTGCTGTTCATCGCGTCGTTCCTGGACACGTTCGACGGCTCCGGCGACGACGTCCCCAACGCATGGGACAACCTCGGCCTGGTGATGAGCATGTACATCGGCGGGATCATCGGGGCGGTGTTGATCGTCATCGGCCGCGCACTCCCGCAGCAGCGCAAGATCGCCGGCATCGACCTCGGGCAGTTCGGCGTGGCGCTGTCGGTCTTCGCGGCGTGGACGGCGTTCTGGACGATCATCGACCCGCTGGGCGCGTTCAGCGACACCCTCGGCAGCTCGGGTGTGGACACGGGCGCGGGTCTCATCCTCGGTCTGATCGCGACCCTGTTGCTGGCCGCCGGCGCGGTGGCCACCCCGCTGGTGCCGGCCCTCCAGGGTGGTCTGGTCCCCGCTCCCAAGCCGCCGACGCCCCAGCCGTACGGCGCCCAGCCGCCCGGTGGCTACGGCTACCCGGGCGCGCAGCAGCCGCCGTTCGGCGGTCAGCCGCAGCCGGGACAGCCGGGGCAGCCGGGTGCGCAGCCGTTCGGCGGCGGTCAGCCGGCTCCGGCGCAGCAGCCGCCGGCCGCGGACTTCTCGCCGTTCTGGTTCGCCGTTCCGGTGCCGCGTCCGCTGTTCGCGGAGGACGGCGGACCGATGCAGATCGCCGAACTGGCGCCGGGCACCTGGTACCTGGCCGTCGAGCAGGGCGCCCAGGGCCTGGTCGCGCAGACCCAGGACGGCCGTCGCGGCGTGCTGCGGGACACCTCCGGGATCCAGCGCGGCTGAGTCACTCCCCCGCCACAGGCTCACGGCCCCTCGCCCTTCCGGGCGGGGGGCCGTTGCCGTACAGTCGCCCTCCCGGTTTCTGACGTGTCGTCAGGAGGCAGTGATGCGGCTCGGACTGGCGCTCGGCTACTGGGGGCGCGGCCCCTCCCCCGGCCAGGTGGAGCTGGCGCGGGAGGCGGAGCGGCTCGGCTACGACTCGGTGTGGACGGCCGAGTCGTGGGGGTCGGACGCCTTCACCCCGCTCACCTGGATCGCGGCGCGCACGTCGAGGATCGCCCTGGGCACGGCGGTCGCCCAGATGGCGGCCCGGTCGCCGACCGCGACCGCGATGCACGCGCTGACCCTGGACCACCTCAGCGGCGGGCGGATGCTGCTGGGGCTCGGCCTGTCGGGGCCGCAGGTCGTCGAGGGCTGGTACGGGCGCCCGTTCCCCGCCTCGCCGCTGACCGCGACCCGGGAGTACGTGGACGTCGTCCGGCAGGTGCTGCGGAGGGCCGGGCCGGTGGAGCTGGACGGGCGGTTCCACGCCCACCCCTACCGGGGTCCGGACGGCACCGGGCTCGGCAGACCACTGAAGCCGATCACGCACCCCCTGCGCGCCGACCTGCCGGTCCTGCTCGGCGCGGAGGGGCCGAGGAACGTGGCGCAGACGGCCCGGATCGCCGACGGCTGGCTTCCGCTGTACTGGTCGCCCAGCCGGCCGGACGCGTACGGGCCGGCGGTGGCCGACCTGCCGGAGGGCTTCCGGGTCGCGCCCATGGCGCAGGTGCGCCTCTGCGACGACGTCGGTGAGGGCCTGGTGCCCGTCAAGGCGATGCTCGGCTTCTACATCGGCGGGATGGGCCACGCCCGCCGCAACTTCCACGCCGACCTGATGGCGCGCATGGGCTACGAGGCGGAGGCACGGCGCATCCAGGAGCTGTTCCTGTCCGGCCGTCGCGAGGAGGCCGTCCGCGCCGTGCCCGACGCCTTCGCCGACGAGATCTCCCTGGTCGGCCCGCGCGAACGCATCGCCGAACGCCTGGACGCCTGGCGCAAGGGCCCGGTGACGGACCTGCTGGCGCTCGCGCCCGACCCGCACACCCTGCGGGTGCTGGCCGAGCTGAACTCCTGACGTCTCAGCGGAAGATGGCGATCGGGTCGAGGGTCAGTTCGCCCGAGCGGCGGTCCCAGGTGCGGACCTTGCCCAGACAGCGGGCCTGGAACTCGCCGGTGTAGTAGGCCTCGTCGCGGAACTCGCCGCGGCCCTCGGCCTCGGCGCAGGTGATCTTCACATGGGCGGCCGGTTCACCGGTGCCGTACCGGGCGCGCAGCTCGACGTCGCCGTTGTCCGTGCGGCGGGCGGTGAACCGGCCGGTGACGGACACCCACTCCGCCATGACGGCGCTCAGCGGGACGTGGCCGCTGTCCGGCCCGTCGCGCAGGGCGTCGGCGAGCGAGCGGTTCAGGACCAGGCGGCCGGTGGTGAGGTCGGCGTGCACCACGACGTCCTCCCGGCGCATGGTGTCCATGAGCACGCCGATCACGTTCATCGGCGTGCTCTCGCGCAGGTAGGTGGTGACGCGTTCCTTGGTGACGCCCCGGTCGGCGCGGCCCAGCCAGAAGAACAGCCGGCCCCACACGCCGAAGTTGCTGGTGACGTTGATGCGGTCGGCGACCTCCTGGGCGAGGGACTCGGTGAAGCGGCCGGCCTCGTAGATGTCCATCACCCGCTGTTTGTGCAGGTAGAAGCACATGCCGAGGACGGTTCGCCCGCCGCGCGGGCGGCGGCGCGGCCGGCCCGGCCGTGTCAGCGCGTACCGGAGCAGGACGGCGACGCAGGCCGCCGTCAGCGCCCAGACGGCCAGCCACGGCCACCACAGGCTCCACCACTGACTGTCAATGACACCCACGGATCTCCTTGAACGCCTCGGAGAGCGAGGAGAGGCCGGCGTCGACCATACGGCCGCCGGTCGCGGCCGCGGCCGTCTCCAGGGCGCCCGCGTCGGCCTCTCCGATCTGGACGGGGAAGGTGGGCACCGTCCCCGCCGCGCTGCCGAGCGCGGCGTGACGGCGCAAGAACTCCGCGTACGACAGACCGGCGTTGTTCTCGCCGTCCGTCATCAGCACGATGGCGACGGGCCGTTCGGGCGCGGCGCGCACCGCGTCGGCCGCGATGCGGTAGCCGCGGTCGAGGGCCGACCAGACGGCGGTGGCGTCGTCGAAGCCGCCGTCGGCGACGATCCGGGCGAGGGTGTCCAGATCGGCGTCGGAGCGCACGGTCACCGTGTGCTCCTGCAGGACGCGTCCGCCGAAGCGGACGACGGTCAGGCGCTCTCCCCGGTAGAAGCGGGCGAACTTCCCCGTCGCGGACCGGTCGGCGCCGCTGAGTCCCGCGAACGCCTTCCGCAGCTCGGCGATCCGCCCACCGCGCATCGAGGTGGAGAAGTCCAGCAGGAACACCACCTGGTCGCCGGTGGCGTGCACGGGGTCGCCGTAGTCGTCGACGAGCCGCTCGACGATGGACAGCCGGTCGGGGAACGACAGGGCGTTGCCGACCGGTGTCCTCAGCTGCGGGGAGGGTTCGACGTCCTGGTTCACGGGCCGCCGGAAGGTGCGCTGCATCAGCTCGCGCTGGACCTCGGCGCTCAGCAGCCAGTCGACGACCTTCCCGTACGCCGTGCGCCGGCTCGGGTCGAGGAGGAGCAGCGGGAAGTCGGAGAGGACCATGCCGTCGTCCGGGTGGACGATCTCCAGGGGGCGGCCGATCCTGCCGCCGGTGTTGAGGGAGAGCAGCTCGGACTCGTGGGCGATCAGCGCGTCGGCGGCGTCCTGGTCCTCGACGTAGGCGTCGAGGAGTTCGCGGGAGCTGGCGCCGGTGAGGGTCTGCCCGGAGCGGAAGCCGCGCAGCCGGTCGCAGGAGACGTCCTCCTCGCGCAGGGCGCTGCCGGTGCCGGCGGCCGCGGTGGCGACGCCGACGAGCGCGGCGCGTCCGGTGTCGCTGCGCCGCGGGTCGGCCATGCCGAAGCGTACGGTGCCGTCGGCGGCGGCGTCGGCGAGATCGGCCCAGGAGATCCGGCCGCCGGGGGCGCGCCGGCGCAGCTCGGCGGCGGCGTCGGGGGCGAGTCCGACGACGACGGGCGAGCGCATGACCGCGGTGGACTCGGGTCGGGTGAGGCGTCCGCCGGAGTCCTGCACGCGCAGCAGGTAGGAGCGGTCGGAGGCGAGCCAGGCCAGGTCGTAGGAGGACGTCCCGGCGACGGGCGGCCGGTCGGCGGTCGCGGTGTACTCGATCTTCAGCTCGACGCCGGTGTCCTCCTCCAGTTCCTCCAGCAGGGGCTGGACGTCGGCGAGTTCGGGGCTGGCGAGGACGCGGAGGGTGACGTGGTCGGCGTCGCGGGTGCAGGCGGAGGTGAGGGGGGCGAGCAGGGCCAGCGCGAGGGCCGCCGCCAGGGGGTGCCGGAGCCGTCTCACGAGGCGTCCTGGACGGGGGGCGGGCAGGAGCCGACGGAGGAGATGATCCGCTCCAGGACGTCCAGGTCGGGTTCGTAGGACTTGGTCTGGTCGGGGTTGGGGGCGGGGACCTGGATGCCGTGGGCGCGCAGGTAGTCGTTGAGGCGTTCGCTGGTGCCGTCCTCGCCGGAGAAGCGGACCCGGAACCCGAGTTCGATCGCCCGGTCGCGCAGCTCCTCGTCCTGCTCGATCAGCCGGACGAGACGGTCGCCTCCGTCGGTGAGGGAGATCAGCTGGGGTTCGGTGAGGGCGTAGGGGGTGGGGTACAGCAGCACGCGGCCGGTGTCCTGCTCGCCGTGCCTGCCGTGGTGGGTGATCTGGTGCGCCAGGTACTGGTGCTCGTAGAGGAGGGAGAGGGGGGCGATGCTCTCGCCGAGGTCGGAGAAGTAGCTCTCGGCCTGTTCGTCGGCCCACATGCCCTGGAGGCTGATCAGGGGCTTGATCCGGGCGGCGAGGTCGGTGACGGTGTCCCGGGCGAGTTCGGGGTCGTCGACGTTCTGGGTGCCCGGGGTGCTGTTCCGGTTGGCGACGAAGGCGAGGAGGCTCAGGTAGGCGCCGGCGGCGTTGGACTCGCAGACGTTGGAGGTGCGCACCAGGACGCGGCCGCTGTTGCTGTGGCCGCCGGTGTTGTCGTAGCCGATGCCGTTCCAGGTGTCGGCGCCCTCGGTCCTGCCGTCGCCGTCCTGGTCGGCGGTGCCGGCCCGGCCGTCGAGCAGGCCCATGAAGGTGCGCATGTCGAGGTCGTAGTAGAGGGTGGGCCCGCCGTCGGGGGTGGGCTGCGGGGTGGCGACGCCGGCTTCGACCAGCGTCTCGGCGTAGGCGCGGAAGGTGCCGAGCACCAGCGGGGTGACGAAGGGGCGGACCGAGCGGACGGAGCGCTGCTGCCGCTCGAGGACGAGCTTCGCGGCGGGCTGGCCGGAGGGGAAGACGACGTCCATGCCCTTCAGGGACTGGGTGGCGATGCCTCGGGAGCCGAGGCGGTGGATGTCGACGCGTATACCGTGCCGCAGTAACAGCCGCTGAACCTCGGGGTCCCTGAAGAAGTCGGACTTGGAGGCCATCTTCGCCTCCAGCGTGGTGATCCGCTCGAAGGGCCTGAGCGTGTTGCCCGAGACGAGCAGGGAGAGCAGCCCGGCCACGGCGAGCGGGAGCGCGAGGAGCACGTGCCGGGGGACGCGGCGGCGTCCGACCTGACGGGTGGTGAGTCTCGGCTCCTGGAACGTGGGTCTTCCGGCGTCGGACAACGGCCCTCCTGCCACTCAAGGGGGCAGGATCATCAATGACCCCGTCGACCATCGTCCCCCGGAAGGGCCAACTCCACACCAACGCGGGGAAAAGGTCCTCGGTGGGAACCGGCCGGGTTTCATCCGGACGCGAACGGCAAACCGAGGTTCATGTCCCCTCGATATCGGAACGGTGCGCATTCGGCCGGCACGGTCATCGCCGTCGTCGCCGACGTCATGGCCCTCATCCTGGGCCTGTGGATCCTCATGTACCTGCTGGGCGCCAACCCGGGCAACGAGTTTGTGCAGTTCGTGCACGACGTGGCCCGCTGGCTGGCGGGCTGGTCGCACGACCTGTTCACCTTCGACGAGGCCTGGGCGAGGGTGGTGGCTGGCTACGGCCTGGCCGCGGTGGTGTACCTGTTCGTGGGTCACGCCATCGCCAACCGGGTGAACCGGCACTGAGAGCTCCGAACAACGGGGAGCCCGGCCCGCGGCCGAGCTCCCCGAGGCCACCGGGGCGCCCGCCCGCCGGAAGCTATCCGCAGCAGTCCGGGTCCAGGCCCGTCGGCAGGTGTTCACCACCGAAGACCGTGCAGGTGGCCTCGTGGCCGCCGAGGGCGGCGACCGCGAGGAGGAGGGAGCCGGCCGTCCAGGTGGTGAGCTCCCGCGGCCAGATGGCCCGGTCCTCGAAGACGTAACCCGTCCAGTACAGGCCCGACTCGGTGTCGCGCAGGTGCTGGATGGACTGGAGGATCTCCAGCGCCCGGTCGGACTCGCCCATCGCCCACAGCGCCAGGGCGAGTTCGGCCGACTCGCCGCCGGTCACCCACGGGTTGGGCACGACACAGCGGACGCCTAGGCCGGGTACCACGAACCGGTCCCAGTCGGCCTCGATCCGGGACTTGGCCTCGACGCCGGTCAGCGCCCCGCCCAGCACCGGGTAGTACCAGTCCATCGAGTAGCGGTCCTTGTCGAGGAACCGCTCCGGGTGCCGGCGGATGGCGTGCCGCAGCGCGCCCACCGCCAACTCCCAGTCGGGCTGGGCCTCTTCGCGCTGCCCGGCGATCGCGAGCGCGCAGCGCAGTGCGTGGTGGACGGAGGAGGAACCGGTGAGCAGGGCGTCGGGGGTGGGGGTGCCGTCGTCGTCGCGGCGCCAGCCGATCTGCCCGCCCGGCTGCTGGAGCCGCAGCACGTACTCGACCGCCGCGTAGACCGAGGGCCACATGCGGTCCAGGAACGTGTCGTCGCCGGTGGACAGGTAGTGGTGCCACACGCCGACGGCTATGTAGGCGACGAAGTTCGTCTCGCGGCCCCGGTCGGTGACGTCGTCGAAGGCGCCGTCGGCGTAGGCCGCGTACCAGGAGCCGTCCTCGTTCTGGTGGCGGGCGAGCCAGGTGTACGCCCGCTCGGCGGCCTCGTGCTCGCCGGCCGCGTCCAGGGCCATCGCGGCCTCGGTGTGGTCCCAGGGGTCGAGGTGGTGGCCGCGGAACCACGGGATCGCGCCGTCCTCCCGCTGCACGGCGAGGATGCCGCGGACGGTCGCGGCGGCCTGCTCGGCGGTGAGGACCCCGGGCAGGACGAGGTGTTCTGTCCGGGGGGTGGTCACGTGGCGTCCACCTCGGAGGAGTCGGACAGACGCGGCAGGTGCGGCTTGGTCGCGTAGGCCACGAAGCTCTTGCCGATGAGCGGGTTCAGCGCCTGCTCGGCGACCCGGGTGGCCAGCGGCTTCTTCATGATGTCCCAGACCAGCAGCTTGTGGTACGCCCGCACCGGCAGCGCCTTGTCGTTGTCGACGCCGAACGCGCACTTCAGCCACCAGTAGGGGGAGTGCAGCGCGTGGGCGTGGTGGGTGCCGTACGGCTTCAGCCCGGCCCCGCGGATCTTCGCGAGCAGTTCGTCCGCCCTGTAGATGCGGATGTGGCCGCCCTCGACCTCGTGGTAGGCGTCGGACAGGGTCCAGCAGACCTTCTCGGGGCCGTAGCGCGGGACGGTGATCGCGATGCGGCCGCCCGGCCTGAGCACGCGGACCATCTCGGCGAGGACGCCCTTGTCGTCGGGGATGTGCTCCATCACCTCGGAGATGATGACGACGTCGAAGGACTCGTCGGGGAAGGGCAGCGCGAGCGCGTCACCCTCCATGGCGGTCGCGGTGGCGCCCTCGGGGGCCTCGCCGGCCTCCTCCATCGCCGCGAACCACTTGGCGACCTCGCGGATCTCCTCGGCGTTCTGGTCGAGGGCCACGACCCGGGCGCCCCGCCGGTAGCACTCGAAGGCGTGCCGTCCGGCCCCGCAGCCGAGGTCCAGGACACGGTCGCCCGGGGCGAGCGGGAACCGGGAGAAGTCGACGGTCAGCACGTGGCCCTGCTTTCGCGATCGGATACAACGTCAACAACGGGGGAGGCGGCGGCCGGACGGCGGGGGGCCGGCACCGCGGGCTCGCCCGGCCGTCCGCCTCCGGCGCGTTCGACGGCCTCGCGGTAGCGGGCCACGGTGCCCTCGGCGGCCCGGGTCCAGGTGAACCGCGCCAGCACCCGCTCCCGGCCGGCCGCGCCGAGGCGCGCCCGCAGCCCGGGGTCGGCCAGCAGTCGGCCCAGCGCGGCGGCCAGCGCGCCCGCGTCGCCCGGCGGCACGGCCAGACAGGTCTCCCCGTCGCGTCCGGCGACCTCGGGGATCGCGCCGCCGGTGGTGGCGACGAGCGGCGTCCCGGTCGCCATGGCCTCGGCGGCCGGCAGCGAGAAGCCCTCGTACAGCGACGGCACGCACGCGACCTCCGCCGAGCGCACCAGGTCGACCAGTTCGGCGTCGGAGATGCCCTTGACGAACTCGACGGCGCCCTCGAGGCCGTAGCGCTCGATCGTCTGGGCGACGGGACCCTCCTCGGGGCGCTTGCCGACGACGACGAGGTGGGCGTCCGGGTGTTCGGTGCGCACCTTCGCCAGGGCCTCGACGAGGAAGACCAGGCCCTTGAGCGGCACGTCCGCGCTGGACGTCGTCACGATCCGGCCCGGGACGACGGGCACGGACGGGTCGGGGGCGAACAGGTCGGTGTCGGCGCCGATGTGGACGACGTGGATGCGGTCCTCGCGCACGCCGAGGTGGTCGACGATCTCCTGGCGGGAGGTGCCGGAGACGGTGAGGACGGACGGCAGGCGGCGGGCGACGCGCTTCTGCATGCGGGTGAAGGCGTACCAGCGGCGCACCGAGCAGCGGCGCTGCCAGCCCTCGGCGGCGTCCAGCTCCAGCTGCCGGTCGACGGTGATGGGGTGGTGGACGGTGGTGACGAGCGGCGCGCCGACGTCCCCCAGGAGGCCGTAGCCGAGCGTCTGGTTGTCGTGCACGACGTCGAACTCGCCGCGGCGGGAACGCAGATGGCGGCGGGCGCGCAGGGAGAAGGTGAGCGGCTCGGGGAAGCCGCCGGTCCACATGGTGGCCACCTCGAGCGCGTCGATCCAGTCGCGGTACTCGTCGCGCTTCGGGGTGCGGAAGGGGTCCGGCTGGCGGTAGAGGTCGAGGCTGGGCAGCTCGGTGAGGGAGAGGCGGTCGTCGTGGCCGTCACCGAGGACGTCGAGCACGGGATACGGCTGGGAACCGATCACCTCGACCCGGTGGCCGAGCCGGACCAGTTCGCGCGACAGATGCCGTACGTAGACGCCCTGGCCGCCGCAGAACGGGTTCCCCTTATAGGTGAGGAGCGCGATGTCGAGCGGTCGCCCGCCGTCCGCGGCGAGGTCCTGCGGGGACCCCGCCTGACTGGCCTCAGCGGTCACTCCGGGCCCCCTTCTGCCTGCGATTGTCCCGCGAGACTACGACGGGACGCTAATCTAGAACAAGTTTCAGACTTGATCGTTCGGGAGGCTCTGAATCTACCGGCAGGTAAGGGCGCTGTGACCCGTGGATCAGGTGATTCGCACCACGACCGGAAGCCCTCGTTCTGCTGAGTGATCGCACCCCTCACCGACTGTCACGGAACGGGACCACCCATGCCTGCGGAAGCCAGTACCCAGCGCCCCTCCTCCCCGCCCCTCACCGAGCGGCAGGAGGCCCGTCGCCGTCGCATCCTGCACGCGAGCGCGCAGCTGGCCAGCCGGGGCGGGTTCGACGCGGTGCAGATGCGGGAGGTCGCGGAGTCCTCCCAGGTGGCGCTGGGCACGCTCTACCGGTACTTCCCGTCCAAGGTGCACCTGCTCGTCGCCACGATGCAGGACCAGCTGGAACACATGCACGGCACGCTGCGCAGGAAGCCCCCGGCGGGCGACACCCCGGCCGAGCGGGTCGCGGAGACCCTGATGCGCGCCTTCCGCGCCCTGCAGCGCGAACCGCACCTGGCCGACGCGATGGTCCGCGCGCTGACCTTCGCCGACCGCAGCGTCTCCCCCGAGGTCGACCAGGTCTCCCGCCAGACGACGGCGATCATCCTGGACGCGATGGGCCTGGCCGACCCCACCCCCGACCAGCTCTCCGCGGTCCGCGTGATCGAGCACACCTGGCACTCGGCCCTCATCACCTGGCTCTCGGGCCGCGCCTCCATCGCCCAGGTACGCGTCGACATCGAAACGGTGTGCCGCCTGATCGACGTGCCGGGCCCCGGCGAGCGCTCCTGATCAACGGTTCCTCCAGCGACGCAGCACGCCGAGCAACTGGGTCAGCACCTTGAGGGCGGCCGCCCGCCGGGCCGGCTTGCGGGACCAGACGGCGGGCAGGACGACGCCGACGTAGACGGCGGTGAGGACGGCGGCGACGAGCAGCACGGGCAGGGCGGGCAGGTGAGACGCCTGGAACGGCATGGGACGGCCTCCTGAAGGAGTGGTCGGCTGGTGACGGGTCGACGATCGCCCGCCCGGAGCGCCGCCCGGCCGAATCCCGACTCCCGCCGAACTCCCGGCGGAACGCGCAGGTGGGGCCGTACGCTTCGGAGACGTTCGCCGAAACGCACCGAAGGGTGGGGGAGTTGGCCGTGGTACAGCCGACGGGCCCCGTCGCGGACTTCTGCAAGGCGCTCGGTCGGGTCGTGCGTGCCTGCGGCGTGCCGCAGAAGGCGGTGGCCAAGCGGATCGCCAAGAGCGACAGCACGGTTTCCGCCCTGCTCAACGGGCACCGCGTCACCAAACCCGACTGGCCCGACGTGCGGGTGGTCATCGCGCTGTGCGCCGAGCGGCAGCCGGCCCCGCCGCCGGGGGTGAACCTGGACATCGGGTGGTGGAAGCGCCGGTACGAGGAGCTGGAGTGGGCGGTGGAGGTGCCGCGCGCTCGGGCCGCGCCGCCACCGTCGCCGTCCCCGGACCTCCCCGCCTCACCGCCGAGGCTCGACCCGGCGGGGCTCGACCCGGCGGATTGCGCCGCCATGGACGTGACGGAGGCGATGCGCCTGCTCGCCGACGGCTGCGGAGTGCGCGGCGGACCCCACCTCCTGGACCACCTGCTCGCCCGCTTCCCGGAGCGGGTGCGCGCGGCGCAGGGTGTCACACGCGGCGCTCTGGTCCAGGCCGCGCGGGTGGTCATCGCGCGGGTGGCCGTGGAGTCGTCCGGGGCCTCGGGGCACAACGTCACCGGGGTGGTCCGGGACCTCACGGACGGCATGCATCCGACCTGTCTGTCCCCGCTCGCGGAGACCGAGGAGACCCTGACGGCCCGGGCGGCGTCAGCGATCACCGACCACTACCTGGAGCTGGCCTCCCCGCTCGCCGCCTCCTGCCCCGAGTTCGCGTGGGCGGCGGGCCTGGCCGACGCCGCCCCGGACCCCCGCACGGAGGGCGCGCGGGGAACGGGACTGGCCGGCCTGGCGGAGCTCCTGTCGGGATGCGCCGCCGGGGACGGACACCGGGGCGGTGCCACACGGCTGCTCCGCACCCCCATCGCCTCGCTCGACTCCCCCGGTCCTCGGCTGCCGAGCCTCGCGGAGGGGTACGTCAACCCCCGCTTCCGGCTGGTGACCGGTGCGGCCGGCGGCGGTATCGCCTCGGACAAGTGGTGGGAGCAGCAGCCGGCTTACGACGACATCGAGGAGTTCCTCGCCTCCCATCTCCTCGGCCTCGCCGCCCTGCTGACCCCGCTCGTGGTGCTGGGCCACCCCGGCGCCGGCAAGTCGCTGCTCACGAAGCTGCTCACCCAGCGGCTGCCGGACAGCGAGTTCCGTCCGCTGCGGGTGGAGCTGCGGCACACGCCTGCGGAGGCGGACGTACGCACGCAGGTGGAACACGCCCTGAGCCGGGCCGGGGAGGAGCCGGAGACCTGGCGGGACTGGTACGCGGCGGGATCCGACGCCCTTCCCGTGGTCCTGCTGGACGGCTTGGACGAACTGCTCCAGGCGGGCGCCCAGAGGATGGACTCCGCACGCCAGTGGGGGTACCTGCGGGAGGTCGAGGCGTTCCAGGAGGCCGAGGCCCGCGCCGGACGCCCCCTGATCGTGATCGTGACGAGCCGCACGGTGGTCGCCGACCGCGTGCAGATCCCCCGGGCCAGCGCCGTCCTCCGCCTGGAGCCGTTCGAGGAGCCCGAGGTCGAGCGGTGGCTCGCCATCTGGAACGCCACCAACGCGGGCTACTTCGACCGGCACGGTCTGCGACCGCTGGACCCGGACGTCGTCCTCTCCCATCCGCACCTCGCGGCCCACCCCCTGCTGCTGCTCATGCTCGCGCTGTACGACGCCGTCGGCAACGCGCTGCGCGAACTGCGCGACGAGGACATCAGCCGGACGCAGCTGTACGACCGGCTGCTCGGGGAGTTCGTCCGCCGCCAGGTCGGGAAGGACGGCCCGCTGCCCCCTTCCCGGGTCGCCGCCGCCGTCGAACGCGAGCTGCACGGGCTGTCCGTGATCGCCGCCTCCATGGTCCACCGGGGCTCCCAGTCCCTCACCGCCCAAGAGGCGGACCGGGATCTGCGAGCACTCGGCGCGCAGACGCCGGAAGCGGCGGAGGACGGCTCGGGACCGGTGTTCGGGCGGTTCTTCTTCGTGCACGAGGCGCAGGCCGTCGTCACGGAGGAGCGGCTGCGCAGTTACGAGTTCATGCACGCGACCTTCGGCGAGCACCTGGCCGCAAGGCTGATCGACGGGGCGCTACGGCGGCTGGCCGACGGCCACGCTCCCGTGGACGACGGCGAGTTGTACGCGCTGCTGTCGTTCACCCCGCTCACCGACCGGGCTCAGGTCGTGCAGAACCTCGCGGACATGCTGCGGGCCCGGCCGCAGGGGAGTACGCGTCGCGACCTGGTGAGCAGGCTCATCACCGTGTTCCGCGCGGCGCCGTGGGACCCCGAGCACCGCACCGACCTCGGGTACGCCCCGGTCCGGCTGCGCAGGACGTACCGGGAAGCGGTGTACGAGGCGAACCTGGTGCTGATCGTGGTGCTGGCGGTGGGCGAGGTGCACGTGTCGGAGCTGGTGGAGCCCGGCGACGACCCGGTGGCCGCCTGGCAGCGGCTTGCCCTGGGCTGGCAGGGTCAGCTGTCCGAGGACTCGTGGAAGTCGCTGTGCTCGACTCTCGTATCCGTGCGCTGCCTGCGCGCCAACACCGCGCAGCCGGACATCCTCGTCGGCAGGCGGCGCCGGACGCCTGTGCTCCACCACGAGCTCGGCTGGTGGGTGGGCCACGAGGCCGGCGCCGGTCCACCGCTCCCGGAGGAGGCGGAAGCACGGCTCTCCGCGGCAGGGGTCCTCGACCTGATGGAACGGGTCTCGTTCGCCGGCGTCCTGGACACGGAGCTTTTCCTCCACGCCTGCCACCCCCTCCTGCTCCAGGTGCCCAGCGCCATCGTGAGGGGCCTCCCGAGGACGGGCACCCCTTTCCGGTCGGCGGCACATGCCCTCGTGGCCCTGTCCGCCCCCGGCGTGTACGGGCCGGCGGCGCTCCCCGGCCTGTACCTGGACTGTCTGGCACACGTCGGACGACTGGAGCCCTCCGACCGCGTTCCCTACCTGGAAATCGTCCTGCGCCACCTGGTCCATGACGCTCCCGTCCTGGCGGACGAGGCGCTGGTGTCGGTCATGTCCGCGCTGCGTGAGTCCCTCATGGCAGCAGGCCGCTCCCTCACCACCGAGACGGAACGGCTGTTCCTCGCCTGCGTCCGCCACGCCCTGGACCGGGGCAGCTCTCGCGTGACCGACGCCCTCAGACTCGACCTCATGGTCCTCGTCAGGGCCGACGACCCCGCTGACGAGCGCGACGGCCCCCTCCAGAACCTCCTGCGGCTGGCCCGGACGAGCGGCTCCACGCACACCTGGCGCTGGGCGGGCTCCCTGCGCGGAGAGAGTGCCGTCCGGACGCTCGACGAGCTGCTCGCCGGCCTCGACCTGCCCGCCGTCGCCACCACCCACCCCTGGGCCCTGGTCGAACTGCTGCGCCTCGCGGCGGAGCTGGGCCTCGACGACTGGCTCGCCACCCGTACGGCGGAGATCATCGCAGCCCTCCCCGACGGCGCCTTCGGCCTCCTGCGCCCCAGCGACCTCCCGCGGCTGCGCGCGGCCCTGCCGGAGGGCGCCTGTGCGGACCGGTTCGAGGAGGTGGAGTGGACCTGGCGCGGTCCGGAACCGACGTCTCTGTGAGCATGAAAAACCTACGAGACGGGTTCCCTTCGCCGGTATTGCCCGGATCAGGTAATGGGGGTCGCCGTCCGGCTCAACTGCCGCCTTCCGGCCTCTCAGCCCGACCGTCGACGTCGGCTGCCGGCGGATGCCGTGGCTCTCGCCATGGCGTCTCGCCGAAGTCGGCTACTCCGGTCGAACTCCCTCACTCGCCTCGTAGGCCAATAACAGGATATAACGACTGCCGCCGTACATAACCCCCCAAGTTCATGATTTTTTCTCAGTCCTCCGGCGGGAAGACCGGTTCCCCGTTCCCCGCCAGCGTGATCGTGATCGCCTCCACCGGACAGCTCTCGGCCGCCTCCAGCACCCGTTCGCTCGCGTCCGTGTCCGGGTCGAGCGGGCGGGACTGGCGGGCGGGGTCCAGGCGGAAGCCGTCCGGTGCGTGGTGGACGCACTGGGCTGAGCCGATGCACAGGGAGCGGTCGACCTCGACGTGCCAGCGGTCGGCCGCCCCCGCGCTCGGGTGCGCTCGCGCGGGAGGTACCCCCATCGGGCCTCAGCCCTCCCAGCCGGCCGGGAGGTGGATCATCTTGTGCTCGAGGTACGCGCCGTAGCCCTCCGGGCCGAACTCCCGGCCCAGTCCCGAGTTCTTGTAGCCGCCGAACGGGCCGAGCATGTCGAGGCTGAAGGTGTTCACCGAGTAGGTTCCGGTGCGCACCGCGCGGGCGACGTCGATGCCGTGCTCGACGTCCGCCGTCCACACACTGCCGCTGAGGCCGTAGTCGGAGTCGTCGGCGATCTTCACGGCCTCGGCCTCGTCGCCGTAGGGCAGCAGGCAGATCACCGGGCCGAAGATCTCCTCGCGGGCGATGCGCATGGAGTTGTCGACGTCGCCGAAGAGGGTCGGTTCGACGTACCAGCCGCGCTCCAGGCCGGCCGGGCGGCCGCCGCCGACGAGGATCTTGGCGCCCTCCTCCTGGCCGAGGCGGATGTAGTCGAGGTTGCGCTGTTGCTGGCGGCGCGCGACCAGCGGGCCGACCTGGGTCGCCGGGTCGAGCGGGTCGCCGACGACCAGCGCGCTCGCGGCCGCCGCGAAGGCCTCGGCGAACTCGTCGTAGCGGGAGCGCGGCAGCAGGATGCGGGTCTGGGCCACGCAGGCCTGCCCGTTGTTCATCCAGGCGGCCGGGACGATACCGGCGACCGCCGTCTCCAGGTCCGCGTCCGGCAGGACGACCGCCGCCGACTTGCCGCCCAGCTCCAGGGTCACCCGGGTGAGGTTGCGGGCGGCGACCTCCATCACGCGCTTCCCGGCCGCCACCGATCCGGTGAAGGAGACCTTGTCGACGCCGGGGTGGCCGACCAGGTACTCGCTGACCTCGCGGCCCGCCGGGAGGATCGACAGCACGCCCTGCGGAAGCCCCGCCTCCCGTGCGATGTCCGCCAGGATGTAGGCGTCCAGCGGCGACTCCGGCGACGGCTTCAGCACCACCGTGCAGCCGGACAGCAGCGCGGGAGCGAGCTTGGCGGCGGCGACGAACTGCGGGACGTTCCAGGGGACGACCGCCGCGACCACCCCGACCGGCTCGCGCCGCACGAGGATCCTCCCCAGGACGCCGTCGCGCCGCTCCTCGTGGGGGAAGCCGCGGGCGACGGTGATCGCCGCGTCCCACACCATCATCGCGCCGAGGGCCTGCGCGAGGACGCTCCAGGAGTAGGGGGAGCCGTTCTCGGAGGAGATCACCCGGGCGATCTCCTCGTGACGGGCGGCGATGCCGTCCTTGATGCGGGTGACGACGGCGATCCGCTCGTCGAGGGAGAGCCGCGGCCAGGGTCCCTCGTCGAAGGCCCGGCGGGCGACGGCGACCGCGCGGTCCACGTCGGCCGTGGAGGCGTGCGGGACGCGTCCGACGACCTCCTCGGTGTGCGGGGAGATCACCTCGATGACGTCCCGGCCCAGAGGGTCGGTCAGCTCCCCGCCGATGAACAGCTGTGCGTGTTCCACGAGTTCGGCCATGGCGACCCTCCTGAGGAGCCGACCGTCCGTTTCTGACGGTGTTTCAGGAACTGATACCAGTTCTCGTTATAGTGGGCAATGGCCGTGAGCCGCGGGGCGCGGGGCGCAGGGGCGGAGGGCAGCAGATGAACAGCAGCCAGGACGAACCCGGGACGCACGTCCACGACCACGGCGGCGGGGTCCGCTCCCTGCGGGTCCCCATCCCGGACAACCCCCTGGGCCACACGCTGGTGTACGTCGTCGACACCGACCGCGGTCCGGTCCTGGTCGACACCGGCTGGGACGACCCGGCCTCCTGGGACGCCCTCACCGCCGGACTGACCGCCTGCGGCACCTCGGTCGCCGAGTTGTACGGCGTCGTCGTCACCCACCACCACCCCGACCACCACGGTCTGTCGGGCCGGGTGCGGGACGCCTCCGGGGCGTGGGTGGCGATGCACGCGGCGGACGCGGCGATCGTGCGGCGGGCCCGGGGAACCCGCCCCGACCGCTGGTACGCGTACATGACGGACAAGCTGGTGGCGGCCGGCGCGCCCGAGGACCACGTGGCTCCGCTGCGCTCCGCTCGGCGCCGCACCCTGCCCGGCCTGTCCCCCGCCCTGCCCGACCGGGAGATCACCCCCGGCGAACTCCTCGACCTGCCCGGCCGCCGGCTGCGCGCGGTCTGGACGCCGGGCCACACCCCCGGCCACGTCTGCCTCCACCTGGAGGAGGAGCATCCCGCGCGGCTCCCGGGCCGCGGACGGCTGTTCTCCGGCGACCACCTCCTCCCCGAGATCACCCCCCACATCGGTCTGTACGAGGACCCCGACGACACCACCGTCACCGACCCCCTCGGCGACTACCTGGACTCCCTCGAACGCGTCGGCCGCCTCGCCCCCGCCGAGATCCTCCCGGCCCACCAGCACGCCTTCACCGACGCCCCCTCCCGGGTGCGGGGGCTGCTCGCCCACCACGAGTCCCGCCTCAGCGGCCTGCTCGCCCTCCTCGCCGAGCCCCTCACCCCCTGGCAGCTCGCCGAGCGCATGGAGTGGAACCGGCCCTGGGAGCGGATCCCCCACGGTTCGCGGAACATCGCGGTCTCGGAGGCGGAGGCCCATCTGCGGCGCCTGGTGAAGCTCGGCCGCGCGGAGGCGGCGGCGGGGGGCGAGCCGGTGCGGTACGTGGCGGTGTGAATCCGGTCGCGGGGGGCGGACGGGTACGCGACAGCGACGACGTACGCACCCCTCGAACCCGGCGGAACCCGGTGCCCCGCAGACGCCTCCGCCCCCGCGGGACCCGCCGTCGCCTCGCCCCCTACCGCGTGTACGGCCATCAGGGCGGCATGGTGACCACCGGACAATCGTCCGGATCGGCCACCACGAGGACGGCCTGTGCCGCGTCGCGCGGGCCGGGGCGGTGGCCGGGCGGGCGGGGACCCGGGCGTCCTCCCCGTGGTCCCCATGGCGGTCGGGACGCCGAACCCGGCGGCCGGACGGGTACCCCCTCGGGGGGTTGGTTACGGGCGAGTAGAGTGGCCGGGTCGTCATCACACCCGTACGGGGGGAAGCCGGTGCAATTCCGGCGCTGACCCGCAGCCGTGACCACCTCGAGTGGCAGCCGGACCGCCCCGGACGGGACGTGACCGGCTCACGCGCGCCGGCAACACGCCGTCGCACGGCACCGTCGAGGTCTACGGAGCCGAGCCGCCGGGGTGTCCCGTGCTGCCCGGCTCCCCGAGCAGGGAGAGGCATCCGCCGATCATGAACGTCCGCCGCAGTGCCGCGGTCCTGGCCGCCACCGCAGTGATCGGCGCGGCCGCCACGCCCGCCGTCGCCGCCGGCCCGACCCCGTCCGCCTCGCCGTCCGCGGTGCTCCCCTCCGGCCTGTACGGCGGCACCGACCCGACGTACGACGGGGTGTGGCGGCAGTCCCTGGCCCTGCTCGCGCAGGACACGGTCGGGGTGCGTCCGGCGCGGCAGGCCGTGGACTGGCTGACGGGGCAGCAGTGCGCCGACGGGGCCTTCGCCGCCTTCCGCGCGGACCCCGCCGAGGCCTGTGACGCCAAGCTCATGGTCGACACCAACAGCACGGCCGCCGCCGTCCAGGCCCTCGCCGCCCTCGGCGGCCACGACGCCGCCGCTGAGCGGGCCGTCACCTGGCTGAAGTCCGTGCAGAACGCCGACGGCGGCTGGGGCTACACCCCCGGCGGGGCCAGCGACACCAACTCGACGTCGGTCGTCGTCGGCGCGCTCGCGGCGGCCGGCGAGCGGCCCGGGGACGTCCGCAAGGGCGGCCGGTCGCCGTACGACGCCCTGGTGAAACTCTCCCTGCCCTGCCAGGGCGCCGACGCGGGCGCCTTCGCCTACCAGCCCGACAAGCGGGGCGGGCTCGCGGCCAACGCCGACGCGACGGCGGCCGGTGTCCTCGGCGCGCTCGGCAAGGGCCTGGCGCCCACGGCCGGTCCGAAGGCGGACGCCACCTGCGCCGGCACCGGCACCCCGGCACCGCAGCGGGCCGCGGCCAACGGCGCCGCCTACCTGGCGAAGGCCGTCGCCAAGGACGGGTACCTGACGTCGGTGCTCCCGGGTGCCGAGAACCAGCCGGACTACGGCAACACCGCCGACGCGGTCGTCGCGCTCGCCGCGCAGGGCGGCGCCGAGCGCGCGCGCAAGCCGCTGACCTGGCTCCAGCGGAACGCCACCCCCTGGGCGAAGCAGAGCGGCCCCGCCGCCTGGGCCCAGCTGGTGTTCGCCGCCCACGCGACCGGCACCGACCCGCGCGCCTTCGGCGGCACGGACCTGGTCGCGGCCCTGAACGCGACGGGTCCGGCGCCCCGGACGAGCGGGCAGCCGCCGGCCTCCGCACCGGAAGCGGACGAGCGGCAGGAGGACGACAAGGACTCCGACGACGGCTACGGCACCTGGTGGACCGTCGGCGTCTTCCTCGTCGCCGGCATCGGCATCGGGTTCCTGATCAGCGGCCGCAGGAAGCGGCAGCCGTGATACGCCGGGGGGGCGCCCTCGTCCTGGCCGCGCTGTTCGTGATCCTGGCCGGCCCCGGCCGGGTGGAGGCGGCCGGGTACCGGTACTGGTCGTTCTGGGAGCGCGACGGCGACCGCTGGACCTACGCCACCCAGGGTCCCTCGACCGCCCGCCCCGCCGACGGCGACGTCCAGGGCTTCCGGTTCGCGGTGAGCGAGGACTCCCGGGACGCCTCCCAGCCGCGGGGCGAGGCCTCCTTCGCGGCGATCTGCGCGCGGACGCCCGCGCGGGAGGGCACCAAGCGGGTGGCCCTGGTCATCGACTTCGGCACCCGTGAGGACGCCCCCGGTGGCCGGACCCCGCCCGCCGCCCGCCCGGCGTGCGCCCGGGTCCCCGAGAACGCGACGACCGCGGAGGCTCTCGCCTCCGTCGCCGAGCCCCTGCGCTACGACGCGAACGCCCTGCTGTGCGCGATCGCCGGGTATCCGCGGACGGGCTGCGGAGAGCAGGTGGCGGCGGGCGGGGACGAGCCGGCGTCCGCGCGCCGGCCGGAGAGCGACGGCGGCGGCCCGTCGGTGGGGGTGTACGCGGGCGGAGCGCTGGTCGCCGCGCTGGCGGCGGCGACCGTGTGGCAGGCGCGGCGGCGCGGGCGTGGCTAGGGCCCTTCCGATGGATCTCCGTGGGAGAAGGAGCGGCGTCCGGTGCGTGCTCTCGGCGTGCGGCGCGGAAGTCCTCGTAGCGGCGCTGCTTGGGCTTTCGCGCGGTGCGGCGAGAGTGCGTGCCGGGCGTCGCGACGCCGCGGAGATCCATCAGAAGGGCCCCAGGCCGACCGCCTCGGCCGGGCACGCCGGGCACCCCGTGCGCGCCGTGCCGTCCGGTGCGTCGGTGCACCCCGCCGCCTGGTGGGTGTGGGCCCTCGCCCTCGGCACGGCGGCCACCCGCACCACCAACCCCCTCCTGCTCGCCGTCCTGCTCACGACGTCCGCCTACGTGGTCGTCACCTGCCGACCGCACACGCCCTGGTCCCGCTCCTGGTCGGCGTTCCTGCACCTGGCCCTCGCGGTCCTCGTCATCCGTCTGCTCTTCGTCGTCGTCCTCGGCTCCCCGGTCCCCGGCACCCACGTGATCGTCACGCTGCCCGAAGTCCCGCTCCCCGACTGGGCGCGGGGCGTCCGCCTGGGCGGCCGGGTCACCGCCGAGGGCACCCTCTTCGCCCTGTACGACGGCCTCCGCCTGGCCACCCTCCTGGTCTGCGTCGGCGCGGCGAACGCCCTCGCCAGTCCGTCCCGGCTGCTGAAGACCCTGCCCGGCGCCCTCTACGAGACGGGGGTCGCCGTCGTCGTGGCGCTGACCTTCGCCCCGCACCTCATCGCGGACGTGCAGCGGCTGCGGGCCGCCCGCCGACTGCGCGGCCGCCCGGACAAGGGGCTGCGCGGACTGCTCCAGGTGGGTCTGCCCGTCCTCGAGGGCGCCTTGGAGCGCTCCGTCGCCCTCGCCGCCGCGATGGACGCCCGCGGCTACGGCCGCACGGCCGATGTTCCCGCCCGCGTCCGCCGGACGACCGCCGCGCTCACCCTGGGCGGCCTGCTCGGGGTGTGCGCGGGCACGTACGGTCTGCTCACCGCCGCCGGCGGTGCCCACGGTCTGCCGCTGCTGCTCGCCGGAGTCGCCGCGGCCCTCGCCGGACTGCGGCTCGGCGGCCGCCGTTCGCCACGCACGCGCTACCGCCCGGACCGCTGGACCCCGCGGGCGTGCCTGGTCGCGGCGTCCGGTGTCGCGGTCGCCGCGCTCCTCACGCTCGCGTCCGCCGTCGACCCGGTCGCGCTGCACCCCGGCGTGGTCCCGCTGACCGTGCCCACACTCCCCCTCCGGCCGGCGGCGGCCGTCCTCGTCGGTCTGCTGCCCGCCTTCCTCGCCCCCACGAACCACCGGCCGTCGTGAACCACAGGCCCCGATGAGACACCAGGCCCCCATGAACCCCCAGGACCACAGGGAACCGTCGTGATCCGCTTCGAGAACGTCTCCGTGACGTACGACGGCGCCGCCGCACCGACCGTCCGGGACGTGGACCTCACCGTCCCGGAGGGCGAACTCGTCCTGCTCGCCGGCCCGTCCGGCGTCGGCAAGTCGACGCTGCTCGGCGCGGTCGGCGGGCTCGTCCCGCACTTCACCGGCGGCACCCTGCGCGGCCGGGTCACGGTCGCCGGCCGCGACACCCGCACCCACCGGCCGAGGGAACTGGCCGACGTGGTCGGCACGGTGGGCCAGGACCCGCTCTCCCACTTCGTCACCGACACCGTCGAGGAGGAACTCGCCTACGGCATGGAGTCGTTGGGGCTGCCGCCGGCCGTGATGCGCCGCCGGGTCGAGGAGACCCTCGACCTGCTCGGCCTGGCCGCCCTGCGCGACCGTCCCATCGCCACGCTCTCCGGCGGGCAGCAGCAGCGCGTCGCGATCGGCTCGGTCCTCACCCCGCACCCGCAGGTCCTCGTCCTGGACGAGCCGACCTCCGCCCTCGACCCGGCCGCCGCCGAGGAGGTCCTCGCCGTCCTCCTCCGCCTGGTCCACGACCTGGGGACGACGGTGCTGCTCGCGGAACACCGCCTGGAACGCGTCCTGCAGTACGCCGACCGGGTCGTCCTGCTGCCCGCCCCCGGCGCGGCCCCGCTGCTGGGCACCCCGGCCGACATGATGGCCGTCTCGCCGGTGTTCCCGCCGGTGGTGGACCTGGGCCGGGTGGCGGGCTGGTCCCCGCTGCCGCTGACCGTGCGCGAGGCCCGGCGGCGGGCCGGGGAACTGCGAGAACGGCTGGAGGGGAAGGCTCCGGGCCACGCCCCCGCGCCGGCCGCCGAGCCGCCTTCGCCCCCGCCCCCGCCGCCGCGACCGGCCCGCCCGGCGCTGCTGCGTCGGCGGCGCCGGCCGTCCCCGTCCGAGCCCACCGCCGCCGCACCGCCCGCCGAGGTCAGCGCCCTCGCCGTGCGCCGGGGCCGCGTCCAGGCCCTCCGCCACGTCGACCTGACCGTCTCCCCCGGTGAGACGGTCGCCCTGATGGGCCGCAACGGCGCCGGGAAGTCGACGCTGCTCAACACCCTCGTCGGCCTGGTCGAACCGTCCGCCGGGACGGTCCTCGCCGGCGGGGCCGTCCCGCACCGCAGCACCCCCCACGACCTCGTGCGCCGCGTCGGCCTCGTCCCGCAGGAGCCCCGTGACCTGCTGTACGCCGACACGGTCGCCGCCGAGTGCGCGGCCGCCGACCGGGACGCGCGGGCCGCGTCCGGCACCTGTCGTGCCCTGGTGTCGCGGCTGCTGCCCGGCGTCACCGACGACACCCACCCCCGCGACCTCTCCGAGGGGCAGCGCCTCACCCTGGCGCTGGCGATCGTCCTGACCGCCCGCCCTCCGCTGCTCCTGCTCGACGAGCCGACCCGGGGCCTGGACTACGCGGCGAAGGCCCGGCTGGTGGCCCTCCTGCGGGAGCTGGCCGCCGGCGGACACGCCATCGTCCTCGCCACGCACGACGTGGAACTCGCCGCCGAGCTGGCCCACCGGGTCGTCCTGCTCGCCGAGGGCGAGGTGATCGCGGACGGCCCGACGGCCGAGGTGGTCGTCTCCTCACCGTCCTTCGCCCCGCAGGTGACGAAGATCCTCGCGCCGCAGGAGTGGCTGACGGTGGCACAGGTGCGGGAGGCCCTCGAATGACGACGGCCGGCAGGGCCCGGCCGCGGGCCGTCCGGCTGGGCCCGCGCTCCCTGGTCGCCCTGGTGCTCGTCAGCGCGGTGGGGGTGATCGCGTTCACCTGGCCGTTCCTCGCCCCGCCCGCCTCCACCCTGAACGCCCACGCCCAGGACGCCCCCTGGCTCTTCGCGGGCCTGCTGGTCCTGCTGGTCGCGGTCGTGACGGCGACGATCTCGGAGTCGGGGCTCGGCGCGAAGGCGGTCGCGATGCTGGGCGTGCTGGCGGCGGCCGGGGCGGCGCTGCGGCCCCTCGGGGCGGGCACGGCGGGCCTCGAGCCCATGTTCTTCCTCATGGTGCTCAGCGGCCGGGTCCTCGGGCCGGGCTTCGGCTTCGTCCTCGGCTCGGTCACGATGTTCGCGTCCGCCCTGCTCACGGGCGGGGTGGGCCCCTGGATGCCGTTCCAGATGCTGGCCATGGGCTGGTTCACGATGGGCGCGGGGCTGCTGCCGGGCGCCGAACGCCTGCGCGGCCGTGCCGAACTGCTGCTCCTCGCCGGTTACGGCTTCCTGGCGGCCTTCGCCTACGGCACGGCGATGAACATGGCCGGGTGGCCGTTCATGGGCACCCTGGCCTCGCGGATCGCCTTCGACCCGGAGGCGGCCGTCGCCACCAACCTGGCCCGCTTCGTCGCGTACTGCGTGGCGACCTCCCTCGGCTGGGACCTGGGGCGCGCCGTCGTCACCGTCGTCCTCACCTGCACGCTGGGTCCGGCGGTGCTGAGGGCGCTGCGGAGGGCCACGCGGCGGGCGGCGTTCGAGACCCCGGTCACCTTCGAGGGCCGGTGAACGGTGAAGCGCCCCACATGACCCAGGTCACCTACGATCCGGCGTAGTGGGCCGATTCGGCTGCCATGTACACGCAGGTGACCCGTCTGACCTGCGCGTCGAGATCCCGGTCACAGGGGCGGCCTTCCCCCCGCATGCGGCCGCAACTAGTAAAAGGGGTCATTGCGGGCATCTGGCGAGCCTGCTTCTCTGGATGACGTCGCACGGCGCCGACGTGCCCCCACGGGCCTCGGCGCCGACGCATGTCCCGGCGCCTCCACACGGATCCGGCACGCACCGCGACACCCCTGCCCCCGAACGAAAAGGTTCTCCGTGCCCGTCTCCGTCATCCGCCGCATCGCCTCCCCGAAGAAGGCCCTGACCGCCGCCGCCGTGGCCGCCGCCACCGCCGGGATGGCCCTGACCGCGGCCCCCGCCCAGGCCGCGTCGGCCAGGACGGCCTCCGTCTCCGAGGCCAAGGCGATCGCCCACCGGATGATCCCGGACGCCGCGCAGTTCGACGCGTTCAGCCACATCGTCCAGCACGAGAGCGGATGGGACGTCGACGCCACCAACGCCTCGTCCGGCGCCTACGGCCTCGTCCAGGCCCTCCCCGGCTCCAAGATGGCCTCGGCCGGCTCCGACTGGAAGACCAATGCCGAGACCCAGATCGAATGGGGCCTGGACTACATGGACTCCCGCTACGGCAGCCCGGTCGGCGCCTGGAACTTCTGGCAGGCGAACGGCTGGTACTGAGGGGTTCCCGCAGAAGAGAAGCCCGGCTCGCGACGTCCCCTTCTGCTCGGAGCTCAAGCCACCCCCAAAAACGCGAAAGCGGCGGCCCTCGATCCCCGGGCCGCCGCTTTCGCCCTGTTGTCCGCCCCGGGCCGCCGCTTCCGCCCTGTCCGCCCCGGGCCGCCGCTTTCGCCCTGTCCGCCCCGCCCCGCGGTGAACTGTGCGGATGACCGGGCCCACGGAACCGGAGACCGTCGACCCCGAGGCCCGCGGGCTGCGACTCGTCCCCGTCCTGCTGCCTGAGCGCCGGGTCAGCCGGCGCTGACCCGCAGCTCCTTCACCCCGTTGATCCAGGCCGACCGCAGCCGCCGCGGGTCCCCGGCCGGCCGCAGTCCGGGCAGGGCGTCGGCGAGGGCGTTGAAGATGAGGTCGATCTCCAGGACGGCGAGCGACTTGCCGAGGCAGAAGTGCGGCCCTCCGCCGCCGAAGCCGAGGTGGGGGTTGGGGTCCCGGGTGACGTCGAAGACGTCGGGCCGGTCGAACACCTCGGGGTCGCGGTTGGCGGAGGCGTAGAAGACGCCGACCCGGTCGCCTTTCCTGATCGGCTTCCCGCCGAGCTCGGTGTCCTGGGTGGCGGTCCGCTGGAAGGCGACGACGGGGGTCGCCCAGCGCACGATCTCCTCGGCGGTGGTGACCGGCCGTTCCCGCTTGTAGAGCTCCCACTGGTCGGGGTGGGTGAGGAAGGCGTGCATCCCGTGGGTGATGGCGTTGCGGGTGGTCTCGTTGCCCGCGACGGCGAGCATCAGCACGAAGAACCCGAACTCGTCGGAGTTGAGGTTGCCCTCGTCCTCGGCGGCGACGAGCGTGGAGACGATGTCGTGCGCCGGGCACCGCTTGCGCTCGGCGGCCATGTTCATGGCGTACGCGATCAGCTCGGCGGCGGACTGGGCGCCGACCTCCGCGGTGATGGCGTACTCCGGGTCGTCGTACGCGATCATCTTGTTGGACCACTCGAAGATCCTGGCCCGATCGTCCTGCGGGATGCCGATGAGTTCGGCGATGGCCTGCAGCGGCAGCTCACAGGCGACGGAGGTGACGAAGTCGAAGGGCCCGTCGATGTCCCGCGCCGCGGCCACGATGGCGGTGGCCCGCGCCCGCAGCCGGTCCTCCAGCGCGCGGATGGACCGGGGCGTGAACCCGCGCTGCACGATCTGCCGCACCCGGGTGTGCTCGGGCGGGTCCATGTTCAGCAGGATCAGCCGCTGGGCGTCGATCGAGTCGCGCTCGATGTGCTCGTTGAAGCGGATGATCGCGGTGTTGAGGGTGGAGGAGAACAGCTCGGGGTGGGTGGAGACGTACTTGACGTCCGCGTGGCGGGTCACCGCCCAGTAGCCCTCGTCCTGGAAGCCGGCGACGTTGCCCGACTGCGGTATCCAGCGGACCGGTTCGGCCCGGCGCAGCTCGGCGAACTCCGGCAGGGGCACGCGGTGGTGCAGCAGGTCGGGGTCGGTGAAGTCGAACCCGTCGGGAAGCGCTGGACAGGGCATGGGGCGGCTCCAGCCGTCTGGCGTCACATCTGACGGTTCATCAGAAAGAGTGCGGCGAAGGTAGTCGAGGCACCTGAAGGCTGCAAGACCCTTGCGGTGACCTACGTCACGTCAGCAGACTGCTGGCAGTTGAACTAGAACACGTACTAGTTCGAAGGGATCCCGCACCCATGGCTGCCGAACCCGTGATCGTGGAAGCCGTCCGCACCCCCATCGGCAAGCGCGGCGGCGCGCTCGCCAACCTGCACCCCGCCTACCTCCTCGGCGAGACCTACCGCGAACTCCTCGACCGCACCGGCATTCCCGCCGACGCCGTCGAGCAGATCGTCGGCGGCACGGTGACCCACGCCGGCGAACAGTCCATGAACCCCGCCCGCACGGCCTGGCTGACGATGGGCCTGCCGTACGAGACGGCGGCGACCACGGTCGACTGCCAGTGCGGCTCCTCGCAGCAGGCCTCGCACATGACGGCGAACATGATCGCGGCGGGCGTCATCGACGTCGGGATCTCCTGCGGCGTGGAGGCGATGTCGAGGGTCCCGCTGGGCTCGGGGTCGAAGCACGGCCCGGGCAAGCCGTTCCCCGACGAGTGGAACGTCGACCTCCCCAACCAGTTCGAGGCGGCGGAACGCATCGCGCGCCACCGGGGCCTGACCCGGCAGGACGTGGACCGGCTGGGCCTGGTCTCCCAGGAACGGGCGGCGGCGGCCTGGTCCGAGGAACGCTTCAAGCGCGAGACGTTCGCCGTCCAGGTCCCCACCACGGAGGAGGAGCAGGCGGCCGGCCAGGGCATGTGGCGCCTGGTCGACCGCGACGAGGGCCTGCGCGACACGTCGACGGAGGCCCTGTCCGGTCTGAAGCCGATCATGCCGCAGGCGGTCCACACCGCCGGCAACTCGTCGCAGATCAGCGACGGCGCGGCCGCGATCATGTGGGCGTCGAAGCGGATGGCGCGGGCGCTGAAGCTCAAGCCGAGGGCCCGGATCGTCGCCCAGGCCCTGGTCGGCGCGGACCCCCACTTCCACCTGGACGGCCCGATCGACGCGACCAGGGCCGTCCTGGGCAAGGCGGGCATGTCCCTGAAGGACATCGACCTCGTCGAGATCAACGAGGCCTTCGCCTCGGTGGTGCTGAGCTGGGCGCAGGTCTTCGACGCCGACCTGACCAGGGTCAACGTCAACGGCGGCGCGATCGCCCTCGGCCACCCGGTCGGAGCGACGGGCGCCCGCCTGATCACGACCGCGCTCCACGAACTGGAACGCACGGACAGGGAGTTCGCCCTGATCACGATGTGCGCGGGGGGCGGACTGGCGACGGGGACGATCCTCCAGCGGTTGTAGGCCGGCGCGGGAGGACACCCACGGGTACAGGGCCGGTGCGGGAGGACACCCACGGGCACAGGGCCGGCGCGGCCGACGAACTCCCCTGGCGGGGCCCGGGGTGACAGCGGAGCCCCGCCCGACGTGCCGAAGGTCAGCCGGACGCCCCGTCCTTCTCCAGTACCGCCCGCCGGTCGCTCACCGGAGCCGGCGCGGGCGTCGGTGTCCGGCCGGCTCGGGGGCCCTGGAGGAGGTGGGTCAGGGCGAAGCCCCCGACGACCACCGCCGCCCCGCCCGCCGCGTCCAGGACCCAGTGGTTGCCGGTGGCGACGATCGCGGAGGCCGTGAAGAGCGGGTGGAGGAGGCCCAGGGCCTTCGTCCACGGCTTCGGCGCGACGATCGCGATCACCATGCCGCACCACAGGGACCAGCCGAAGTGCAGCGACGGCATCGCCGCGTACTGGTTGGTCAGCTCGGTCAGCGTGCCGTAGTCCGGCTTGGAGAAGTCCTGGACGCCGTGGACCGTGTCGATGATCCCCAGGGCCGGCATCAGGCGCGGCGGGGCCAGCGGGTACAGCCAGAAGCCCACCAGGGCCAGCAGGGTCGCGAAGCCGAGGGCCGAGCGGGCCCAGCGGTAGTCGACCGGGCGGCGCCAGTACAGGAGCGCCAGCACGGACAGCGGGACCGCGAAGTGGAAGGACTCGTAGTAGAAGTCGAAGAAGTTCCGCAGCCAGGGCACACCGACCACCCAGTGGTTGACGGCGTGCTCGACGTCGAGGCGCAGGAGGCGTTCGAGGTCGAGGATGTCCTGGCCGTGGGCCTCCGCCCGGGCCCGGCCGCCCGGGTTCGAGCCGCCGGTGGCCGCGAGGCGGACCTGCTGGTAGGCCGCGTACGTCACGCGGATCAGCAGCAGCTCCAGCAGGAGGTTCGGGCGGGTGAGGACCCGCCGCAGGAAGGGCAGCAGCGGTACGCGTCTCCAGCGGCCCGGGACCGGCGCGGCGTACTCGGCGGGGACGGGGGCGCGGTAGTACGGCGAGGTCCGGGAGAGGAACGGGAGGACCGTCGCGGCGGCGATCGCGGCCAGCAGGACAGCGTTGTCCCGCAGCGGGTACAGGGTCGCCATGTTCGGCAGCAGCATCTTCGCCGGGAGGGTCGTCACCAGGACGACGGCCACCGGCCAGACCGGTCGGTCCGAGGCGCGTCTGCCGACCCGGCCGACGACCGCGAGCAGGACCCACAGCAGCTGGTGCTGCCACGTGGTCGGGGACACGACGATCGCCGCGCAGCCGGTGATCGCGACCGCGAGCAGCAGTTGGCCGTCGCGGGCGTGGCGCACGGCCCGGCGGACGCCGAGGACGGCGACGGCGGCGCCCAGCGTGAGGAACAGGGCGATCTCCGGCGGCCCGGACAGGCCGAGTCGGAGCAGGGCGCCGTGCAGGGACTGGTTGGCGAGGGCGTCCGCCGGGCCGCCGAGGCCGGCGCCCGCCAGGTGGTGGACCCAGTAGGTGTACGAGTCGTGCGGCATCGCGGCCCAGGCGAGCAGGGTCGCGCCGGCGAACGTCGCGCCGGTGGCGAGGGCGGCGTTGCGGCGGCCGGTCAGCCACAGGAGGGGCGCGAAGAACAGCATCGTCGGCTGGAGGGCGGCCGCCACGCCGATCAGCGCGCCGCCGGACCTCCGGCCCCGTACGACGAAGCAGCCGAGCAGCACCAGCAGGACCGGGATGACGCTGGTCTGGCCGAGCCAGAGGGTGTTGCGGACGGGCAGGGACAGCATGAGCAGGCTGATCGCCACCGGGGCGGCCAGGAGCGAGGTGCGTCTGCTCACCGGTTGCGGCAGGGCACGGGCGGCCACCAGGCCCAGGGCGACGACCAGCAGCAGCGTGCCGAAGGTCCAGCCCCAGCCGAGGGCCTGCTCCGCCGCCCGGGTGAAGGGCTTGAGGACGAGTCCGCCGAAGGGCGTGCCCGTGAAGCGCGTGGAGTCGTAGAGCGAACCGTTGACGTGCAGGACGCCGTTCGGTCCGACCCAGGTCTCCAGGTACGTCAGCCGCTCTCCGCGCGGGGTGCCGAGGACGACGGCCACCTGCCGTACGGCGAGGAGCGCCGCGACCAGCCAGAGGCCGACGCGGGCCACGCGCAGGCGCGCTCTCCCCGTGCCGGCCGCCGTCGCCCCCGAGGCCTGCGCAGGTCGCCCGCTGTGCTCCACATTCGCCACGCCTCGTCGGCCTCCCGCCCCGTTCGTCCCACGCGTGCCGGCGCATGGGGGTTGCCCGGACGAACCCTGTGAGGCTCGACGCGCCCCTGGAGAGAGACGCAGGCCGCCCGGACTTCACCTGACGTCTGCTCCCCTTTTGTCCCGAAGACGATAGTGCGCCGGAGGGGGGGGCCGCCTCCGCAGAGCGCGGCGTGCGTCGCGGCGGGAACGGAACCACCGCCTTCGCCGTGCCGTCGTAGCCTGCGCGAACGGTGATCGACGAACGGTGGAGGTCTGCGAGGCATGGTCGGTTTCCCGCGGGAGGGGCACATACGGCGGACACGGCGGGCACGGCTGTGGACGCTGCTGTTCGCCCTGCTCGCCACCCAGCTCGGCTCGCTCGTCGCGCCGGCCTACGCGTGCGGCTGCGGCGCGCTGGTCCCCGGTGACCAGCGTCGTGTGGCGGTCGGCCGCGAGGAGTCCGTCGTGCGGTGGGACGGCACGCAGGAGCAGATCGTGATGAGCCTGACGGTGAACGGCGACGCCGACCGGGCCGCCTGGATCATGCCGGTCCCGAGCCGGGCCACGGTGAGGCTGGGCGACCCGGAGATCTTCGAGCAGCTGGCCGAGGCGACGGCGCCCGAGCACCGCACCCGCCACTACTTCTGGCCGCAGGACGGCGACTGGCCGCTGCCCGCGGGTGACGGGCTGTCGGGGGCCATGCCCGGGGACGGCGCCGCCGCCGGGGTGGGCGTGGTCGGGCGGGAGCGGCTCGGGCCGTTCGACGTGGCCCGGCTGACCGCGACCGACCCGGCCGCGCTGGAGGACTGGCTGGGCGACAACGGCTTCACCTTCCCGCCCCGCCTGGAGACGGCCCTCCAGCCGTATGTCGACCGGCGCTGGGAGTACGTGGCGGTACGGCTGGCCCCGCAGACCCCCGGCACCCCGCTGGGCGGTCAGCTCGACCCGCTGCACCTCACCTTCGCCAGCGACACGCTCGTCTACCCGATGCGGCTGTCGCGGCTGGCGAGCACCCCGCAGTCGCTGGGTCTGTACGTACTGGCCGCCCACCGCATGGAACCGGTGTCCGGGATCGGCGGCGAGCGGCCCCGGGTCACCTTCGCCGGACGCGTCGACACCGCGGCGGGCCCGCTGGGCGAGCTGGCGGCGGGCACGCCGTTCCTGACGGCCGTGGCCCAGGAGTTCCCGGAGCCGTCGCGCATCTCGGCGGACCACGAGCTGCGCCGCACCGCGCGGGACACGGCGTACCGGCAGGTGGTCCACGACGACCGGTTGCTCACGGTGGGCGGGTTCCCGGTCTGGCTGCTGACGGTCGGCGGCGTCCTCGCGGCGCTCACGGCGGGGGTGGTCGCCGTCGTCGTACGCCGGGGACGCGCGGACCGGATCGTGCCGGAGCCGCCGTACCCGCACCCGGACGTGCCCTTCTCCCCTGGTCCGAACGGCTGAATTCACCCGGTGGGCCACCCGGCCCACCCGGTCGGAGGGGAACTCCGGTGCGGTGGGCGCCGTTGACCGAGTAGTTAGCCTGCCTAAGCAGACGGTCGGGCACGGGATGACACGAGAGGCAGAGCGCATGAGCGAGTCGCAGGTCTGGGACGCCGTCGACGCCTACTTCACCGCCCACCTCGCGCCGGACGACGAGGTGACCGCGGCCGCGCTGCGCGACAGCGAGGCCGCCGAACTCCCCCAGGTCAACGTCACCGCGAGCCAGGGCAAACTGCTCCAGCTGCTCGCCGAGATCCAGGGCGCCCGCACGATCCTGGAGATCGGCACGCTCGGCGGGTACAGCACGATCTGGCTGGGCCGGGCCCTCCCGGCCGACGGCCGGCTGATCTCACTGGAGTACGAACCCCGGCATGCGGAGGTCGCCCTGCGCAACATCGCCCGCGCGGGACTCGACAAGCAGGTGGAGGTGCGGGTGGGAGCGGCACTGGACTCGCTGCCGCTGCTGGCCGACGAGAACCCGCCCCCGTTCGACCTGGTCTTCATCGACGCCGACAAGGTCAACAACGCCCACTACCTGGAGTGGGCGCTGCGGCTCACGAGCGCGGGCAGTCTGATCGTCGTCGACAACGTCGTGCGGGGCGGCCGGGTGGCCGACGCCGACAGCGCCGCGGAGGACGTGCGCGGCACCCGCGCCGCGATCGAACTCATCGGCGCGCACCCGAGGTTGACCGGCACCGCGATCCAGACGGTCGGCGCGAAGGGCTACGACGGGTTCGCGCTGGCGCGGGTCCTGGCGTAGCCCGGCCGGTGTCAGGCCTCGTGGTAGAAGCCGACGTTGACGCTGCGCGGCCCGGTGCGGTCCACGACGACGATCTCGCCGGCGCCGCCCCGCGGCAGCTGCACGGTCCCGCCGTAGGCGATGGGCCGGGCGTACTCGCCGACCACCAGCCGGACCTCGGAGGAGGGGTCCGGCTGGGAGCCGCGCAGCCAGGAGACCTGCCAGACGCCCTCGGGGCCGCAGAGGAACTCCAGGTGGACGCGGGAGACGAACAGCCAGTCATCGGGGGTCACGAGGCGGCACACCGACTTGTCCCGGCCCACCCGCAGCACGGCGCCCGGGTCGCTCGGCGCGTCGGCCATGAGCATGCCGGCCGTGGCACCCTCTTCCGCCCCGGAGACGGTGGCCATGGTGAGTTCGAGCACGTGCGCTCCTCGTGAGGTGTCCGACGGTGTCTGAAGGCCTGCTGGGCCGCCGCAAGTGACCTTGCTCGGCCGCCGCATACTAAATCGCCCGGGCCCGTCGCGTCCGGCACAATGGACGCATGACCGAGCGAAAGCCACCCGGCGTTCCGTTCGAGTCCTGGGTGGACAAGCAGATCCGCGACGCGCAGGCCCGCGGCGAGTTCGACCAACTCCCGGGTGCGGGCAAACCGTTGGCCCCGGGCACCGACTCCTCGTATGACGAACTGTGGTGGGTCAGGCGCAAGATGGCGCGGGAGGGGCTGTCGGTGCTTCCGCCGGCGCTCGCGTTGCGCAAGGAGGCCGAGGACGCCCTGGCGGCGGCGTACGCGGCTCCGTCGGAGCGCCTCGTCCGGAAGATCCTCACGGACGTCAACGTGAAGCTCCGCGACATGATGTTCAAGCCGCCGCCCGGCCCCCCGCTGGGCATGAAGCCGTACGACGTCGAGGCGGTCGTACGGCAGTGGCGGGAGCGCCGGGCGGCGGGGGAACTGCCTTAGAGCTTGGAACAAAAAGGGAGCCCGGCTCGCGGCGTCCCCTTTCGGTCCGGAGCGCTTAGTCATCCATGCGGTCACACGTGCAGCAGCCGCTCCGTGAGTTCGCGGTAGTCCCGCAGGGCCAGGCGGAGCTGTTCGGTGTCGGCGCTCGTGGCGGAGTCGCCCTTGCGGCCCTCCGCGAGCTGCCAGGAGCCGCGCAGGGTGCGGCGGTGGCGGTCGACGGCGTCGGTGAAGCGCGCGGCCAGTTCCTCCAGGACATGGTCGGCCTCCTCGACGGCGCTCCGGGGGTGGTCGACGAAGTCCGCGACGGCGTGCCGCATGCGCGAGGAGAGCTGGTCGCACTCCTCGTGCGGGAGCAGCGGGGAGGCGCTGCGGCCGTCATCCGTCCGCCCCTCTCCGGGGCCCGTGCCGCCCGTCCGCCCTGCGCCGGGGCCCGTGCCGCCCGGTCCCGATCCGGGGTCCAGGTCGCCGATTCCCCTGCCGGGGCCCGCTCCGGTTCCCGTGCCGGGGCCCGTGGTCCCGGGCGCCGGGGCCTCGCGGCCCTCGACACCGGCCCTGGCTCCCCTGGCGTCCCCGGACCCGCCGCTCTCCCGGAACTCCCGGGCGTCGCGGGTGTCGCGGGTGTCCCTCGTGTCCGCGGTGAACGCGGCCCGCGCCTCCGCGGTCGTCGCCGGGGCCTGCTGGTCGCCCGCGGCCACCACGGGGGGCCGCTCCTGGGGCCGGGCCTGGGGCCGTTGCTCGGGGCCCGGCCCGCTGGGTGTCACGTCCCGCATCTGTCAGCCCTCCTTGGTCTGGTGCCGGTGGAAGCCGAACGGCATGTGGTGGCCCTGGCGGGCCCGGTTCGGGCGGTCGTCGGCGGACCGGGCGGCCACGCGGTGCCGGCCGGTCTCGTGCCGGCCCTGCCCGATCAGTTCGTCGAAGAGGCGGCGGGCCTCGACCATGGCGGTCCGAAGCTCCTCGGTGCCGGGCGTCCGGCCGTCCGCCGCGCCGCCGTCGGCCCCCACCCGCGCCGCGTGGTGCACGTGCCGGTAGCCGTTGACGTGGTCCGCGTGGTGCACGGCCAATGCGGCGACCTGCTCCTCGTACTGCGCGCCGTCGGGGTAGCCCCGGGCGCCGGCCAGCTCCGCGACCAGCCGGTCGGCCTCGACGACGGCCTCGCGCGGCGAGTCGACGAAGCGCTCCTGCGCGGCCGTCCAGCGGGCCTCGAACCGCTCGCGCTCCGCGGGCTCCAGAGGCCGCTCGCGCAGCCCGCCGTGCCGCTCCACGAGGGCTTCGAGTTCCCGCTCGGCCGCCTTGACGTCGCCGTCGTGGCGGGCGACGGCCCGGTCGTACTCGGGTCCGAAGCGGTGCTTCAGACTGCGTCCCGCGTGGGGCCCGCGGGCCCGCACGGCCAGGACGGCCGCGACGGCTACGACGGCCGCCACGATCACGATCAGAGCGATGATCACGCCTGTGGACATGGTTGCCTTCCGGTGTGTCGGCCCCACGGGCCGGTTCACGGTTCGGGTTGCCCGGACCGGCGCGGGCAAACGGCGCGCTCCCGGGGCGGGCCGGAGCGCCAATTCGTTTGCGGGGCGGGCGGTGTCGGTCCCGACAATGGCCGCCATGAACTGGACCATCACTGCCGAACCCGTGGACTCACCCGTCGCCGCCGCCCTGTGGCGGGCCTACTACACCGAGGTCAGCGACCGCTGGTACCTGCTGCACGAAGGGCGCCGCACCGACCCCGACGAGCTGGAGCGCGAGATCGCCGCCGACACGGGCGACGGGCTGGCGCCGCCGGATGGACGGCTGCTCGTCGCGCGCCACGACGGTGAGCCGGCCGGCATGGCGGGCGTGCGGCTGGTGGACGCGGCCACCGCCGAGCTCAAGCGGGTCTTCCTGACGCCGCAGGTCCGGGGCAGGGGCGGAGCGGCCCTGCTGGTCGGGGCCGCCGAGGACACCGCCCGCGCGCTCGGCGCCGGGCGGATGATCCTCGACACCCGCGGCGACCTGGTGGAGGCCCGTGCGCTGTACGCGCGGCTCGGCTACGCGGAGACCGAGGCGTACAACGACGACCCGTACGCCGAGCACTGGTTCGCCAAGGAACTCGTCGGCCGGGCGCACGGGAGCGTCAGCTGAACCGGGTCACCGGCCGGACGTCGTGGGGCTGTTCGCGGACGGAGCCGCACAGCTCGCCGTTGAGCTCATGCACCAGGTGCTGCAGGTCGGTGGGCCGGTCCGGCCCCCACCAGTCGCCGAGCAGTGCGGCGAGGGACTCCTCGCGGGCCGTGGCGAGCCGTTCGGCGACCTCGCGGCCCCGCGGGGTCAGGACCAGGTCGAGGCCCTCGCGCAGGGCGAGGCGCCGCTCCTCGATCTGCCGGGCCGCCTCCAGGATCACCGGGAGCGGGACGGGGGCGCGCTGGGCGAGCACGGCCGGCTCGACACTGCCGTAGCGCCTGATGCGCAGCAGCATCCAGCTCGCCGACGGGAGGAGGTCGTAGCCGGCCCTGGCGGTGATCCGGCGGTAGATCTCGCGGCGGCCCTCGCGGGTGCCGAGGACGGACAGCGCACGGCACACCTCGTCGTGGGAGGAGCGCTCGACGGGGTTGCTGGCGAGTGTCTCGGTCACGTCCGGGGCGGTGACCGAGCCGCGCAGCGGGTCCTCGCGCAGGAACCAGGCGAGGACGAAGCCGAGGAGGGCGACGGGGGCGGCGTACAGGAAGACGTCGGTGATGGAGGACGCGTAGGCGTGCAGGACCGGTGGGCGCAGGCCGGGCGGCAGTTCGGCGACGACCCGCGGGTCGGCCTCCAGCGCGTCGGCGGACACCCCGGCCGGCAGGCCGACGCCCCGGAAGGCGTCGGTGAGTTCGTCGCCGAGCCGGTTCGCGAAGACCGTGCCGAAGACGGCGACGCCGAAGGACGCGCCGATGGAGCGGAAGAAGGTCGCGCCGGAGGTGGCGACGCCGAGGTCCTCGTAGGAGACCGCGTTCTGCACGATGAGCACCAGGACCTGCATCACCAGGCCGAGCCCCAGCCCGAAGACGAAGAAGAACGCGCTGATCTCGGCCGTGGAGCTGTTCTCGTCGAGCCGGTGGAGCAGGAGCAGGCCGATGGTCGTGACGGCGGTGCCCGTGACCGGGAAGACCTTCCAGCGACCGGTGCGGCTGACGATCTGTCCGGACACCGTCGACGACAGCAGCATGCCGGCCACCATCGGCAGCATGTGCACGCCCGACATGGTCGGTGAGACGCCCTGCACGACCTGGAGGAAGGTCGGCAGGTAGGTCATCGCGCCGAACATCGCGAAGCCGACGACGAAGCTGATGACGGCGGAGAGGGTGAAGGTGCGGACGCGGAACAGTTTGAGGGGCAGGACGGGTTCGGCCGCCCTGCGCTCCACGGCCACGAATGCCACCGCCAGGATTACGCCCAGCACGGCCAGCGCGACGATCTGCGGCGAACCCCAGCCCCAGGTGGTGCCGCCGAGGGAGGCCACCAGCACGAGACAGGTGGCGACGGAGGCGATGAGGAGGGTGCCGAGGTAGTCGATGACGTGCCGGGTCGCCCTGCGCGGGATGTGCAGCACGGTCGCGATGACGGCGAGCGCGACGACCCCGACGGGCAGGTTGACGTAGAACACCCAGCGCCAGCTCAGGTGCTCGGTGAACAGGCCGCCGAGCAGCGGGCCGAGGACGCTGGTCGCGCCGAACACCGCACCGAACAGGCCCTGGTAGCGGCCGCGTTCGCGCGGCGGGACGATGTCGCCGACGATCGCCATCGACAGCACCATCAGCCCGCCGCCGCCGAGCCCCTGCACCGCCCGGAAGGCGATCAGCTGGGGCATGTTCTGCGCCGTTCCGCACAGCGCCGAACCGATCAGGAAGATCACGATCGCGGTCTGGAACAGCCGCTTGCGCCCGTACTGGTCGCCCAGCTTGCCCCACAGCGGCGTGGCGGCCGTCGAGGCCAGCAGGTACGCCGTGACCACCCAGGACAGGTGCTCCATGCCGCCGAGTTCGCTGACGATGGTGGGCAGCGCGGTGGAGACGATCGTCTGGTCGAGGGCCGCGAGCAGCATGCCGAGCAGCAGGGCGCCGATCGAGACGAGGACGTTGCCGGAAACACGCTCCTGGCGCGGATCGGGTGGATCCGCCGTCCGGGCGTGCGCGTCCAAGGCCATGGATGCCTCCTGAGGCTCGCGTGCACCTTCCATCGTGATCGGTGTGACCCGTTATGGCCTCTTGAGTCCTGCGCCACCGTGTCGGAAGCCCCTGTTCCGGGGGCCGAGGGCGCACGGTTGTGTGGAGGATCTGCATAATCTCTGGAATTCGTATGGGGAGGGACGAACAGGTGAACGATCCGACGGGGCGGCAGAGGCGACCGGGGCAGCACGGGCTTCCGTGCCCGGAGTGCGGAGCGCTGCGCGCGGCGGACAACACCCCGTCGTGCTCCTGCGCTCTGCGCGCGTCGGAGGCCCTGCGCGACACCCGCGAGGCGGAGGCGGCCGCGGCCGAGGACTTCGACCCGCTGCGGATACGCCCCTACGTGGAGCTCGGCGAGGCAGCCGGAGCACCGCGACGGGACGACACGGAGGGGCCGGGGGGCCGGGGCGGCGGCGCCGGGGCGGCGCCGGGCGGCGACCGTGCCGGGGCGCCGGGCGCCGTCGGCGGCCGCACCGCATGGGGCGAGGGAACCGGACAGACCGCGCACGGCGGCGGCGCGGGGCCGGCAGCGGGCGGCGGCGTGAGGCCGACGTCCGGGGCGTCGGGCGCCGGAGCGGGAGCCGAGGACGCGACGACGGACGCCGGAGCCGGACGGACCGCGCGGGGTGAGGATGCCGGGCAGGCGTCAACGGGCGTCGGACCGCTTGCCTGGGGCGGCGGACGCACCGGGTCCACGGCGGCGGGCGGCTCGGCCGGGTCCACGACGGCGGGCGGCGCGGCCGGGGCCGCCGGGCTCGGTACCGGTGACGTCTCGGCGGACGAGGTGACGGTGGCGCTGCCGGCCGTGCCGCCGGTCGCTGGGGAGCCGCTGACCACCGTGCTGCCCGTGCCGCTCGCCCCGGCGGGCGCCGAGCCCCGCACCACCGACCTGAGCCTGTTCGGACCGGGGGACGGCGGCCCGCGGTACGGCGAGGACGGCGACGGCGTGCGGCCGCGCACGCGGCGCCGCCGCACCCTGCTGGTCGCGACCACCGGTGCGGTCGTCGCGGTGCTGGCGGCGGCCGGGGTCGCGAGCGGGCTGTTCTCCTACGAGAAGCCGACCCGGGACGAGGCCGCCCCCGAGGACGTGCGGGCGGCCGTGCCGGAACCGTCGACCAGCCCTGCCTCCGCCTCCCCGTCGTCGCCGAGCCCGTCCCCGCCCCCGCCCCCGTCGAGAACCGGCGCCTCCGCGTCCCCCTCCCCGAGCGAGAGCGCCTCGCCGTCCCCCGAGGTCTCCACCGCCGCGCCGTCGCCCTCGCTGTCGGTGGAGCCGAGCGCCGGCGAGCCGACGGCGGGCGTCGGCGGCTCCCTGCCGCCGGGCAACGGCGCCGACGCGGCCCTGCCCAGCACCGAGGTGACCGTGCTGCGCCGCGGCGACCGCGGGGCGGAGGTGACCGAACTCCAGCTACGCCTCGGGCAGTTGCTCCTCTACAGCGACGAGGCCGACGGCCAGTTCACCGACCGGGTCGAGAGCGCGCTGCGGAACTACCAGTGGTCCCGGGGCGTCCGGGACGACGAGCTCGGGGTGTACGGGGAGGCGACGCGGGAGCGGCTGGAGTCGGAGACGAAGGAGCCGTAGGCGGGGCGTCCCGCCCACGGAAGAAGGAGCCGTAGCCGGGGCGTCCCGCCCACGGAACGAAGGATCCAGGCGGGGCGTCCCGCCCACCGGTGCGCTGACGTCATCCCACGTGGACGCGGATCTCCGCCCCCACGGCCTCCACCCGCACCCGCGTGAGGTCCGGCACCACCACGTCCGGCCGGTACGGCGCCGCCCGCCCGCCGACCCCCACGACCCGCATGCCGGCCGCGCGCCCGGCGGCGATCCCCGCCCCGGAGTCCTCGAACACGACACAGTCCGCCGGGTCCACCCCCAACTCGGCCGCGCCCTTCAGGAACCCCTCGGGGTCGGGCTTGCTCGCCCCCACCGACTCGGCGGTGACGCGCACCTGCGGCAGCGGCAGTCCCGCCGCCGCCATCCGCGCCGTGGACAGCGGGACGTCCGCCGAGGTGACCAGCGCGTGCGGCACGCCCCGCAGCGACGCGAGGAAGCCGGGCGCGCCGGGCACAGGCACGACGCCGTCCAGGTCGGCGGTCTCCTCGGCCAGCATCCGCGCGTTGTCGGCGTGGTTCAGCTCCATGGGGCGGTCGGGCAGCAGTACGGCCATGGAGGCGTGACCCTGGCGGCCGTGGACGACCTTCATCACCTCGTCGCCGTCGAGCCCCTGCCCCTCGGCCCAGCGCCGCCAGACGCGTTCCACGACCGCGTCGGAGTTCACGAGGGTGCCGTCCATGTCGAGCAGGAGGGCGCGGGCGGTCAAGACGGTGGACACGGCGGCCGGCATCGGCGACTCCAAGCGCGTACGGGCCCTGCGGGCAGGGGAACAAGGCGGCCCCGCCCGCCGGTCAGGGAAAACGGGCGGGAGCCACTTTGTTCCTCCACGGTACAAAACAATGCGGGGGTCACGCCACCCTCCCGGGAAGGCGTTCACCTCCCGTTCAGCCCGCCCGGCCGGCCGGCGGTCGCGGAATCACCCGGTGACCGCCTCCCACAGGCTCCACACGCCGAGGGCGAGCATCAGCACCGCCGCGATCTGCGTGATCAGCTTCAGCGGCACCCTCTTCATCAGCGCCTTCCCGCCGACGATGCCGAGCCCGGCCACCGCCCACAGTGCCAGCACCGCGCCGAGGCCGACGGAGAGCGGGTCGTCGTAGCGGGCGGCGAGGTTCGCCGTCATGATCTGGGTGAGGTCGCCGAACTCGGCGACCAGGATGAGCATGAAGCCCGCGCCGGAGACCTTCCAGAAGGACTGGTTCTCGGGCTTGCGGATCTCCTCCTCGTCCTCGTCCTTCTTCATCAGCAGCACCGCCGCGCCGCCCAGGAACAGCACGCCGGTCAGCGCGTGCACGATCTGCTGGGGCAGCAGCGTCAGCACACTGCCGGCCGCGACGGCGAGCGCGACGTGCAGCGCGAAGGCGGCGGCCACGCCGGCGAAGACGTACGAGGCGCGGTAGCGGGTGCCGAGGACGAGGCCGGCGAGGGCGGTCTTGTCCGGCAGTTCGGCGAGGAAGACGACGCCGAAGACGAGCGCCGTCACGGTCAGGCTGATCAAGGGTCCTCAATCGGTCGGGGCCGCCCCACCGAGAGTGCTGCTTCCTTCGCACGGGACACCTCGGCACGGCAGCACACGGCATCCGCGCCGTACGGCACGGATGGGCACTGCTTGCCGAAGGTCTCGCTGGCCGGCCCCACCGCGGGCCTGCCTCCGGGCGCCGGCCCAGACGGGCTGAGCAGTGTGTCGACGGTCCGGCGAAGAGCTACTCCCCTTCAACGCCGTCCATATTACGTGACCGTCACACCGGCGCCGTGACAGGGAAAACCCGCCGCACACCTTGTCATGTCATGTACGCGTCACTAACTTCTCACCGCGCGCACATCTCCCCGCAACGGGGCGCCGCGAGCATTCCCACGCTCGCACCCCAACGCCCCACTTCCTCCCTGGAGTTCGCATGCCGAAGTTCTACGCGCGTCGACGGGTCAGCATACTCGCGGCGCTCACCGGCCTCACAGCCTGTGTGACGCTCCTGTCCGCCCCGAGCGCCTCCGCCGCCCTCCCCACCCCGGTCAGCGCCGCCACCGCCCGCACCTACCTCGCCTCGCTCACCGTGGCGACCGAGGACCGCACCGGCTACAGCCGTGACCTGTTCCCGCACTGGATCACCCAGTCGGGCACCTGCAACACGCGGGAGACGGTCCTCAAGCGCGACGGCTCGAACGTCGTCACGGACTCCGCCTGCGCCGCCACCAGCGGCAGCTGGTACTCCCCCTACGACGGCGCCACCTGGACCGCCGCCTCCGACGTCGACATCGACCACCTCGTGCCGCTCGCCGAGGCCTGGGACTCCGGGGCCGACGGCTGGACCACCTCCCGGCGCCAGGCCTTCGCCAACGACCTCACCCGCCCGCAGCTCATCGCGGTCACCGACAACGTCAACCAGGCCAAGGGCGACCAGGACCCCGCCACCTGGATGCCCTCGCGCACGGCCTACCGCTGCACCTACGTCCGCGCCTGGGTCCAGGTGAAGTACTACTACGGACTCTCGGTCGACTCCGCCGAGAAGAGTGCCCTCACGAGCCACCTCGCGAGCTGCTGACCCGGATCACCGGCGGGAATCTCCCCATCGGCCTCCGTCGTTCCGTACCGTACGGGGCGACGGAGGAGGCGATCACGTGGCCGAACTGCGGCTGGGACCCCTGCTGAGATACGCCGACGGCTCGTCCGCGACCGTCTGGATGGAGACGAGCCGCCCGTGCGCCGCCGAGGTGCGCTGCGCGGACGGCTCCGGCGGAACCGCGGACACCTTCCAGGTGGCAGGCCACCACTACGCCCTGGTCGAGGTGACCGGCCTGACGCCGGGCGCCTCGACGCCGTACGAGGTCCTCCTCGACGGCACTCGTGTGTGGCCGCTGCCCGACTCCCGTTTCCCGCCGTCCGCGATCCGGATGCCGGTCGAGGACGGCGCGGTGCGGGTGGCCTTCGGTTCCTGCCGCTGGGCGGCGCCGCCGGCCGATGAGAAGGACCCCGTGGGCCCCGACGCCCTGGACGGTCTCGCCACCCGGATCGCCGCGGACCCGGAGGGCGAACGGCCGGACGTCCTGCTGCTGCTCGGCGACCAGGTCTACGCCGACGAGACCTCGCACTCCACCCAGCGCTGGCTGGCCGCCCGCCGCGACGTGGAGGAACCGCCGGGCACCGGGGTCGCGGACTACGAGGAGTACACCCACCTCTACTACGAGTCCTGGCTCGACCCCGCCGTGCGCTGGCTGCTGTCGACCGTCCCCACCTGCATGATCTTCGACGACCATGATGTGATCGACGACTGGAACACCTCCGCCTCCTGGGTGGCCGACATGCGGGCCACGACCTGGTGGCGCGAGCGGGTGCTGAGCGGGCTGATGTCGTACTGGGTCCACCAGCACCTCGGCAACCTCTCCCCGGCCGAACTGGCCGCCGACCCGCTCTACGCCGCCGTGCGCGACACGCCCGACGGCACCGACCTCGTGCGCGACTTCGCCTGCCGGGCCGACGCCGACCCGGCGTCCGTGCGCTGGAGCTACCGGCGCGACTTCGGGCGCGTGCGGCTGGTGATGGTGGACTCCCGGGCCGCGCGCGTGCTCGACGAGGACGAACGCTCGATGCTGGACCCGGGCGAGGAGCGATGGCTGCGCGAGCACGTGATGGACGCCCGCGGCTCCTACGACCACCTCCTCGTGGGCACCTCGCTGCCCTGGCTGCTGCCGCACCTGGTGCACGACGTCGAGGGCTGGAGCGCGGCACTGAGCCGGGGCGAGCGGGGCGGGCGCTGGGCGTGGTGGGCCGAGCGAGTGCGGCGGGCGGCCGACCTGGAGCACTGGGCGGCGTTCCCCACGTCCTTCGCCGCCCTGGCGGACCTCTTCACCCAGGTGGGGACGGGGCCGCAGGCACCGGCGACGGTGCTGGTGCTGTCGGGGGACGTGCACCACGCCTACGTCGCCGAGGCCCGCTGGCGTGCCGGCGCTCCCGACGCGCGGGTGCTGCAACTGACCTGCTCGCCCGTCCACAACTCCGTCCCGATGTCGATCCGGGTCGGGTTCCGGTTCGGCTGGAGCGCTCTGGCGCGCGCCCTCGGGCGCCGGTTCCGCCGCCACGGGCGGTGCGCCCGGCCACCGGTGAGCTGGCGCAAGACCGGCGGCCCCTGGTTCGGCAACCAGCTCATGACCCTGACCCTGCGCGGCCGTTCGGCCCGGCTGCGGCTGGAACACGCGCGCGTGGAACCGGACGGCGCGTCGCGCCTGACGGCGGTGTCGGAGTCGGAGCTGAGCCAGGGGTGAGGGAACGCCGCAGCCGGGCGAGGGGCGACGGGGCCGGTAGCGAGGCGCTCGCGGTCGGCCGGGACGGGAGGCGCCCGTGACGGGGCCCGCACGACTGAGCGGCAACGCCGGGTTGGGCACAGGTAGATCGACATCGGCTGGGAAGCCTGTTCGACCTGGACGCCGTGGCTCAGCATCAGCACCGGCCGGCCGTGATCCTCGCCGAGTGACAGGAGGGAACCCTGGGACGCTCGGGGCGGGCGTTGGCTTCCGTGACTCCCGACGGCATGATGAGGCGGACCGTCCGCTTCCAAGGCGCGGTCCACTGCCCTGCGCCCCACACGCCCGGGAGTCACCCCCTTGTCTGCAACGACCGCGGCACCCGTGCCCGTCTCCGTCGCCGTGGTCGGCGCCGGGCCGCGCGGCACCAGCGTCCTGGAACGCCTCTGCGCCTCCGCCCCGGAACTGCTGCCCCCCGGCGCCCGGCTGACGGTCCATGTGGTCGACCCGGACCCGCCCGGACCGGGCCGGGTCTGGCGCACCGGACAGTCGCCGGAACTGCTGATGAACACCGTGGCCTCGCAGGTGACGCTGTTCACCGACGACAGCGTGGACTGCGCGGGTCCGATCCGGCCCGGCCCGAGTCTGCACGAGTGGGCGGGCGGCGAGCTGGGCCCGGACGCGTACCCGACCCGCGCCCACTACGGCCGTTACCTGGAGTGGGTGTTCGCGCGGACGGTGCGCGAGGCGCCGCGGTCGGTGCGGGTGGACACGCACCGGGCCCGCGCGGTCCGGCTCGACGAGGACGCCGACGGCCGCCAGGTGCTCACCCTGGACGACGGCCGGGTGCTGCCCGGGCTGGCCGCCGTGGTCCTCGCGCAGGGCCATCTCCCGGTGGTCGCCGACGCGGACCGGCGGCGCCATGCCGCGCACGCCGAACGGCACGGCCTGCGCCACGTCCCGCCCGCGAACCCGGCCGACGTCGACCTGTCGGCCGTCGCACCCGGCGAACCGGTTCTGCTGCGCGGCCTGGGCCTGAACTTCTTCGACCACACGGCCCTGCTGACGACCGGGCGCGGCGGCCGCTTCGTCCCCGCCGCAGGGGGCGGCCTGCGGTACCTGCCCTCAGGCCGCGAGCCGCGCCTGTTCGCCGGCTCCCGGCGCGGCGTCCCGTACCAGGCGCGCGGCGACAACGCCAAGGGGCCCTACGGCCGGCACACCCCGCTCGTGCTCACCCCGGAGGTGGTCTCCGGCTTCCGCAAGCGCGCGGACTCCGGGGACGCGCCCGACTTCCTCGCGGAGATATGGCCGTTGGTGGCGAAGGAGGTGGAGACGGTCTACTACGCGGCCCTCGTACGGCACCGGGAGTTCGCCGAGCGCTTCCTCGCCGTGCCCCACCGCGACCCCGGGGAGTCCCAGGTCCTCGACGCGTTCGGCGTGCCCGAGGCGGACCGCTGGAGCTGGGACCGCGTCGCGCGACCGTACACGGGACGGGAGTTCGCGCATCCGGGGCAGTGGCGGGAGTGGCTGCTGGGCCATCTGCGCCGGGACGCCGAGCAGGCCGCGCTGGGCAATGTGCGGGGCCCGTCGAAGGCGGCCCTGGACGTGCTGCGGGACCTGCGCAACGAACTGCGGCTGGTCGTCGACCACGGGGGCCTTCCCGGCGCCTCCCGCCGGGACCACCTCGACCGCTGGTACACCCCGCTCAACGCCTTCCTGTCGATCGGCCCACCCCGCCGCCGGATCGAGGAGCTGGCCGCACTCGTGGAGGCGGGGGTGGTCGAGGTGCTGGGGCCGCGGCTGGAGGTGCGGGAGGAGGACGGAGCCTGGCGGGCGCACTCCCCGGACGTGCCGGGGTCGGGGGCGCGGGTGACGACCCTCATAGAGGCCCGGCTTCCGGAACCGGATCTGCGCCGCACCGCCGATCCGCTGCTCGCCGGATTGCTGCGGAGCGGCCAGTGCCGACCGCACACGGTCGACGGTTACGTGACCGGGGGGCTGGATGTGGCACCCCGCCCGTATCATCTGATAGACCGTCAAGGTCGGCCCCACACACGGAGGTTCGCCTTCGGAGTGCCCACGGAGGGCGTCCACTGGGTGACCGCGGCGGGCGCCCGTCCGGGTGTGGATTCGGTCACTCTTTCGGACGCGGACGCCGTGGCGAGAGCCGCCCTACGTGCGGCGGCGACGGAAGCGGAGTCTCCAGTAGAGGTCAAGCCATGGCCAAATGTTGAACTTGCAAGCATCGATTAGGCACGCCTACCGTGGGTCGCTCATTCGGTACCGCCTCCCCACGGCCGGCCCGTCCCCGGCCGGTCGCCGACCGACACCGAAGGAGTCACCCCCCACATGTCCGCTCGACTCGACACCGCCCAGCCCTACGCGATCGGCCTGTTCCGCATCGTCGTCGGCCTGCTCTTCGCCTGCCACGGCGCCGCCTCGCTCTTCGGCGTCCTCGGCGGCACCGACACGAACGGCGGCACGGTCGAGGCCGGCACCTGGCCCGGCTGGTACGCGGCCGTCATCCAGCTCGCCTGCGGCAGCCTGGTGCTGCTCGGCCTCGGCACCCGCGCCGCCGCGTTCCTCGCCTCGGGCTCCATGGCGTACGCCTACTTCAAGGTCCACCAGCCGGAGGCACTGTGGCCCATGGAGAACGGCGGTGAGGCCTCCGCGATGTTCTGCTGGGCCTTCCTGCTGCTGGTGTTCACCGGCTCCGGCGCGTTCGGCCTGGACCGCCTGTTCGCCAGGCGCACGGCGCGGGCACAGGAACCCGCGGCACGGAAGACGACGGTCACGGCCTGAAGGGTTCCTTGCACTGATGCCCGCCTGGGCCGCGCGGCCCAGGCGGGCATCAGTGCAAGGAACCCCAGGGCCACGTGGACCTGGGCGCCCTCTCCGCAACCGGCGGGAGGGCGCCTTCCACTCGCCGCGAGGGGGGCCGGTCATGCCGTGACCGGGGGCGGGTGTGCGGTGACCTGGCCGGTGATGCCGCGACCCGGCGGGTGATCGTGCCGCCGAAGGTGGTGACCTCGGCGGGTGACCGGGCGCCTCCCTTCAGGCCACGCCCGCTGCCGGTGACCGGACGGTGCCCAGGCCCTGACCGCTGCCGGTGACCGCACTGTGCGAAGGCCGTGGCCGCTTGCGAGTGAACGTGCTGTGCCGAACACACGCGCCCCCCGTGAATCAACTGTCACACCCTCGGCGTACGCTGTATGGCTGTCATTGGCCGCAACTGCCGCTCCCCCGCGACACGCGGCACGGTACGGCCGCACGGGGGAGACACGGGGAGTCAGCGGTGTTCGAGAATGTGGGGGCGTGGGCGTTGTTGCTCGGCGCCCCGTGGATCTACGCCCTGGTGGCGCTGTCGGTCCTGCTGGACGTGTTCCTGCCGGTGCTGCCGAGCGGGGTGCTCGTCATCGCGGCGGCGACCGCGGCGGCCGCGGGCTCGGGCGCCGCGACCGGGCGCGTCCCGCACGAGGTGCCCGACATCCTGGCCCTGATCCTCTCCGCGGCGACCGCGTCCGTCCTCGGTGACCTGGCCGCGTACCGGCTGGCCTATCGCGGCGGGGAACGCCTGGACCGCGCGATCTCGCGCTCACGGCGCCTCACCACGGCGCAGGAACGTCTCGGCGGGGCGCTCGCGCAGGGCGGCGGCGCGCTGGTCGTCCTCGCCCGCTTCGCCCCCGCCGGCCGCTCGGTCGTCTCCCTCATCGCCGGAGCCGCCCACCGCCGCCCCCGCGACTTCCTCCCCTGGTCCGCCCTCGCGGGCCTGTCCTGGGCCGCCTACAGCGTCGCCCTCGGCTACTTCGGCGCCCACTGGCTGGGCGCGACCTGGCTGGCGACGGGCGTCTCCATCCTGGCGCTCTTCGGAGCGGGCGCGGGGGCGGCGTACGTGATGCGCCGCCGCCCGGCGGGTGCCCCTCCCGTCTGACCTGCTCGTGGCCCCTCGATCCCGGTGACGCGGGGCCGCGGCCGGCGGATCGGTGGTGAACGTCGCCGTCGGGTCGACGGGACGTGCGCATCCCACCGAGTCCTGCGCCGGGTGCGGCGGGGTTCGGGGCGGAGGCGGGGGCTGGTCATCGCCGCGGGGTGCGGGAGGTTCGTGGCTGGTCGCGCAGTTCCCCCCGGCCCTGGGCGGGGACGGTCACGTCGGCCGGCCCGCCCGGCCCCTCGGCCGCGCCCCCTGGGCAGGGGCAGGCGTGCCGTCGGGGCGCTCCCTACGTGGTTGCCGGGGCTTCCGTCGGGTGGTGGGCGCCTCTGATCTCCAGGTCGGACAGCAGGTCCGCCGTCGCCGCCGCGATCGTCTCCACCGCCGTGTCGAACACCTCCCGGTTGTGCGCGGCCGGGGCCCGGAAGCCGGACACCTTCCGCACGTACTGAAGGGCCGCGGCCCGGATCTCCTCTTCCGTGGCCTCTCCGGCCAGCATGGGCGGACGCAAGGTCTTGATACTCCGGCACATGCCCCCAGTCTGCCCCCGACCGCCCCCGCCCCGCGCCCTCCCTGTGCCCTTCCCCCGCGTCCTACCCCCTGTCATGATCACCTCGAAGGCGGCCACCATCCACGGGGCCGACCGACGAGAGGAACACGACGCACCATGGCGAACGAACTCAGCGTGGCCGTACTCGGTCCCGGAGGGGTCGGCGGGCTCCTCGCCGCGCTCCTGGCGCGCGCGGGCCACCGGGTGACCTGCCTGGCCGGCGACGACACGGCCGCGACACTGCGCGCCCAGGGCATCGAGGTCCGCAGCCGCACGTTCGGCGACTTCACCGCCGAGGTCGACGCGGACACCACCCTGCGCACCCCGGTCGACGCCGTCCTGATCGCCGTCAAGCACACCACGCTCGACGCGGCACTGTCCCGCCTGCCCGCGCAGGCCCTCGGCGACGCCCTCCTCGTGCCGTTCCTGAACGGCGTCGAGCACCCGGCCGCGCTGCGCGCCGCGCACCGCCCCGACCGGGTCGCCCCCGGCGTCATCCGCGTCGAGTCGACCCGCGTCGCGCCCGGGGTCATCGAACACGCCAGCCCGTTCGCGGAGATCGATCTCGCCGGCGACCCGGTGCCCGCCCCGCGTCTGGAGGCGCTCGCGCAGGCGCTGACGTCGGCCGGCCCGACCACCCGCGTCCTCCCGGACGAGACGACCGCCCTCTGGGCGAAGATGGCCTTCCTCGCCCCCTTCGCCCTGCTCACCACGCGGTACGCCCTCCCCCTCGGCGAGGTCCGCACCCGTCACCGCGACGAGCTGGTCGCCCTGGTGGAGGAGACCGCCGCCGTCAGCCGCGCCTGCGGCGCCCCCGCGGACCCGGCTCAGGCGCTCGCCCGCTACGACGCCTTCCCGCCCGCCACCAGGTCGTCGATGCAGCGCGACGCCGAGGCCGGCCGTCCCCTCGAACTCGACGCGATCGGCGGGGCGTTGCTGCGCGCGGCGGACCGGCACGGGGTCTTCGTGCCGGTGGCGGTGCGCGTGGTGAAGGAGTTGGCCGGCGCTACGGGGTGACGCCGGCGCGCAGGTCGACGTACCAGTCGTGGGATCTGATCCGGTTCCCCTTCGGGTACTCGAAGTCGACCTGCCCGAGGAGGGTGAACCCGGCCTTGCGGCACACCCCGTTGGACGCGGGGTGGTCCACGGAGGGGAACGCGTGCAGGGCCGGGTGGCCGCCGGTGCGCCGTACGACGTCGACGAGCGCCCGCGCGGCCTGCGCGGCGAGCCCCCGGCCCTGGAACTCGGGGAGGATCCCCCAGCCGGTCTCCCACACGGTGCCGCCCCGCCACTCGCGTTCCCAGTAGCCGATCGAGCCGACGGTCTCGCCGCCCTCCTCCAGCTCGACCCGGTACATGCGCCCGTTCTCCGGTGTGACGTACCGCCGGTGCCGGTCCGCGATCCTCTCCTCGCTCTCGGGCCCGCCGAGGTGTTCGGTCATCTCGGGGCTGTTGGCCAGCCGCAGCAACCAGAGGTCGCCCTCCGACCAGGGCACCAGCCGCACCCGCTCCCCGCCGTCCGTACGCGTGAGTTCCATGCCGCCACCGTAGGACACGGGTCTGACAGCGCCACCCGGCCCCGAGGCCCGCCCCTGACCCTGCGTCAGGGTCCGGAGGCCGCCTCGCAGTACGATCATCAGGGACCGCCCCGAGGACGTCGTCCGGGGGCCGTCCGCGACCGGGGGAACGGGCGCGCCGCGGGGCACGCGTGCGGGAGGGGACCAGGGGGATCGCGTTGCGGACGATCGGACGATCGGGGCGGGACGCGTGGGGGCACCGGCGGTACGCCGCCGGCGCCGTGCCGGACCGGTCCGCGACCGGCCGCCCACGGACGCCGACGTCCCGCCGGCCCGGATGACACTCCGGCCCCGCTCCCCCTTCGACGCCGACCGCTGGAACTGGTGACCGCATGATCCGACCCTTCGCCCGCCGTGTGCCGACCTGTGTGCTGAGCGACGCTGCCGTGCCCGCCGTCGACGACGGGCACGCCGTGGACCGCTTCGTCGAGATCGGCTCGCTCACCAAGGTCGTCACCGGCACCCTGCTGACCCGCCTGGCGGCGGCGGGGATGCTGTCCCCCGACGACCCGGTCGAACGATGGCTGCCCGACGCCCCGCCGACCGGCATCACGCTGCTCCACCTGGCCCGGCACACCTCGGGCCTGCCGCGCCTGCCTCCGGGCCTCGGGCTCAGGGACCCGTACGCGGGCTTCGACCGCACGGCACTGCGCCGGCTGCTGCCCCGACTCGACGCCCTCGCCACCCGCCCGCCCGGCGAGGAGGAGGAGTACTCCAACTTCGGCTACGCCCTTCTCGGCGAGGCCCTGACCGTCGCGGGCGGCGCCGGGTACGAGGAACTGGTCGCGGAGCACGTCCTGCGCCCGCTGGACATCACGGAGATGACCGCGCACCCCGACCCGGCCCGGCGCCTGACCGCCCACGGTCTCTTCGGCCTGCCCCACCGCCCCTGGACCATGGACGGCGCGATCCTGCCCGCCGGGGGCCTGTGGGCCACCCCCCGCGCGGCCGCCGACCTCGTCGTACGGCTCCTGGTGGAGCGGCGTCTGGGGGATCCCGCGCCGAGCTGGCAGCGGTCGGGCTCCCTTCTGTGGCACAACGGCGCGACCCGCCACGCCTCCCTCTTCGGCGGCGCGACGGACGACGGCCACTGGGTGCTGGTCCACCGTCTCAACGCGCCCCCGGACGAGACGGACCGCGTAGGCGTCGACACCCTGAAACGCCACCGGTCCGCCTCCTGACCCCTTGCCGGAGGCGGGAGCGGGGAAGCCACCCGGCAGGGCAGCCCACCCCGCGGTCCCACCCCGCGGTCCCACCCCGCGGTCCCACCCCGCGGTCCCACCCCGCGGTCCCGGCGCGCGGCTCCGCCCGCGGCGGCCCCGCACACCACCCCCTCACTCGAACGCATGAACCACCCGTAGCGAGTCGCCACCCAAATTCGAACAGGCGTAGCATTGTCGTGTGGCTAAGACCTTCGACTTTCCCAGCGACCTGCGCGCCGGTCAGGAGGAGCTGCATCAGGTCCGGGCCGAGCTGTCGGCCCTGCTGAAGCGGCTCCCCTGGTCGGTCGAGCCGCTGGACGGCTTCAGCGACGACGGCGGCTGGCGCAAGGTGGAGCGTCCCGCCTCCCCCGGCTGGACGGCGGACGAACAGGCCGAGGTGGAGAAGCTCCGGCGACGGGAGCACGAGCTGGCGGTGTTCGTCTCCGGCCACCGCTTCTGGACGGAGGTCGCGGCGGAGGACCGGGTGGAGGCCCGCATGCGTCTCAAGCACGCCCACGAGACACCGCCCGGCAACGAGGAGGCCCCCTAGGAGTGCAGCGAAAGCCCCGTCCCGCCCGCATCGCCCGGCAGGGCCGGTTCGGGAGGACACCTTCCCGCCCTTCCCGCGGCGCATCGCCGCGTCGTCGGGACACACCCGGTACGCGGACGACCCTCCGCCCTGCGATGCGGCGCACCGGGCGCCGCGTGCCCCGCCCTCCGGGCGGACGACGCTCCTTCGAAACACCCCCCAGCACACGCGAAGAGGGCCCCCGGAACGCTCCGGGGGCCCTCTTCGCATCTCCTGGTGGGCGCGGACGGTTTCGAACCGCCGACATCCTGCTTGTAAGGCAGGCGCTCTACCCCTGAGCTACGCACCCAGGACGAGTCGACAGCCTACCTTGCCCGAGGCCCTGCCCCGCAAACCCGCCCGGGGGTTATCCCCACCCCGGATGCGGGAGCGCACCGGATCGTCCGGCGGACCGCGGCTGCCTACCGTCGTAGGCACGACAGCGCGGCACCGACGCGGACCGACGGTCCGCTTCCAGGGGGAGAGAAGCATGGCCCGTCCCACCGTTCCCACTCGTACGGTGCTCGTCACCGGGCTCGTCGTGGCCCTCGCCGCGACCACCGGCGCCTGTGCCTCCGCGGGCGACGACGCGCACCCCGAGCAGCGGTCCTTCGCCCTGCAGGGCGCCACCCTGACCATCGACTCCGACGACTCGGCGCTCGAGATCGTCGCCTCGGCCCAGCAGAAGAAGGGCGCGGTGGAGGTCACCCGCTGGTTCGACGGCTCGGTCGTGGTCGGCGGCGAGCCGAAGGTGACGTGGGCGATGAAGGACGACCGGCTGGTGCTGCGCATGCACTGCTCCGGCGTGGTCGCCGACTGCGCGGCCAAGCACCGCGTCGAGGTGCCCCGCGGTGTCGCCGTCAAGGTGGAGGACGACGACGGCAGCGTCCGCGCCCGGGGGTTCGAGGACGCGCTCAGCATCCGCACGGCCGACGGCTCGGTCCGGGTCACCGACTCCAGCGGCCCGCTCGACCTGCGCTCCGACGACGGCTCGGTGCGCGCGGACGTCTCCTCCCGCCGGGTCAGCGCACACACCCGCGACGGCTCCATCCGCCTCGGTCTGAGCGCCGTACCGGACCGGGTGGAGTCGGTGAGCGACGACGGCTCGGTGACCGTCACGCTGCCCCGTGCCACCTACCGGGTGTCGACCCGCACCGGCGACGGCTCCGTGGACGTGTCGGTGGCGCACGACGCCTCGAGCGCGCACCTGGTGTCCGCGCGGACCGAGGACGGCAAAGTCACCGTCAGGAACGCGAACTGACCGACCCGTGTGTTCGTCTGTTACCGGTGGGAGAATGACACCGGGCAGGGCGGATCACAGCACGGGAGAGGGATGTGACGGCGACACCAGCGCAGCCGTATTCGCCGGCGGTGTCGCGCGCACGCCTGAGAGCGCTCGGCGACACCCTCACCCTCGTCGCCCTCCCCCTCGTCGCCGTCCTGGCGCTGCCCGCCGCGTTCGCCGGCGGCGGCACCCGGCGCTGGTTCGGGGGGCGGTCGGAGAGCCAGCGGGCCGAGGCGCAGGCCGCGAAGGACGCCGCGGCGGCCGCGTTCTACGAGCTGGACACCGCCCAGCGCGATCTGCGGATCTCCGTCGAGACGATCACGGTGGTCGACGACTCCCCGGCGGCCCGGCGCGCGGTCGCCGACTTCGAGGCGATCGGCCGGCGCATCGACGAGGCCAGCCAGCAGTACATCCAGGCCGTCGACGCCCACGACCTCGACCGCGACGACCTGGAGGCCTCGGCGGCCGGCCGGGCCCGGGCGGAGCTGACCCGCGCCAAGGACGAACTGGAGCGCGTGAAGCGGGAACTGGACCGCTTCACGGAGGGCCTGGGTCCGCTGCTGGGCAAGGCCGAGACGCAGTTGGCCCGTCTCGCGCCCGCCGTGGAGCGCGCCCGGCAGGCCCTGCTGGCCGCGTCGAACGCGCTGGACGCCGTCCGGGCCACGGGACTGAACGCGGACGACCTCGCGGCCCGGCTGGCGGCGCTCGCCCCGGAGCTGACCCGGCTCAACCAGGGCGCCGGCCAGCACGGCGTGCCGCAGACCCTCGAACGGGCCGAGCGGGTCTCCCGGGAGGCCGAGGCGGTCCGCTCCCAGGCCGAGCGACTGCCGGAGAAGGCCGCCGAGATCGACCACCGGCTGGTGTCGCTGCGCACCCGTGCGCAGGCCCTGACCACCCGGGCCGCGCAGGTCGAGCCGGTGCTGAGCGAGCTGCGGCGGCGGTTCACCGCGGCCTGCTGGCAGGACCTCCAGCCCGTGCCCCAGCAGGCCGTGGAGCACGTACGGCAGGCCGAGGCGAAGCTGGCCGAGGCGCGGGCCGCGCGGGACGCCCAGCGCTGGCCGGACGCCACCGCGCTGCTGTCCACGGCGCGCGCCCTGCTCAACGCCACCGACGAGGCGGTCTCGGCCGCGGGGGACCGCCTGAACAGGCTGAACGCGGTACAGAAGGACCCGCGCCAGGAGATCGAGCGGACCCGGTTCGCGATCCGGGACGCACAGCGTCTCGCCATGGCCGGCCGCAACACGCCCGACCCGCGGCACGCGCGGCCGCTGGACGACGCGGTGGCAAGGCTGGAGCGGGCGATCACCACCCTGGAGGGCCGCCACCCCGACTACTGGCACTTCCTGACGGAGACGGAGGCCGTCCGCCACACCGTCGCCGACGTCGTGTCCCGCATCCGCGAGGAGCGCGGGGCAGCGGCCGGCCACTGAGTCGGCGGGCCGCCGGGACGGATGAGCCGTTGCCGTCGGCGCGCGGCGGGCGGATATTGAGAGTACGGACGGCCTCCGGCACGTCGCACCCTCAGGGAGGCGGAGATGGCGACCCACGCACTGCGCTCCGGGCACCGACGGCGGACCAGGATCAACGATCACCTGCCCGTCGACCACCGGCTGAACAGGGTCTACCGGGTCGGTGCCGGCCTGATGGGCCTCGGACTGCTGGTCTTCGGGATCTTCGGCATCATCGACCGGATCGGGTTCTTCGACACCGGCGGGGACACCGTCTGGAGTCTGAACACCAACGGCGCGCTCAGCTGGCTGTCGGTCGCCGTCGGCCTGCTGCTGCTGGTGGGCATGGTGATCGGCGGGAACTTCGCCTCCACGCTGAACATGACCCTGGGTGTGCTGTTCGTCCTCAGCGGGTTCCTCAACATGGCGCTGCTGGAGACGGAGTACAACTTCCTGGCCTTCGAGATCCAGAACTGCATGCTCAGTTTCGTGATCGGCATCCTGCTGCTGGTCTTCGGGATGTACGGCAGGGTCGGATCCGCCCTGCCGCACGACAACCCCTACTGGCGGGCCCGCCACCCCGAGCAGGCGGAGGAGCGGGACCGCGACCGCGAGCGCCGGGAGGAGCTCCCGGGCTGATGGGACGCCGCGCGGGCGTACCCGGTCAGGTGCGGTAGGCGTAGTACGCGGCGGTCGGGTACGACGCGATGATGCTCTGCACCGACCTGCTGTAGGTGTTGGTGGAGTGGTACGTCAGGTACGGCACGCCCCGGCTGCGGGACGTGACGATCATGGTGTGGTCCTTCGAGCCGTCCTTGTCGAAGTCCACCTGGAGCACGTCGCCGACGTCCAGCTGGTAGACGTTGGCGAGGCTGGTCGTGCGCTTGGAGTTCTGCGCGAACCAGGACCACTCGTTGACGCCGACGAACGAGTGCGACTGGATGTCGGCGTTGCCGAACCAGCGGGTGTAGTCGTACACGTAGCCGGGGACGTGCTTCCAGCCGCCCGCCTTCAGGGACTGGCTGACGAAGTTGGTGCAGTCGCCGCCCGCGCCCTGCCCGTTGAAGTTCGGGTAGGCGGGGTTGTAGTTCGACCAGTACTGCTTCGCGTACGCCGCCATCGCCTTGTAGTCCAGGCCGCTGGCCGTGAAGTTCTTCGCGTTGGCCGGGCCGGGGTACGTGGTCGACGCCTTGGGCGCCGAGGGCGTGGTGCTGCTGGTCCCCACCCGGGGCGTCCGGGACGGCTTGGCCGTCTGGTTCACCGCGAGGCCCTCGTCGGTGTCGCGGATCCCCGTCAGCTGCCAGGTGCCGCGCCGGTCGGCGGTGAACGTCAGCTCGTGGTGCGCCTGGAAGCCGGTGGTCTGCGGCTCACCGCCGCGGACCTTCGCATAGGTCAGGGTCGTGGTCTCGGTGACCGCGACCGTGGCCTTGCGGCCCTTCACGTTCGTGGCGTCCAGCGTGACGTTGGTGCTGGCCTTGCTGTACTTCTCGCCGAGTGCGGCGAGCCGCTCCTTGCGCCGGTCCAGCGAGGACAGGGCGGCGTCCTCGGCGCGGGCCAGGCCGGAGGACAGCTTGACCTTGCCGGAGAAGCCGTCGGTCAGAGGCTTGCTCCGGTCCCCCTGCGCGCCCTGGACCAGGGCGTCCGTACGGTCGGTGAAGACCGCGTCCGCCAGCCGCTGGAAGGTGGCCTTGGTCTTCGCGTCCACGGTCGGGTCGTCGACGACAGCGGCGCCGGCGCTCCAGTTGGGCAGCAGTGCCACTCCTGCGACGACCGAGGTGGCGGCCGCGCCGAGTATGGTGGCGCGGCGGCGCGTACGGCTCAATTTCCTTGACTTCACTAGTGTTTCCCCTCTTGCCCCGGCGGAGGGATGCCGGGGTAGCGCATCTTCGCATGCCATGTGTGGCTCCTGTGAAGGGGGATGCGCTCGTGAGCCGCGGCCGTTACGTGAACGTCACTGCACCACGGTCGACCAGTTGGGCGACTGGGCCGGGTCGAGGGTGCGCAGCCGCTCCAGGGTGGCCGGCGCCTGCACGTCCATCCAGTCGGCGAGCTCCTTGAAGGAGACGCACTTGACGTCCTTCTTGGTGCACACGCTCTCGATGACGTGGTCGACGGCGTTCATGTAGATGCCGCCGTTCCACTGCTCGAAGTGGTTGCCGATGAACAGCGGGGCGCGGCTGCCGTAGTACACCCGGTTGAAGCCCGCCATGTAGGCGTCGATGGTCTCCTGCTGCCACTGCGGGTACTTGGCCGGGTCGCCGTCGGTCTCGCCGCCGGTCTGGTTGTAGAGGAAGTTGAAGTCCATGGACAGGGCCTGGATGTCCCCGCCGTCGTAGGGAAGCCCCTGCAGCGGGAAGTCCCACAGGCCGTTCTTCTTCGCCGGCCAGACCTGGAAGGCGCCCGGGGAGGACGCGTCGTAGCGCCAGCCGTAGCTCTTGGCGGCCTTGATCAGGTTGTCCTGGCCCTCCAGGCAGGGCGCCCGGCCGCCGGTGACCTCCTTCTTGAAGTCGAAGGGCAGCGGGTCCATGTCCTGGTAACCGGTGTTGGTCTTCCAGTTCTCCGCGAACTCGAAGAACTGGTCGATCTCGCTCTTCCACTCCTCGACGCTCCAGTCGCCGCCGCCCTTCGCGCCGCAGAAGTGGCCGTTGAAGTGGGTGCCGATCTCGTTGCCCTCCTCCCACGCCTTACCGAGCTGCTCCACCGTGGTGCGGATGTGATCGTCGGTCGGGTAGCTGATCGCGGCCGAGCCCTTGGGGTGCTGGGGCGGGGAGTAGAGGTCCTTCTTGCTCTTGGGCAGCAGGTAGATGCCGGTGAGGAAGAAGGTCATGTGGGCGTTGTACCGCTTCGCCATCTGCCGGTAGTGCTCGAAGAGCTCGTCGTCGCCGCTGAGGGCGCCGTCCCACGAGAAGACGACGAACTGGGGCGGCTTCTCGCCCGGTTTGAGCGGGACGGGTTTCAGCGTGCCCTTCTGCGGGCCGGTGTACGAGGTGGAGCCGTCCCCCAGGACCTTGGTCTTGCCGTCCCACTCCGGTTCCTTCGTCGCCGCCCCCCCGGCCTTCCTGCCCTCCTTCGAGGAGGCGGTCGGCTCGGTGTTGTCCGTGCGGCTCAGCACCAGGTACCCCGCCACCAGAGAGGCGACGACGAGGATCGCCGCCAGCGACAGGAACCCCGGATGGGTCGCTGCGGGACGGCGCGGTGCCGGGGCCTTGCGGCGGCGGCCCGACGGTGGCTTCATGTGCGGCTCATTCTCGAGGGGTTGGGGACTGCGGTGCCCGTCCGGTGGTCAGCCGAGCGGGCTGAGGGCGCCCGACCAGATGCCGTAGGGGACGCTGTCGTCGGCGGTTCCGGCGACCCCGTTCAGCGGCAGTGGTTCGAGGCTCTTGGCCAGGTCCATGCGGTAGACGACGACCGCCGTGGACACCGACTTGTGCGTACCGACGTACCAGGACGCCTTGTCGTCCTGGGTGGTTCCGGCCTTTCCGGCCACCTGGGCGTCGGTCGGGGCGGCCGACGGGTGGGCGGTGCGGAACGCGTCGGTGAGCGCGGAGGTGACCTCCTCGGCCACGTCGGCGCCGACCGCCCGGCGCGGGGCGGGCAGGTCCAGGGCGACCTTGGTGCCGTTGTGGGTGATCCGGCGCACCGAGTAGGGCTCGGTGTGTCTGCCGGCCGCGGCGAAGGTGGAGTAGCCACTGGCCATGCGGATGGCGCTGGGCGTGGAACTGCCCGTGGACAGGGCGGGCACCTGCGCGCCGAGGCTGGAGGACAGCAGGCCGGCCGCCTGGGCGGTCGCCCGTACCTTGTCCAGGCCGGTGTCCATGCCGAGCTGCATGAACGGGGTGTTCACCGACAGTTCCATCGCCCGGTGCAGCGAGATCCGCCCGTAGGACTTGTCGCCGTCGTTGCTGGCGGCGACCTTCTTGCCGCTGCGGTCCCAGTACGGCCCCTCCGGCGTGGTCACCGGCACGTCGTCGTCGCCGTCGTACACGGACTCCCCGGTGACCGGCGTGGCACCCCCGTCGCGGGTCTTGTGGACGCCGTGCTCAAGGCCGGCCGCGTACACGAACGGCATGAACGCCGACCCGGCGGGCACGGTGGTGGCGTTGGACTCGTTGTAGCCCTGTGTCCGGTGGTCGGGGCCGCCGTAGACGGCGAGGATCCGTCCGTCGGCGGCCACCGAGGCGGCGCCGTAGTGGGCGGTCTTGGCGTCCTTCGGGTGGTCCTTGAGGGCCTTCTCGCGGGCCTTGGTCACGGCGTCGGTGAGCTTGGCCTCCCGGTCGCGGTCGAAGGTCGTGTAGATCTGGTAGCCGCCGAGGTCGAAGTCCTTGTCGGAGATCTCGGCGGCCTTCTTGGCGTACTGCGAGGCGAGTTCCACGAGGTAGTCGCTCTGCTCACCGGTGTCGTAGAGCGGGTTGCTCTTCAGCGGCTCCGGGAACTTCCGGTACCCGGCCCGCTCGGCCTTGGACAGCTTGCCGATCTCGACCATCCGGTCCAGGGTCCAGGTCCAGCGCTCCACGGCCCGGGCGCGGTTGGCGCCGCCCAGGGTCGGGTCGTACAGGCCGGCGCCCTTGAGGAGGGCGGCGAGGAAGGCGGCCTCGCTCGCGTTGAGTGAGCTGACGTCCTTGCCGTAGTAGGCCTGGGCGGCGCGCTGGATGCCGTAGGTGCCGCGGCCGAACCAGCTGGTGTTGAGGTAGCCCTCCAGGATCTGGTCCTTGCTCATCTGGTTGTCCAGCTTGAGGGCGATCATCGCCTCGGTGAACTTGCGGCGGACCGTCTGGTTCTGGTTCAGGTAGACGTTCTTCACGTACTGCTGGGTGATGGTGGAACCGCCCTGGGTGTCGCCCTGGCCGAGCGTGCGGAACAGGGCGCGGGTGATGCCCTTGAAGGAGACGCCGGGGTCGCTGTAGAAGCTCGCGTTCTCCGCGGCGAGGACCGCCCAGCGGACGTCCTCGGGGATGTCCTTCAGCGGCATCGCCTGCCGCTGCACCCAGCCGGTGCGGGCCATGGGCGTCCCGTCGGCCCAGAAGTACACGTTGTCCTGCTGGGTGGCGTAGGTGTTGAGATTCTCGGGGATGTCGGTGGCCGCGTAGGCGACGACGAGGAAGACGGTGCCCAGCCCGAAACCCGCCAGGAAGCCGCCGAGCCACTGCCGCCAGGACGGCATCCAGCGCCGCCAGCCGGTGCGGCCGGGGCGCGGGTACTGCGGGCGCATCCGGCGGGCGTACGGCGTGACCCGTGCGAGCAGCGGTGCGAGGACGGCAATGAGGGGCGCGAGACGGTCGAGGAGCGAAGGCCGGGGCGCTTTGCGTCGATTCCCCGAAGTGCGGGATTTATCTGGTATTCGCTCTTCTTCCCTGCCGTCGGGTATCCCCTCGGGTACCCGCAGCTGCATGGTCTCGTCCGCCTTGAAGGAGGCGGGGACCTGCAACTGCATGGTGACGTCCGGCTCCTGGGGCTCCTCCCCCTGCCCCACCTGGGTCACTATGTGTCTCCCTCCGCTCTGATGTGGTGCTCGCGCAGGCAGACGTACAGACGTACGAGGGTCTGACATGGTTGCCGTCGAAGCGGCCGCAGACCCTGAATCCCCCCGACCTCGCGGTTCATCGCGGCACTCTCAAATTACCAGCGCCCTTCGCAAGTTCTCCACATAAGAAATCGACAGATGTGAACACCATCGAAACAGTGGACGGCCGCCGCCCCGCATATGCGGATTAACCTGTCCGCATGCCTCGCTACGAATACCGGTGCCGCACCTGCGGTGACACCTTCGAACTGAGCCGTCCCATGGCGGAGTCCTCCGCCCCCGCCGCCTGCCCCGGCGGCCACGACGACACGGTCAAACTGCTGTCCACGGTCGCCGTGGGCGGCACGACGAGCTCCCCCTCCCCCGCGCCCGGACCGGGCGGCGGAGGCGGGGGCGGCTGCTGCGGCGGGGGGTGCTGCGGCTGACGGGTAGGACCGACGGCTCCGGGCCGGTGGGCGGCGCTACGCCTCGCGGACGCCTCTGAGGAACTCCCGCAGGATGCGCTCACCGGCCAGGACGCCCCGCTCGGGCAGGGCGGTGATCTGCGGCGCCGCCCACGCGGCGTCGGCCAGCTCGCCGTGCCCGGGCCGCCAGCCGCGGTCGGCGGCCAGCAGCAGGTCGGCGTCGAGGAGCGAGTCGCCGGCCGTCAGGGTCAGCCCCGCGCCGGTGCGCCGGGCCACCTCGCGCACGGCCGCGCTCTTGGTCAGCGGCTTCGGTACGGCGTAGATCTTGCGGCCCTGCAACGACACGGTCCAGCCGCGGTTCTCCGCCCAGACCGCCAGCTCCTTCACCCACTCCTCGGGCAGCAGCTCGCGCTCCACGACCAGGTAGGCGAACAGGTCGTCGGCGATGCGCTGCTTGCGCAGCCAGAGCGGGTCGGCGAAGGCCGCCAGGTGCGCCTGCACCTCGGCGAGCGGCGCGCACTCGTCGGCCAGCCGCGCGAGCACGCCCGCGTGCCAGTCGGGGTCGGACACGCCGTCGACCAGCAGATGCCCGCCGTTCGCGGTGATCGCGTACGTCGGCGCCGGGCCCGGCAGGTTGATCCGCAGGTACTGCTTGCGGGTCCGGGTGGTCGTCGGCACGAACACCGCCGCGTCCCCGAGGTCGGTGAGCAGCTGCGCCGCCGTCTCCGTCATGAACGACAGCGGCCGGCTCTCGTGCACCTCCACGCACAGCAGCCGCGGCGCCCGCGCGTCCGGCATGGTCAGCGCGAGGGCCGCCGCCGAGTAGATGAGCGTGCGGTCGAGGTCGCTCGCCACGAGCACCGGCATCAGAGCGTCACCGCCCGGCCGTCGGCGCCGGTCGCGCCGCGCGTGTACTGGGGGTGGATCAGCCCCACGCAGGTGTACGGCAGTTCGCCGACCTCCTCCACCGGTACCCCTCTCTGCCCGGCCAGCAGCCGGACGTGGTCCAGGTCGGCGCCCGCCCCGGCCCGCGCCAGGATCTTCCACGGCACCCGGCGCAGCAGCACCCGGGTGGTCTCCCCGACGCCGGGCTTGACGAGGTTCACGTCGTGGATGCCGTACTCCTCGCTGATGCGCTCCACTGCCGCCCAGCCTTCCCAGGTCGGCGTGCGGTCACTCGCGAGGAGTTCCTTCACGGCGGCGTCGACCGCGTCCGCCACCTCCGGGAAGCGGGCGCAGACGGCGTCCAGGAAGACGTTCGAGACGTCCGTGCCGGCGAGTTCGCGGTAGAACTTCGCGCCGTGGAAGTCGTCCGGACCGACCAGGTCGGCCCGCAGGACGGTCCGGGAGATCAGTCCCGAGACGGTGGAGTTGAGGCAGGCGGAGGGGATGAGGAAGTCCTCGCGGGTGCCGTACGTGCGCACGCAGGAGCCCGGGTCGGCCAGGACCGCGATCTCCGCGTCGAAGCCGGTCGCGCCCCCTTGCGCCTCGAACTCCGCGATCGCAGCGGCCAGCTCCCGGGTGATGGCGCCCTTGCCGGTCCAGCCGTCGACGAAGACGACGTCCCGCGGGTCGTGGTGCTCGGCCAGCCAGCGCAGCGCGTTGGCGTCGATGCCGCGGCCGCGCACGATCGAGACGGCGTAGTGGGACAGGTCCAGGCCGTGCCGGTAGCGGGCCCAGCGCCGCATGAGCACCCCGACCGGGGTGCCGGCGCGGGCGAGCGAGACCAGGACCGGCCGGGGCGACCGCTCTGCGATCACGATCTCCGTCACCGCGCCCACCGCCTGCGCGAGCCGCGCCGCGGACGTCTCCAGGGCCGCGTGGAACAGCTCCTGGTACTGCTCGCTGGGCTGGTACTCCACCGGCAGCGACTCCGCGTAGTGCGCGCCGCCGCTCTGGATGGCCTCCTCGCGCTCCTCGGTCGGCGCCTCCAGCGTCACGTCCGAGAGGTCCTGGAGCAGCCAGCCGACCTCCTCCGGTGCGTACGAGGAGAAGGCGGGTCCACGGAGGGGGTCGGGCAGCATGGCGGATCTTTCTCCAGGGGGAGCCGCGACGTACAGCGGCTCGGGGACGTACGAGGGGACGACCGCCAGGACGACGTGCGGGGTGTGGGCGGCGAGGCGGGCCAGCAGGCCGTCGGGCGCGTGCAGCGCGGGGGTGTCGGCCACGGAGTCGACGACGGCGACCACGGCGTCGAAGCCGGCGCCCGCGACGTTGTAGGCGTAGCGCTCGCCGGGCCCGTCGGCCGGGTCGTCGTGGGCGGGGAAGACGATCCGGCTGCGTATCGCGTAGCCCGGGTCGTCGACGGCGAGGACGGGCGAGCGGGTCGTGGTGGAGAACCGCACCTCGGCGTCCAGGACCTGCTCCAGATCGCGGGCGAGCCGCAGCGGCGCGTACATCAGCTCCTCGAAGCCGAGGACGAGGACGCTCCGGGCGCCCTCGGGTATCGCCTCGGCGAGCCGGGCGGCCATCGCGGGCAGCGCGGCCTCCAGACGGTCGCGGTGCGCGGGGGTGAAGCCGTGGCGGCCGCCGTCGGGGAGACCGGACGGCCAGCCGAGGTCGACGCGGGTGACGCGGGGCCGGTGCTCGTCCGCGCGCGGGTCGGCGGGGGCCGAGCGCGTCCCGGCGGCGGAGCCGTCCCGCGCCCCCGGCAGACCTTCGTGGCGTGCGACCAGCTCCTGCCCCTTCTCCAGCACCCCCTCCGGCAGGCGGAGGGTGCCCGAGGCCGCCGCCACCAGGTCGACCCTCGCCCCGATCTCCCTCGCGAACCGCTCCAGCCGGCCCGCGTCCGCCGCCGACCGCATGTCGACCAGGGCGACGACCACGTACCGCCGGCGCGGATACCGCTCGTGCAGGTCGCGGATCGTGTTCAGGACCGTGTTGCCGGTGGAGAACTCGTCGTCGACGAGGACCAGCGGGCCGTCGCCCACCAGCAGCGTGGGGTCCTCCGGCAGCAGCAGGTGGGACGTGGCGTGCGAGTGGGACTCCTCGAAGCCGCCCGCCGGGGCCACACCGGTCACCGGGCGGCGCGTGGAGTGCAGGTAGGGCGCCGAGCCGACGCCGTCGGCGACGGAGTGCCCGAGCCCGGTGGCGGTCTCCGCGTACCCGAGGACCACCGCCGAGGCGGCCTCCTCGCCCAGCAGGTCACGCACCCGCCGGCCGAGGGCGTAGCCGGAGCCGTACACCACGGACGGCGCCTGCGGGACGTGCTTGCCCAGCACGTTCGACACGAGCAGGTGCGCCCGCCTGGGGTTGCGCCGCAGCGCCATCCCCAGCAGGTCCCGCACCCTGTCGTCGCCCACGAGTTCGACCCCGAGCCGCTGGGCGACCCAGGTGCCGGACCAGAGCCCGTTGTTCACTGCGTTGTTCATGCGTCCCTTGGGGGTGATGTGGGTTCAGCCGGGGATGCCGGCGGCCAGCAGGTCGACGAAACTCACGTCCTCGTGCGCCACGCCGAAGACCTCCGCGCGCAGCATGGTCCGCTCGGCCCAGGCGCGGTGCGGCTTCACCTCGTTCATCTTGTTCGTGTACGCCGACCTCAGCACGCCCCCGCCGCCGCGTTCCGGCCGCAGGATGTCCGCCGCGTCGCTGTACTCCTCGTGACTGACGACGGACAGCGCGTGCACCGCCGGTACGTGCGAGGGGTGGATGCAGGTCTTGCCGAGCAGGCCGTTGGCGTGGTCGAGGGAGATCTCGCGCAGCAGCCCGTCCATCGCGTGCTCGATCAGCTTCTCACGCAGCTCGACGGCCTGTCCCAGCAGGAAGGGGCTGTGCCGCAGCATCGGCTTGAACATGCGCTCGGGCACCCGGAAGTACTCCCACACCGGTCCCGTCACGGTGAACCCGGTGCCGTCGGCGCGTCCCAGCATGTTCACCACGTCCGCGATGACGGAGGCGACGATCTGGACGTCGTAGGCGGTCATGTCGGGGGCGCGGCGCAGCCCGTAGGCGGAGCAGAAGTCGGTCACGCCGAGGCGCAGCGCGAGGACCCGGCTGCGGTACTTCTCGACCGCGCGGGCGATGCCCTCCAGGGCGTCCACCCGCGACTCGCGGTACATCAGCTCGGGCGTCTCCAGCACGGGCATGCCGAACAGCCTGCGCCCGCTCGCCGCCTCGGCGCCGGCCAGCGCCTCCAGGAAGGGGATGCCCCGCTCTTCGGTGAACTTGGGGAACACGAAGCCGCTCAGCAGCCGCACGGCGGGGCCCAGGCGGCGCACCAGGTCGGGGATCTGCTCGGGGGTGCGGACCCGGATGAACAGCAGCGGCGGCTCGACGTCGGGGCGGCCGGCGAGGTCGGTGAACTGGCGGACCAGGTTCTCCTCGCCGTGCGCCACGTCCTCGTCGCCGATGGAGTCCTCCAGGCACAGCACCATCGACACCACGCCCCGCCCGGCCTGCTTGAGGACGTCCTCGGCCAGCCGGGGCCGCGTCGCCGGGCTGTACAGGGTCGCGCCCAGGGCCGCGGAGAGCAGCCGGGCCGGGGAGTCGGCGTCGAAGACACACGGCTGCCGGTGGAAGAGGCGCTCCCGCACGTCAGGGGTGAGGTGCCCGAAGTGACGCATACATTTCCCCCGTGGCGCAAAGGATGGATATGGATTCGGCAAGGTGGCCGGTAATAGTACGTAGGGACTCGTGTCAGGGGTTACCACCGGGCATGAACATCAGGTGACACGGACCGGCACAACCCCGTCGGATGCCGTGTACCCGCGTTGTCGTGAGCAGAACGGAGAGGGCAGGATGGGCGCATGACGCACGCGATGCTGAAAGGGTCGAACGTCCCGCTGAAGGCCACCACGGTGCGGGCCGTGCTGCGCTGGACACCCGGGCAGGGGGTCCCGGACGTCGACGCCTCGGCGCTGCTCCTCGGCCCCGACGGTCGTGTGCGCTCCGACGAGGACTTCGTCTTCTACAACCAGCCCCGGCACCCCTCCGGGAAGGTCTGGCGGCTCGGCAAGAAGCGGGTCGCCGAGGGCCTCACCGATACGATCCAGACAGACCTGACCGGTGTCGAGCCCGACGTCGGCCAGATTCTCCTGGTCGCTTCGGCGGACGGAGTCGCCTTCGACCGCGTACGTTCGCTCACCATCCTGCTGTACGACGCGGCAGCCGCCGGCGACAAACCGCTGGCCACGTTCGACATCCGTCCGGAGACGGGCGAGGAGACGGCGCTGATCTGCGGCGAGCTCTACCGTCGCGGGGAGGGCTGGAAGTTCCGCGCCCTCGGCGAGGGCTACTCCAACGGCCTGAAGGGCCTGGCGACCGACTTCGGGATCTCGGTGGACGAGTCGGAGGAGACCCCCGACTCCGCGTCCGGCCGGTCCCAGCCGCTGCCCCCGGAGCAGCCGACGGCGGCCGTCCCGCAGCAGCCCCCGCCCTCCTACGGCTACCCGGCGAACCTCCCGACGTACGGCTACGGCTACCCGGACGCCCAGCCCACGGCGGCCGCGCCGCCCCAGGAGTTCCGTCTGCCGCCGCAGGGGCCGCAGTTCATCGGACGCTGAGACGGCGAGGGGGCCGAGGGGGCCCGCCCACGGGAGCCGCTACCTCTCGGCCTTCGTCTTGTAGCCCCGCCCCCACTGGAGACCCCAGCCGTAGAGCCGGTCCAGCTCCCCCTGGAAGCCGTAGACGAACCTCACCTCGCGCCGCACCAGCAGTTCCCCCTTCACGTTCTCGATCATCACCACCGCGCAGGACCGGGCCTGCGGGTGCCGCTCGTCGAGGCCTATCTCGATGCGCGGCCCGTTGCTCGGGTACAGCGTGACGATCGCGTGCGTACGGTCGAACGCCGGCGTCTGGTCGTAGATGTAGACGAACACCAGCAGTCGTTTGATGGCGTCCCGGTGGTCGAGATTGACGTACATCGTCTCGCCGGAACCCGACCCGAACCGGTCGTCCCCGGTGAGCTTCACGTACGGCGGCCCGTTGACGTCGCCGAGCAGCCCGCCCAGCGGCTGGACGACGCCCTTGCTGCCGTCGGCCAGCTCGTACAGACAGCCGAGGTCCAGGTCGACGTTGACCATGCTCTGGCTGTGACCGACGACCTCGGGCGGGCGCAGCGCCTTGAAGGGGTGGCGCAGCAGGCTCTCACGCGGTGCGCTGCCGATATCGGAGGTCCGCATCCGCCAGGCCAGGTTGATGCGCAGGTGTCCGGTGGCGGCGTCCTGTTTGGTGAGTGAGACCTGGCTGTGCCGTTTGGTCAGTTCGATCGCGTTGGTCGCCGCGTTGCCCGAGTCGAAGTCGGCGGCCCGGCCGGGCCGGAGTCCGTCGAAAAAGCCCATTCCCGCCCCCAGTTGTGCTGACAAAGACCGGTGTGCTGACAAAGACCGGCGGGGGGGGGGGGGGGGGGGGGGGGGGGGGGGGGGGGGGGGGGGGGGGGGGGGGGGGGGGGGGGGGGGGGGGGGGGGGGGGGGGGGGGGGGGGGGG
>NZ_JBVIAY010000002.1:0-137965 GCF_055573695.1 Streptomyces sp. NPDC030143
CTGCACGAAGGCCCACTCGGCATCGGACAGTTCATGGCGACGTATCACCCGACCATGATCCCCGACCGAAGATCATTTGACGACAGACCCTAGGGGGTACCCCCGCTGCTGTGCGCGATGCACGCCACGTCGATGCGGTCGGCCAGTTTGGCCAGCTCGATCGTCAGCGCGGCCACCGTGTCCTCGTCGAGGTCCTCCGCCCCCGCCTCGACGAGATGCAGCCATCGACCGCCCAACGTCCGCAGCAGCTTGCTCACGTCGGCCGCGGACACCTGCAAGCTCCCGCGGTCGTCGACGATCAGAGGCAGAGTCACTTCGCGGTTCACACCCGGGATCGTAACCGCGCGGCGGTCACGCACCGTGCCAAACCGTGGTGATGTTGCAGAACTCCCGGATTCCGTGCCCGGACAGCTCACGCCCGTACCCCGACCGCTTCACACCCCCGAACGGAAACGCGGGGTGCGAGGCGGTCATCCCGTTGACGTACACGCCGCCCGCCTCCAGGTCCCGTACGAACCGGTCGACGTCGGCCTCGTCGCGGGTCCACACGTTGGAACTCAGTCCGAACGGGGAGTCGTTCGCGATCAGGACCGCCTCGTCGAGGTCTTCGGCCCGGTACAGGGTGGCGACCGGGCCGAAGGCCTCCTCGCGGTGGATGCGCATCTCACGGGTGACGCCGGTGAGGACGGTCGGCGGGTAGTACCAGCCGGGCCCGTCCGGGCGCTCGCCCCCGCACAGCACCCGCGCCCCGCCGCGCCGGGCGTCGTCCACCAGCTCCTCCAGGTCGGCACGGCCCCGCTCGCTGGCGAGCGGACCGACCTCGGTGTCCTCCTCCAGCGGGTCGCCGACCCTCAGCGCCCGCATCCCCTCGGCGAAGCGTTCGGCGAACCGGTCGTACACGTCCGCGTGGACGACGAACCGCTTGGCGGCGATGCACGACTGGCCGTTGTTCTGCACGCGCGCGGTCACCGCGACCTCGGCGGCCCGGTCGACGTCCGCCGACGGCATGACGACGAAGGGGTCGCTGCCCCCCAGCTCCAGCACCGTCTTCTTGACCATCTCGCCGGCGGTGGAGGCGACGGCCCGCCCGGCGGGCTCGCTGCCGGTGAGGGTGGCCGCCTTGACCCGCTCGTCGCGCAGGATGACGTCGACGCCGGCGGAGCCGATGAGCAGGGTCTGGAAGCACCCCTCGGCGAAGCCCGCCCGGTGGAACAGGTCCTCCAGGTAGAGGGCCGTCTGCGGGACGTTCGAGGCGTGCTTGAGCAGGCCCACGTTGCCCGCCATCAGCGCGGGCGCGGCGAACCGGACGACCTGCCACAGGGGGAAGTTCCACGGCATCACCGCGAGCACCGGGCCCATCGGCCGGTAGCGGACCAGGGCGCGCGCGGCACCGGAGTCGCGCACGTCGGCCTCGGGCGGCTCCTCGTCGGCGAGGAGGCCCTCCGCCCGCTCGGCGTACCAGCGCATCGCCTTGGCGCACTTCGCGGCCTCCGCGCGCGCCTGCTTCACCGGCTTGCCCATCTCGGTGGTCATCACCCGGGCGATCTCCGGGCCGTCCTCGTCGAGCAGGTCGGCGGCCCGGTTCAGCAGCGCGGCGCGTTCGGCGAACGTCGTCGTCCGGTACGTGCGGAACGTGGCCTCCGCGAGCTGGAGCCGCCGTTCCACCTCCTCCTCGCCCATGGCCTCGTACGTCTTGAGCGTCTCGCCGTTCGCCGGGTTCACCGTCGCGATGGGCATGACCGACCTCCTGCAAGCTGGCTGTGCTTCGACCTTCGCGCGCCGCGCCGGGAGCCGCAACGCGTGCGCGTCCGCCCGGCCCGTCCGCTCAGGGGCCCTTGCACTGTGAGCGCCTGATCAGGCCGCGCGGCCCGGGCGGGCACAGTGCAAGGACCCCTCAGGCCGAGTGCTCCGCCAGCCGGTCGAGAAACGCGGCCTGCGCCGTCACGATCACCTCGCGCGCCCCGTCCAGGCCGTACCAGGCGACCCGGTCCAGCTCCGGGAACTCCGCCAGCCGCCCGGAGCGCGGGGGCCACTCCATGACGAACGTGCCGGGATCGATCACCGCCGGATCGAGGTCGGCCTCGACCGCCCACGCCGTGACGATCTTGCCGTTGGTCTGCCGGACCTCCCCGAGCGGGATCGCCTCGCCGTCGGGCGGCGCCACGCCCAGCTCCTCGCGGAACTCCCGCCGGGCGGCCTCCCAGGCGGGCTCGGCGGGGTCGTACTCGCCCTTGGGGACCGTCCACGCCCCGGCGTCCTTCCGCGCGAAGAACGGGCCGCCCATATGGCCCAGCAACACCTCCAGGCCGCCGTCGGTATGCCGGAACAAGAGCAGGCCCGCGCTGCGCCTCGCCGTCACGGCCGGACCTCCGGGTGGGCGGCGAGCAGGGTCTCGACGGTGTCGGCGTCCTCGGGGCGCTTGTCCTCGCGGTAGCGGACCACGCGGGCGAAGCGCAGGGTGACGCCGGCCGGGTAACGGGTGGAGCGCTGGAGGCCCTCGTAGGCGATCTCGACGACGAGTTCGGGGCGCACGGTGACCCCCCAGCCGTTGTCCTCGACGGCCAGCTCGCCCAGGCGTTCGGTCTGCCAGGCGAGCATCGCGTCGGTCATTCCCTTGAAGGTCTTGCCGAGCATCGCGAAGCCGCCGTCGGCCGTGCGGGCGCCGAGATGGAGGTTGGAGAGCCTTCCGGTGCGCCGGCCGTGCCCCCACTCGGCGGCCAGGACCACCAGGTCGAGCGTGTGCACGGGCTTGACCTTCAGCCAGGACGCGCCGCGTCGGCCCGCGCTGTAGGGGGCGTCGAGGGCCTTGACGACGACGCCTTCATGGCCGCGCCGCAGCGTCTCGGCGAGAAACTCCTCGGCCGACCCGGCGTCCCCGGACCCCGCCACCAGCGTGCGCCGCACCCGCATCGGCTCGGGCACCAGCCGGGCCAGCTCCGCGTGCCGCTCGGCGAACGGCAGGTCGAGCAGGTCCCGGCCGTCCACGGACAGCGCGTCGAAGAAGACGGGGGAGACCGGGACGGCCTCGGCCACCTTGGCCACGTCCACCCGGGAGCCGACCCGGCCGGCGGTCTCCTGGAAGGAGCGGGGCCGGCCGCCGTCGTCGAACGCGATGACCTCACCGTCGAGGACGAACCGCTCGCCCGCCAACTCCCGGGCCGCCGAGGTGACCTCGGGGAGGCGGTCGGTGATGTCGTCGAGCGTACGGGTGTAGATGCGCACGCCGTCCGGGTCGCGGTGCACCTGGACGCGGATGCCGTCGAGCTTCTCCTCGACCGCGCAGGCGCCCAGCTTGCCGATCGCCTCGCTCACCGAGGACGCGGTGTGCGCGAGCATCGGCAGGACCGGACGGCCGACGGTCAGCCGGAACCGCTCCAGCGCCGCCGGCCCGTCCGTCAGCAGCGCCTGTGCGACCGTCCGCAGCGAGCCGGCCAGCATCACGGCCCGCCGGACGTCCGCCGACGGCGCCCCGGTGGCCACCGCCAGCCCCTCGACGGCCACCGCGTCCAGGGCGCCCTGGCGGACCTCGCCGGTGAGCAGTGCGAGCAGGAACCGCTGCTCGTCCTCGGTGGCCGCGCCCATCAACTCCGCGACCAGCCGGGCGCGTTCGGCCTGGGAGCCGGGGCCGGCGACCTTGCCGAGCTCGGTGAGGCGGGCGTCCACCTCGCGCACGGTGAGGGACGCGGTGCCGGCCGGCGGCACCGGACGGCTCAGCGTCTTCCAGCCGATCCCGAGCCGTCCCTGCGGCAGCCGTCCTGCCAGGTAGGGGATGACGATCGGGGCGTCGGCCGCCTCCGCGTCCCGGAAGAGTTCGGCGAGCAGGGCGATCTTGCGGGAGCGCGCCGAGGCGGCGGCGACCTCCCGGGACACGTCGGCGAGCCGGGTCAGCAGCATGCAGCCATGGTGCTACGCCGGCGTGCCGACTACACCTGGACCGCCGCGTCCAGGTCGCTCATCAGCAGCTCGCCGTTGATCGCGGCAGCGGCGCGGTAGCCGCGGGAGGCCGCGTTGACCACCTGTTCCGCGAAGCCGGAGGCGTTGCCCGCCGCCCACAGGCCGGGGACGGTCGTCAGGCCCCTCGCGTCGACGACCGGGTAGGTGCCGAAGGGCGTCTCGGTCATCTCGGCGCCGAGCCGCTCCAGCAGGCCGGTCCGCGGGACCGCCCGGGGGGCGACGAAGAGCGTCTCGCGGGCGTGGACCGTGCCCTGCCCGGACGGGGTGTCCCCGGCGAGCCGGACGCCGGTGAGCCGGTCGTCCTCGACGACGACGCCGGCGACCTCGCCGGGCACCACGACGACCCCGGCCGCGGCGAGCCGGCGCCGGTCCTCGTCGGACAGCTCCGCCTCGGCGACCGTGTGCAGGAAGAGCCTCACGTCCTTCGACCACTGGGTCACGATCAGCGCCTGGTGCACGCTGGACGGGCCGGTGGCCAGCACGCCGAAGGCCCGGTCGCGCACCTCCCAGCCGTGGCAGTACGGGCAGTGCAGCACGTCCCGGCCGAAGCGGTCGGCGAGCCCGGCGACCGGGGGCAGCTCGTCCTTCAGGCCGGTGGCGACGACCAGCTGCCGGGCGCGGACCGTCCGCCCGCTCGCGAGCCGTACGGCGAAGTCCTCGCCCTTCGTGGCGTCCACGGCCCGGTCGCGGACCAGCTCCACGCCGTACCGGGCGATCTCCTCGCGGCCCTTGGCCAGGAAGTCGGCGGGCGGCATCCCGTCCCGGGAAAGGTAGCCCTGCATGTGGGCGGCGGGCGCGTTGCGCGGCTCGCCCGCGTCGACGACCAGGGTGCGCCGGCGGGCCCGGCCCAGTACCAGTGCGGCGGACAGGCCCGCCGCTCCGCCGCCGATCACGATCACTTCGTATTTCTCGGTCATGGTGACCACCTCCACGGGAACGGTCGCTCGTGACGTACCGTATTGACAAACGTGTTTGCCGAATCTGCAATGTCCCCATGAGTGACGACGGCATGGAGACGGAAGCGGTGCTCGCCGAGGTCGGCCCCAGGCTGCGGCGGATCCGCAAGGAGAGGGGCGCGACGCTGGCCGGACTGTCGGAGGCGACCGGCATCTCGGTCAGCACGCTCTCCCGGCTGGAGTCGGGGCTGCGCAAACCCAGCCTGGAGCTGTTGCTGCCGATCGCACGGGCCCACGAGGTGGCCCTCGACGAGCTGGTGGGCGCGCCGGCGGTGCGCGATCCCCGGGTGCGGGCGGCGCCGATCGTGCGGCACGGGCGCACGTACTGGCCGCTGACCCGCCAGCCCGGCGGTCTCCAGGCCTTCAAGGTCCTGGTGCCGCGGAGCAACGACGAGCCGGAGCCCCGCACCCACGAGGGCTACGAGTGGCTGTACGTGATGTCCGGGCGGCTGCGGCTGGTCCTCGGTGACCACGACATCGTGCTGACCGCGGGGGAGGCCGTCGAGTTCGACACCCGGGTGCCGCACTGGTTCGGGTCGACGGGGGAGGGGCCGGCGGAGTTCCTCAGCCTGTTCGGACCCCAGGGGGAGCGGATGCACGTCCGGGCGCGCCCCAGGAGGACGTGACGGACGCGATGGTTCCCTGATCGGCAAGCGACCGCTTAGTATGCGGGGGATCCCGGTCCCCGGACCCCGGTCATCCCGGCCAGACGACGCAGTCCCGTGGAGGCTCCGCATGCAGGCATGGCAGGTGCACGAGAACGGCGAGCCGAGCGAGGTGATGCGGCTCCAGGAGGTGGAGCGGCCCACGCCCGGCGACGGCCAGATCCTGCTGAGGGTGCGCGCCGCGAACATCAACTTCCCGGACGTGCTCATGGCGCGGGGCCACTACCAGGTCAGGCCGCCGCTGCCGTTCACGCCCGGGGTGGAGATCTGCGGCGAGACCGAGGACGGACGGCGCGTGATCGCCAACCCGGCCCTGCCGTACGGCGGTTTCGCGGAGTACGCCGTGGCGGACGCCGCCGCCGTCCTGCCCGCTCCGGACGCCCTGGACGACGCCGAGGCCGCCGCCCTGCACATCGGCTACCAGACGGGCTGGTTCGGCCTGCACCGGCGGGCCGGTCTGGAGGCGGGCGAGACGCTGCTGGTCCACGCTGCCGCGGGAGGGGTCGGCAGCGCGGCCGTGCAGCTCGGCAAGGCCGCCGGGGCCACTGTCGTCGGCGTCGTCGGCGGCGCCGACAAGGTCGCCGTCGCCCGCGAACTGGGCTGTGACGTGGTGATCGACCGGCGTGCCGAGGACGTGGTCGCCGCCGTCAAGGAAGCCACCGGCGGCCGGGGCGCCGACGTGGTCTACGACCCGGTAGGCGGCGACGCCTACACCCAGTCCACCAAGGTCGTCGCCTTCGAGGGCCGGATCGTGGTCGTGGGCTTCGCGAGCGGGACCATCCCGAACCCGGGACTCAACCACGCCCTGGTGAAGAACTACTCGATCCTCGGCCTGCACTGGGGCCTGTACAACACCAGGAACCCGAAGCTGGTCCGGCACTGCCACGAGCGGCTCACCGAACTGGCCTCGCGCGGCGTGGTCAGGCCCCTGGTGAGCGAGCGGGTGCCGCTCGAGGGCGCCGCCGCCGCCGTGCAGCGCGTGGCCGACGGTGTCACCACCGGCCGTGTGGCCGTGCTCCCCACGCCGCGGAACGGAGCCGCCGCATGACCGTCGACGCCGCGGAACTCAAGCGCCGCACAGCCGAGTTGCTCGCCGCCCACCCGCCGGCCGACACGGGGCGCCTGGACTTCCTGCGCGCCCGCTTCGACGCCGGGCTCGCCTGGGTGCACTACCCAGAGGGCCTCGGCGGACTGGGCGCGCCCCGCTCCCTCCAGGCCGCGGTGGACGCCGATCTGGAGGCCGCGGGCGCGCCCGACAACGACCCCCGCCGCATCGGCATCGGCCTCGGCATGGCCGCCCCGACGATCCTCCAGTACGGCACCGAGGAGCAGAAGCGGCGCTTCCTGCGGCCGCTGTGGACCGGCGAGGAGGTCTGGTGCCAGCTCTTCAGCGAGCCCGGCGCCGGATCCGACCTGGCCGCGCTGGGCACCCGGGCCGTCCGCGAGGGCGAGGGGTGGCTCGTCAACGGGCAGAAGGTGTGGACGTCCAGCGCCCACCTCGCCCGCTGGGCCATCCTCATCGCCCGCACCGACCCGGACGTGCCCAAGCACGCGGGCATCACCTACTTCGTCTGCGACATGACCGACCCGGGCGTCGAGGTCCGGCCGCTGCGCCAGATCACCGGCGAGGCCGAGTTCAACGAGGTGTTCCTCACCGACGTCCGCATCCCCGACTCCCACCGCCTCGGCGGTATCGGTGACGGCTGGCGGGTCGCGCAGACCACGCTGAACAACGAACGCGTCGCCATCGGCGGGATGCGCCTGCCCCGCGAGGGCGGCATGATCGGCCCGGTCGCCCGGACCTGGCGCGAGCGCCCGGACCTGCGCACCCACGACCTGCACCAGCGGCTGCTGAAGGCGTGGGTGGAGGCCGAGGTCGCCCGCCTCACCGGTGAACGGCTGCGCCAGCAACTCGTCGCGGGCCAGCCCGGACCCGAGGGCGCCGGCATGAAGCTCGCCTTCGCCCGCCTCAACCAGGAGATCAGTGGCCTGGAGGTCGAACTCCTCGGTGAGGAAGGGCTGTTGTACGACGACTGGACCATGCGCCGGCCCGAGCTCGTCGACTTCACCGGGCGCGAGGCCGGGTACCGCTACCTGCGCTCCAAGGGCAACAGCATCGAGGGCGGGACCAGCGAGGTCCTGCTGAACATCGTCGCCGAGCGGGTCCTCGGCCTGCCCGCCGAGCCGCGCACCGACAAGGACGTCGCATGGAAGGACCTGGCCCGGTGAAGACACAGCCCGACCTGCTGTACTCGGAGGAGGAAGAGGCCCTCCGCGCCGCCGTCCGCGACCTGCTCGGCGACCACTGCGACCCGGCGGCCGTGATCGCCCGCACGGAGTCGGACGCGCCGCACGACCGCGAGGCGTGGAAGGCGCTCGCCGACGGCATGGGCCTGGCCGGCCTCCTCGTGCCCGAGGCGCAGGGCGGCCAGGGCGCCACCCACCGCGAGGCCGCCGTGGTACTGGAGGAGCTGGGGCGCGCCGTCGCCCCCGTCCCGTACCTGACCAGCGCCGTGGTCGCCACGGAGGCCCTGCTCGCCTGCGCGGACGGGGAACTGCTCGCCCGGCTGGCGTCCGGGCGGACCGTCGGCGCGCTCGCGGTCGGCCTGCACACCGCCCCGGGCGCGGCCTTCCCGGCCGTCCACGTCGCAGACGGGGCCCTGCACGGCGCGTTGACGGGCATCGCGGACGCGGTCGCCGCCGACGTGCTGCTCGTGCCGGCCGACGACGGCGGGCTGTACGCGGTCGACGCCGACGCCGTGACCGTCACCCCGCAGACCTCCCTCGACCTGACCCGACCGGTCGCGACGGTAGCCCTCGCCGGCGCCCCCGGACGCCGTCTCGGCGACGCGGAACCCGCCGTACGACGGGCCCTGCGCGCCGGGGCCGGGCTGCTCGCGTCCGAGCAACTGGGCCTCGCCGAGGCGGTGTTGACCGAAACGGTCCGCTATCTGAAGGAACGCAAGCAGTTCAACCGGCCCGTCGGCGGTTTCCAGGCGCTCAAGCACCGGCTGGCCCAGCTGTGGCTGGAGGTCGTCAACCTGCGGGCCGCCGCCCGCAACGCCGCCGACGCGCTCACGACCGGCGAGGGCGTCGACGTGGCGGTCGCCGTCGCCCAGGCCTACGCGGCGCCCGTCGCCGTCCGCGCGGCCGAGGAGGCGCTGCAACTCCACGGCGGCATCGGGATGACCTGGGAACACCCGGTGCACCTCTCCCTGAAGCGGGCCAAGGCCGACTCGATCGCCTACGGCACGGCCGGCGCGCACCGGTCCGCCGTGGCCGAACTCGTCGACCTGCGCGCGCCCTGACCGTCCCTCGGTGAAGCCCGCCCCACCCGGGGCGGGCTTCTTCGCGCGCCCGAGCCGAAGGAGTGAACACACGACGGCGGTCCGGCCAATTCATGGCATGTACAGGCCTTTTCGGGGCCCTGTTGGCCGCATACTCCCTGTGGCTCGGTCCCGCCCCACAGGGAGGCAGTACATGGCCCTCACCACCCGTCGCAGTGCCCTCACCGCCTTCGGCGCCCTCGTGGGCGCGGTCGCCCTCCCCGCCGGCCACGCGTCGGCGGCCGAACAGCGGTACGGAGTCCGCCCGTTGCGCCGCGCCCACGCCCACAACGACTACGAGCACCCGCGCCCCCTCCTCGACGCCCTCGACCACCGGTTCGGCAGCGTCGAGGCCGACGTCTTCCTGGTGGACGGCGAGTTGCTGGTCGCCCACGACCCGGAGGACCTCGACCCGGCCCGCACCCTGGAGTCCCTCTACCTCGCCCCGCTCGCCGCGCGCGTCCGGGCCCACCACGGCACGGTGTACCGGGGATGGCGCAGGCCGCTCCAGCTCCTGATCGACCTCAAGACCGAGGGCTCGTCCACCTACCTCGAACTGGACCGCCGACTCCGGCGCTACCCGGCCCTGTTCACCACCTGCGTCCACGGCCGTGTGCGCCGGGGACCGGTCACCGCCGTCGTCTCCGGCGACCGCGCGGCCCGCGCGCCCATGGAGGCGCAGACCGTCCGGCACGCCTTCTACGACGGCCGCCTCCCCGATCTCGGCACCAGCGAGGCCGCGTTCGCACCGCTGATCAGCGACAACTGGACCCACCACTTCACCTGGCGCGGTGTCGGCGCCTTCCCCGAGGCGGAACGGCGGAAGCTGCGCTCCCTCGTCGGCGCGGCGCACGGGCGCGGGCAGCAGGTGCGGTTCTGGGCCACGCCGGACGTGCCGGGCCCCGCCCGGGACGCCCTGTGGGGCGAACTCCTCGCCGCCGACGTCGACTACCTCAACACCGACGACCTCGCGGGCCTGGAGGCGTTCCTCGACGCCCACCGTGCTCAGAGCTCCGCATGAAAGGGGTGCCCGGCTCGCGGCGTCCCCTTTCGTTCGGAGCTCTTGGGGGTCCTTGCACGATGAGCGCCTGATCAGGCCGCGCGGCCCGGGCGGGCACAGTGCAAGGGCCCCTTGGCCGCCCGCAGCGCGGACACCACTCGTTCGGAGGACGGCCCGGTCACCCGAGCAAACCCTCCGCTACGCCACACTTGCGGCCGAATGCCGCGAAACCGGACGTGGCGGAGGAGGGTGTCGTGGCCGTTTCCATTTCCGTGGTGCTGTTGCTGCTGATCCTGGCGGTGATCTTCCTGCGCAACGGCGGACTGAAGATCTCGCACGCGCTGGTCTGTCTGCTGCTCGGCTTCTTCCTGGCCGGCACGAGCATGGCGCCGACCATCCACAGCGGCCTCACGGCGACGGCCGACATCGTCGGCAGTCTCAGGCCGTGAGGCCGGCCGGCTGTGTGCCCGCGCGGGCACGGACCGGCTACGGGACGAACACCCCGATGCCGTTCGGCACGGCACGTTCCACCCCGTCGGACGGGTGGTTGCGCACGGTGACCCTCGTGGCGCCCGGCGCGCGGACGACCAGCGTCGACGAGCCGCCGCCGTCCAGGTTGAAACCCTCGCTCGCACCGAGGTTCTTCAGCTCGGCGGCGAGCTCGGCGATCGTCAGGCCCTTGCGGTAGGCGGGCGCCCCGTCCACCGCGAGCAGCAGCACCCTCCGCCCGCCGTCCATGATCCCCACCGCCGTGCGCACCGCCGACGTCCGGGTGTTCAGCCCGGGCAGCGGCGTACCGCCCGAGAGCACCGGGTGGCCCCCGAGAGCGAAGCGGTAGGTACGCCCGGACGCGGCCGTGAGGCCGTACCGCACCACCACCCGCCGGCCCGCGGTGAGCTGCCGCAGCCGCCGCGCGCCCGCCTCCCGGCCGACCAGCACCGTGGTGTCGGCCGCGACGGGACCGCTGCCCGGGGCGGTCGAGAACGACACGACCACGCCCTGCCTCACCGTCACCTCGTAGGTGTCGGTGCTGCACGGCGCGGCCCGGTCGGTGTCCGTGCCGCACACGGCCCGCGCCCGGGAGGCGCTGCCCCAGTCGGCGGTGTACGCGCCGACGGAGTTCTCCGCGAGCGCGTACTGGTTGAGCCCCGCGACCGGTATCGGGGCGCCGCGGCCGACCGTGTCGAGCGATCCGCGCAGGACCAGACTGTCCAGCCGGGCCCGCCCGTCGTCGCTCACTCCGACGACGTCGTCGGTGTCCGTGCCGCGTGGCAGGGCCGGCCCGAACCGCTGGCCGTTCGGGACCGCGCCCTTGAGCGCCCTGCCGTCGTCGACAACCGGCCCCACGCTCGCGCCCGTCGCCGTGATCCCCGGATGCTGCACCTCGGTGTTGTTGAAGAAGTCGCCGTTGACGCCGGCGACCGCCTGCTGCGCGTCGGCCAGCCGGGAGACGCCGGCGCGGGCCGCCACCTTCCCCGGGTGCAGCAGGCCGAGGCGCACCCGGCTGTCGGTGAGGTCGACGTCGAGGACGTGCACGTGCGTGGTGCCGGCCGTCGCCCGCACGTCGTGGTGCCGGTACACCACCCCCGGCGCGACGGTCGCCGCGCTCGCGGCACCGGCCGGCGACGCCCCCGTCAGGGCCGCGCCGGCCAGGGTCACCAGGGCCGTCAGCAGTGTCGGAAGCGTCGTTCTCCGTCGCCGGGAACGTTCCTGATGCGGTGTCACGAACCCCCCTGTGTCGTGTGGGCGGCAACCGTCTCACGGCATCGGGGGAGGTCAGCAGGGGTGCGGGCCCGAACACCACGAGATCGGGTGAACAGGGGCACGATTTCGGGTGGCCCGGTGGCCGCTCGGGTCGTCGGGCGGGCGGCGACGTGCTAACCGGATCAGTCGGCGTACGGAGTGAAGTGGGCCGGAGGGTGGTCGACGGGCAGGCCCGGCATCCACGCCGTCGGGCCTGGGCGGTGCACACGAACGGGGACGGAGCGGCAGACGGTCCGGCGGTTACCAGCGCCGGTCGCCGACGCCCTCGCCGGGCTGGCCGGACGGCTCGCCCCGCCAGCCGGTGACGACGGCGACCCGCTGCCGGCGCCGGAGTTGGCGCAGGTGCCGCTGAAGCCACGGGGGCGGGCGCGCTGACGGCGTACGTCCCGTGCGCTGCCGGGGCGCGCGGGCGGGCAGGCCCGCCTCGGACCCGTGGGCGGGCCGGGTCTGTTCGACCTCGCCGAGGTGGGCGGTGGCCCGTGCGGGGACGTGGGCGAACAACGGGTCAGGCTGCGGCCGGGTGCGCTGTCACCGCATCAGTAGTTCCGCCACTCGTTGAGCACGTACTCCAGCACCGCCGGATCCATCAGCGTGCTCGGCCGGACGTCCTCGCGGCGGCGGTCGACGGGGAACACCGTGGCCGCCTCCAGCACCGCGTCGTCGAGGTAGCGCAGGCGCGGCGCGTCCGGGGCCAGCCGCAGGGCCGGGGGCGTGCCGCCGGGAGCGGCCAGGACGAACCCCCAGTTGCCGAAGCTCGGCACGTCGACCTGGAACTCGGTCGTCGCCAGCCCGGCCGCCCGGACCGTCGCCGCGATCGACCAGAACGTCTTCGGCGCGAAGAACGGCGACCCGCTCTGCACCATCACCTTGCTCTGCGGTGTCAGGACCTGGCCGAGCAGGCTGTAGAACTCCACCGAGTACAGCTTGGCCAGTGCCGCCGTGTCGGGGTCGGGGAAGTCGATGACGACCGCGTCGTACCGCTGCCGGGCGCCGCGCAGCCAGTTGAACGCGTCGGCGTTGACCACCTCGACCCGGCGGTCGGCGAACGCCGCGTCGTTCAGCTCGCGCAGCGGCCCGAACTCGCGTGCCAGCCGGGTCATCGCCGGGTCCAGCTCGACGAGCGTCACGTGCCGCACGTCGTCGTAGCGCAGCACCTCGCGCAGGGCGAGCCCGTCGCCGCCGCCCATGATGAGCACGTCGCCGCGGCGCCCGGACAGCGCGGGGTGCACCAGCGACTCGTGGTAGCGGTACTCGTCGACGGAGCTGAACTGGAGGTCGCCGTTGAGGAAGAGCCGCATGTCGGGACCCCCGGTGAAGGAGGTGGAGCGGGTGACGACGATCTCCTGGTACGGCGTGGTCTCGGCGTGCACGATCGGGTCCTTGTACATCTGCTGCCGGGCGGTGACCTCGAGGTCGTCCGCGAGCACGTACGCCGTGCCGAGCACCGCCAGCACCGCCGTGACGAAGGCGAGCAGACCGATCCGCACGACCCGCCGCGTCTGCCGGCGGAAGATGAACACCACCACGATGACCCCGGCCACCGCGTTGACCGCGCCGACCACCAGCGCGCCCTTCAGCTGGCCGAACGTCGGCAGGAGCAACAGGGGGAAGCACAGTCCGCCGACCAGCGCCCCGATGTAGTCGACGGCGAACATGTCGGCGACGGCGCTGCCCGCCTCCTGCCGCCGGATCCGCTGGAGCAGCGTCATGAGCAGCGGGATCTCGGCCCCGATCAGCAGGCCGACCACCATGGCGATCACGACCATCGCCGGGGTGTAGATCTGCAGCCAGGCGAACGCCGCGTACAGCACCAGCACGGACAGTCCGCCGACCAGCGCCAGGACGCCCTCCACCAGCGCGAACGCACCCACCGCCCGGCGGCGCAGCGGTTTCGCGGCGAGCGAGCCGAGGCCCATCGCGAAGACCATCACGGAGATGACCACGGAGGTCTGCAGCACCGAGTTGCCGATGAGGTAGCTGCCCAACGCGGTGAGCGCCAGCTCGTACACGAGCCCGCACGCCGCGCAGAGGAACACGGAGAGCAGGAGGAGGAAACGCGCCCCCCGGGTGTGCCGGACGGCCGGGGGGCGGGAGGACGCCGCGCTGTCGCGGTCCTGCAGGGAGGTGGCGCTCATGGGTGGGTGCTTACGAGATGGCCGCGCCGACCATGAACGCGGTGCCCAGGTACATGCCGGCCTGGACCCAGGCGGCGGGGTGCGGACGGTCGGCGTCGTCGTCCAGGACGACGGCGCCCATCTGACCCGGGGTGAGCAGACCGATCACGACGCCGACGACCGTCATCACCAGCACCCCGGCCAGGCCGTACAGGAGGGTGCTGGCCAGGCCGTAGCCGAGGCCCCGCTCGGACTCGCTCGCCCGGACGGCCTCCATGATGACCAGGCCCACGGCGACGGACTGGCTGCCCAGCAGGACGGCCGCACCGCGGTTGCGGTCGGTCCACACCACGTGGAAGAGCTTGCCGGGCGTGACGAGGTCGAGGGCGATGAAGCCGACGGCCATCACCACGAGGCCCACCACTCCGTAGAGCAGGGCCTGACCGGCCGACTCGAAGATCTCGGTCACTGCGTTGCCTTTCGTCAGGGCGTCGTCAGGGTCTGGGGCCGGGCACGGGGTGTCCGCGCCGGGGAGTCACTTGCCTTCACCGGGACCGCCGCCACGGAAGCTCGAACTGTCCGGGTTGGGCCAGAGGTTCAGGTACCGGCTGTGGCGGTGGTAGCCGTTGCGGTAGTCCTCGATCTCGATCCGGCTGCCGCTCCGGTACGGCGACACGGTGACCATGTCGTCGCCGTAGCGCAGGAACTCCATCCGGCCGCCGGACGCGCGGTCGGTCGCCTTGCGGTGGCCGTGGATCGCGTCGGCGACGGCGTTCGGGGTGCTGTCCGGGTCGACCCAGCCCGTTCCGCCCGCGGTGTACTTGTCCTTGATCCAGCCGCGCGGCACCCCGGTGCCCCCGCCGGAGGAGCAGGCGGTGAGCAGGGCCGCGGTCAGCACGGCCGCCACCGCTGCGCGGACGAGTCGGGCGCTCTTCATCGGGCCTCCAGCCGGGTGTGCGTCGATACGATCTGGCCGTTCTGCGGATAGGTGTGCCAGGTGCGCCAGACCAGCCCGCGGCCGGGCGGCCCGTCGGCCGCCTCGAGGACCACCGCCGTCAGTGCCTCCGGCGAACCGGGGAAGATGCCGCACAGACTGCTGTCGTTGCCGTCCACCTCGCCGAGGATCCGCGCCACGTGGTCGCTGAACTCCCCGGGGGCGAGCCGTCGGGTCTCCGCCCGGAAGTCGTAGGTCCAGCCCGGCGGGCGGTGCGTGTACGTGGCGGGCAGACCCTTGGCGGTGCCGGGCAGGCAGGCCACGGTCTCCTTGACGGGACCGGCGAAGACCTGGTGCGAGGCGCCGAGCAGCCGCAGCCGTACGTCGAGGCCGCCCACGGTCACCCGGCGTTCGGCGAGTGCCGGCCGTTCGGTCAGGTCGAGCGAGAAACAGAGCTGGTCCGCGTCCGTGTCCAGGTAAGGGGTGTCCAAGGATATGGCGTGCAGGACGGAACCCCCCGGTCAGATGTTGCTATAAGCGGCGCTGAGTATGACACATGACGCCGGTGGGCTTCTCTGGGCGGGTGGGCCGGGGGAGGTTCGGTCCCGGCCGGATCAGCCGCCGGTCCAGCCGTGGATCGCCGGCCGCACCCGCTTCCAGGACCCGTCAGCCCGCCCAGTGGCCGGACAGGAACGTTACCGCGAGGACGACCGCCAGCGGTGTCAGCAGTGCGAGACAGGTCTCCTTGACCCCGTCGCGCCGCAGGCTCCAGTGGGCCAGCGCGGTCCACAGGGGCCACCACAGGAGGGTGGCCCGGGGCAGGGACTGGTACCAGTAGGAGGTGCCCAGGGCCCACAGGGTGAGGGCGATGTACAGGGCTTCGGCCCAGCGGCGGCGCACCAGCAGCAGGGCCAGCAGCAGCAGACCGGTCGCCATCGCGACCAGCTCCAGTTGGAACTCCCATGCGTAGCCCGTGGACAGGCGGTGCCCGAAGGCGTTCTCCCAGGTGTGCCGGAGCGATGCGGCGGGGGTGTGGAAGTCCCGGTACCAGCCGCGTTCCTGCGCGTGCTTCCAGGCCATCCAGTCGCCGGTTCGGGCGAACAGGTAGACGGTGTACGCCGCGGCGGGCAGGAGGGGCAGCGCGCACCACGGCAGTGCGCGCGGTCGGTGCCCGTCGCGGCGGGCGTCCCGGGCCGTGAGGAACTCGACGACGATCGCGGCCGCGAGGAACAGTCCGCTCACCCGCACGGTCGTGGCCGCGGCCGCGAGGAGGCCGGCCGTCGGCCAGGCGCGGTTGCGCGCCGCGAGCCAGGCCGGCAGCGCGCACGCGAGGAAGAGCGACTCGCTGTACCCGGCGGCCAGGAACACCGCGGCGGGCGACAACAGCAGGAAGAGCACGGCCCGTCGGCCGGCCCGGCCCCCGTCGTCCGGCCGGCCGAGTCCGGCGATCCGGGCCAGCGCGACCACCGCGACGGCCCCGCTCACCAGGGAGACCAGCAGGCCGGCCACGGTCCAGTCGGGGATCACGGAGTGCACGGCGCGCAGGACCATCGGGAAGCCGGGGAAGAACGCCACACGGTTGTCCGAGGCGCGCTCGAGACCCGGGAAGGAGCCGAAGTACCCGTACTCGGCTATGTGTTGGTAGTGCCTCCAGTCCCAGCGCTCCCACAGGGACAGCAGCGGCCTCGGCGTCCTGTCCTTCGATCCGCCCACGGACAGCCAGGCGGTGCAGTAGGCGACGAGCCACAGCCCCAGCCGGGTCACCACGTACAGCCGGAGCACCCGCCGGTCCGCCGGGGTCAGCCGGTCGAGCAGCCGCCGCACGGTGCCGGTCGCAGTCGTGCGGGGCGGAGCGGGGGGTGCGGGAGCCGTCGGCGGTGCGGTGGTCGTGCGCAGGGGCGTGGTCATGGGGGGTCCGTTTCCGTGCCGTCGGGCGGGGAGGGGGCGGGGGAGGGCAGGAGTCAGGGCACGCCGAGTTCGAAGAGGACGTAGCCCGCGTACGAGCCGGAGGCCGCCGCCGCGATGCCGAGGAGGGTCAGCTGGAGGGACAGCGACAGGCGGCGCAGCGCCACGGCGAGCGGGAGGAACAGCGGGAAGGCGGGGAGCAGGTAGCGGGAGACGTTGCCGAAGATCTGCCGGCTGCCCAGGACGAGCACGAAGGTCAGCACCGTGTGGACGACGAGGACGGCCGGCGGGCGCAGCCGGATCAGCAGCGGCAGCAGGAGGACCGCGAGCAGCACGGTGAACACCCCGACGACGTCCGCGAACCGCCATGCGAAGAGGTAGTCGAAGTGGCCCACCGGAACCGAGGAGAACACCTCCAGGGTGTGGCCGCCGTAGTCGAACTCGTGGGCCCACGCGCCGGACTGGAGGGCGAAGTAGCCGCCGGGCTCGCCCGTGCGCAGACCGACCCAGCCCACGTAGGCGACCAGCCCGAGCGGGGCGACGGCCAGGGCGGTCAGGGGCCGCGCGACACCGTCGCGGTCCCGGTCGCGGTACACGGCGAGCAGCGCGGCGACCCCCAGACCGGCGACGAGGGAGGCGGCGGTGGGGCGGTTGAGGCCGGCGGCGCAGGTGAGGAACCCGGCGGTGAGCCAGCGGCGGGTCATGACGGCGTGACACGCCCAGGCGGCGAGGGCCACGTACAGGGAGTCCGAGTAGACCGCCCATTCCACGCCCGACCCCGGCCACACGGCCCACAGCCCGGCCGCCGCCAGCCCGGCCCGCCGGCCGGCGAGCAGGGCGGTGACGGCGTGGATCCCCAGCGCGGCGACGAACGAGGCGACGACCGAGACCAGCAGGCCCGCGCCGAACAGGCCGAGGCCGGTGACCTCGGAGACCAGCCGCATCAGCGCCGGGTAGAGCGGGAAGAACGCGGCCGAGTTTCCCTCCAGGGTGATCGGGCCGGCGGCGTCGCGGAGCGGGACGAGCGCGGGATCGTAGCCGTGCTCGGCGATCTGCCGGTACCACCAGCCGTCCCAGGTGCCCAGCACGTCCCAGGGGTGCTCGCCGCCGCCGAACCGCGGGTGCTTCTCGCGGTAGTCCCCGGCGGAGTCCAGCAGGAACATGAAGACCGAGAAGCCGATGAGCTTGAGCGTTCCGTACACCGCGAGGACGGGTCCGTGGCGCCGGAGCGCGTCGTGCAGCCGATGGCGCCGTCCGGCGCCGAACCAGGGGCTCGCGAGGGCCGGTTCGGTCACGGTTCGTCCTTGTCTGTGCTCTGTCGCAGGGCATGCCGAAGCCCTCCGCGGCACGGTGTGATCGGGGGAGTGGGCGGGCGGTGGTGCGGAGCTGCGAACACAAGGCGAGCCGGGCTCCCCCTGTGTTCGCAGCCCTCAGTCCGCCGGGACGGCGACCGACGACGCGGAGGTCGGCGCGTCGTCGCCGGCACCCTGTGTCGCCGGGGCGGTGGCCGGCAGGGTGGTGGCGCCCCTCGCGGGCGGGGTGCTCGGCGGGTCGTCCGCGGTCGGGTCCCCCGCGACAGCCGTGCCCGGGGCGGTCGTGGGCGGCGGGACGGTGACGGAGGCCCGGCCCGTGGGCGCGGGGGGTGTCGCGGGCGTCGACGAGGTGGGGTCGCCCGAGGGCACGGGCGGCGTCGGCGTCGTGCCCGGGGAGGACGCCGGGCTCGCCGCGGGCGCCGGGTGCGGACTGCTCGGCTCCACCCGGTCCGGGGTGTCGGGCAGCAGGAACAGCCCCAGGGTGAGTCCGGCGAACGCCAGCGTGGAGCCGACGACCAGCCGGGCGGTGCGCATCCGGCGGCGTGCCCTGACGCCCGCCCGCAGACGTTCGCGGTCCCCGGACGCGAAGGGGACGTGCTCCTCGGAGGTGCGCATCAGCTGCGCCAACCGCCGTTCGAAGTGATCCATGACCTCTCCCTCACCCCACCGGCTCGATGACGTCCGCCAGGAGCCGGCGCAGGCGCGCCACCCCGCGCGAGGCATGGGACCGAGCGGTGCCCACCGGACAGCCCAGTGCCTCCGCGACCTGGCCCTCGGGCAGGTCCTGGTAGTAGCGCAGCACCACGGCGGCCCGCTGCCGCGGCGGCAACCGGGCCAGCGCGGCCTCCAGCCGGTGGCGCTCGGCGACGGCCGCTGACACGTCGCCCGCCGCCGCCACCTCCGGCAACTGGTCGACGGGACGTTCGCCCCACCAACGGCGGCGGGCGGAGCGCGCCGCCGCACGCACCAGCACCTTGCGCACGTACGCCTCCGGGGCCTCGTCGGCGACCTTCGGCCAGACGAACCACAGCTTGACCAGGGACTCCTGCAACAGGTCCTCGGCCCGGTGCCGGTCGCCCCCGGTGAGCAGACGGGCCAGGTGGAACAGGCCCGACCAGCGGGCCGCCACGAACTCGTCGAACTCACCGGCGCGAGCTTGTTCCATCCGCACAGTCCCCGTCCTCGCCGGCCGCCTACATCCGGGAAAAGGCCCTGGCACCCCCCTCACGCTGCACTCACGGACTGTGATGTGGGTCACGGACGGTAGGGAAGGGGCTCCGCTCGCCTCACCGGGTGCGCCACCGAGACGCTCGCGGAGCGCCTTCGCGTTGCTCGGAGAGCCCTCTGGGCTCGCTCGCGGAACCCCTCTGCTCGCGCGCAGAGCCCTGCTCATCGCTCGGAGAGCGCCTCGAAAGCGACAATCGAGGCAAGGACCCCCAAGGCGCCGAAGGGTGGAAGGGGACACGGATGGATCTCGACACCGTCGCCGACGAGCTGTACGCCCTGCGGCCCGAGGACTTCACCGCCGCCCGAGCGACCCGCGTGGCGGCGGCACGGACGGCCGGCGACCGCGCGCTCGCCGACCGGATCGGCAAGCTGCGCCGCCCCAGCCGCTCGGCCTGGGCCTGCAACCTCCTGGTCCGGGAGCGGCCCGACGAGATCGCACCGCTGCTCGGGCTCGGACAGGCGCTGCGCCGGGCCCACCACGACCTCGACGGCGCGCGGTTGCGCGACCTCATGCGCAGTCAGCGGCAGCTGATCGGGGCGCTCGCCCGCCAGGCCCGTGAGCTGACGGCGGCGGCCGGTCACCCGATCGGCGAGGACGCGGTGCGCGAGGTCGAGGGCACCCTGCACGCCGTCCTCGCGGACGAGGGCGCCGCTCGGGAATGGGCCGCCGGCCGCCTCGTCCGGCCCCTCGACCCGACGGTCGGCTTCCCCCCGGTCGCTGAGACGCCCCGGCGTCCCGCGCCCGCCCCACCTGCGGAACCGCCCGAGGGCGGAGCTCCCGGGCGCGGCCGGTCGGCCGGGCGGGGCCGGGCCGATGAGCGGGGCGGGGCCGCGGAGGATCAACGGGCCGGGAAGCGGAGCCGGGCCGTCGAGGGCCGTCGTGCCGAGCAGGAGCGCCGGGCGGAGGAGGACCGTCGCGTCGCCGAAGAGCACCGTCGGAGCCTGGCCCGGGCCCGCGAGGCCGCCCGGGAAGCCGAACGAGACCTACGGGCCCGGGAGGAGGAGACCGCGTCGGCCGAACGCGCCGCCACCGACGCCGGGGAACGGGCGGCCCGCCTGCACCGGCGCACCGACGAACTGACGGAGGAGCTCCGGGCTCTCCGGAACGACCTACGGCAGGCCCGCACCCTCGAGCAGCAGGCCCAGGAGCAGGCGCGAACCGCGGACCGGCACGTCCGCGAGGCCCGCCGCCGGGCCCGGACGGCGGGCCGGGAGGTGGAACGCCTCGAACGAGACCTGAGCTAGACCCCGAACGGGATCACTCGCAGACGATCTCGTCCCGCGGCGTGTAGTGCGTGCGGAACGGCTCCCGCCGCACCTCGCGGCCGCCGTCGTAGAAGACCCGCTCCACGGTGACGTCGAAACCCTCGAGCGGCGTCTGCGGCACGCACTTCTCACCGGTGCCCACCTTGTGGGTGGGCTCCTCGACGTCGGTACGGGGGCCCTTGACCGACTTGATCTCGTCGTACTTCTTCGTGCCGAGGAAGGTGACGGTCACGGAGGTGTCGGTGGACTCCGCCTGGATGGCGAGGGTGTGACCGGAGTCGTTGGTGAACCGCAGGTCCAGCCTGCCCCAGGCGACCGTGGCCTCGCGGCCCTCCGGGTAGCGCTCGATGTAGAAGGAGTGGGCGCCGTGTTCGACGGGCTTGACGCCGGCGAAGAACAGCGCGTTGAAGACGGTCGTGGCGACGGCGGAGACCCCGCCGCCGGGCGCCTTGGTGAACTGGTCGTCGAGGATCATGATGCCCTCGACGAAGCCGTTGGCCTCGGTGCGTTCACCGACGGTCCGGTTGAAGCTCCATGTCTCGCCGGGCGAGACGACGGAGCCGTTGATCAGCTGCACGGCCCGCCCGATGTTCTTCGTCCGGTAGGGGGCCGCCTCGAAGTCGACGGTGAAGGAGGACATCTTCTCCGTCAGGCCCAGCCGCGCGATGTTCTCGCGGGTCACCTCCGGCTGCAGACGCCGTACGGGCAGCTCTCCGGTGCGGGCGGCGCCCGACTTCGTCAGCAGCGGCAGCACCGCCTTGCCCAGGGCCTTGTCGGTGACCTGCACGCCGGCCCGGGCGTCGTCGGCCACGACGACCCGGTCGCCGTCGAGCCCCAGCCGGGCGTTGCGGGCGGTGGTGGTGACGCCGGCCAGGGAGCGGGCGACGGCGGGGGCCTCGCGCAGGCCCTTGGCGTCGAGCTCCGGAGTCAGCCGGCCGGAGCCGTCCGGCCGCAGGGCGAGGTGGTCGCTCAGGACGGCCTGGTCGATCGTGACCGGCTTGCCGTCCGCGGTCAGGGTGACCGGCGCCGACACGGCCGGCCGGGCGAACTCGCGCACCGCCCGCTCCACCTCGGCCGCCGTGACCTTCGGCGGGGACGTGCGGGCGGGCAGCGCGGTGGCCGGGCCCGTCCCGCCCCGCAGGAACGCGGCGCGCAGCGTGCCGACCGCGGCGTCCACGTCCAGCGCGTAGCCGGTGCGCGGGGCGACCCGTTCGACGCGGCCGTCGGCGAAGGTGACGGCGCCGTCGCGGACCTTCTGGTCGAGCGTGCCCGCCAGCCGCCCGAGGGCGGCACGGGTCCTGTCCTCGTCGACGCGTACGACGGGCTCGATCGCTCCGCCGCCCGAGCGGAACAGGCCGCCGATCACGCTGAACGGGTCGGAGCCGGTGCGGGTCGCGCGGTCCACGGTCCCCCCGGCGTCGAAGGCGATGCCCGCCTCCCGCGGGTCGACCGTGCCGGCGCGGTCGCCGACCCGCACGGCGATCACCCGCGATCCGGCCGCCGCCAGGTGCCGCTCCAGCTTCCGGGTGGCCTCCTCGTGGCTCAGACCGCCGATGTCCACACCGCGCACGGTCGTCCCGGACTCGATCTCCCCGCCCGTGACGATGAGCCCGGTGAGATACAGGCCACCGACGCCGACGGTCAGGGCACCGCCCGCCAGGGCGAGGCGGGCGGGAACGGAGGCTATTCGCGAGGCGGAGCCTGATGGGGGGCGGCGCATGGGTCTCCTGGGCGTTTCGGGTGGTCGAGAGGGCGGTGTACTACCCGAGGGCGCGACGCTGAGCGCGGGGCGAGCACCTCAAACTATCCACAACCGGACCCGTGCGGTGCTATGTCCCAGAACACGTATGTTCCAGGTCACGTGTTTCCGGCCAGGACGCCCCGCCCGCTCACACCGCGCGGTTCGCCTCGCGCCGCGTCGCTCATGGGGCAAGGAACCCTCAGGCCGGGCAGCTCACGTGCGCGGCCTCCGTCTCCGCCTCCCGGTCGGCCGGCTTGCGGAGCAGCAGGAGTGCCGCGTCGTCGTGCAGCCGGCCGCCCACGTGCGCCAGCAGGTCGTTGTGGAGCGCGTCGAGGGTGCGCGCCGGATCGTCCGTCACATGCCGGGCCAGTCCCTCGGCGAGCGAGTAGAACGCGCGGCCGTGGTCGCGGGCCTCGGTGACCCCGTCCGTGTACAGCAGCAGCTGGTCGCCGTCGACGAAGGGCAGCACCTGGAGGGTGGGCGCCTCGGCCGTCAGGGCGCGCAGGCCGAGGGGTGGTGCCGGGCGGGGCGTCTCGACCGTGACGACGTCGCCGTCGCGCACCAGCAGCGGGGGCGCGTGCCCGCAGTTGACCAGCTCCAGGTCCCCCGGCCGGGGGTGTCCGGCGACGACGGCGGTGACGAAGTCGTCGCTGCCGAGGTTGCGCGCGAGGCTCCGCTCGATGCGGTCGACGACGGCCAGCAGGTCGGGCTCGTCGTAGGCGGCCTCGCGGAACACACCGACCACCAGCGCGGCGGTCCCCACGGCCGGCAGCCCCTTGCCGCGCACGTCGCCGACGATCAGCCGGACGCCGTACGGGGTGGACACCAGCGCGTAGAGGTCGCCGCCGATCCTCGCCTCCGCCGCGGCGGCGCTGTAGCGGACGGCCGTCTGGAACGGCCCGACGTTCGCCGGTACGGGCTTGAGGAGCGCGTGCTGCGCGGCCTCCGCGACCGAGCGGACCGCCGCGAGGACCCGCTCGCGACGCCCCCGCAACGCGCTGGCCAGGCCGCTCGCCAGGGTCACGGCCCCCAGCGCGGCCAGGATGACCGCCAGGTCCTGCCCCGGCGTTCCGTCCCGCACGCCGAGCGCCGCACCCGGCGCCATGGCGAGCAGTCCGACGCACAGGACGCCGAGCGGTCCGCAGGTGGTGGCCGCGAGCGCCGGCGCGGCGGCGAGCAGGGGCAGCCAGGTCATCGCGGTGCCGCAGACGAGGTCGACGACCACGACGACGGAGACGATCAGTACGGGCAGTACGGGCGTTCCGGCGGCCAGATGGGCGGCTGCGCGTTTGGGGGTGGTCGCCTGACTCATGTTTCGTCCGCGGTCCTCACCTGTGGGCGGGGGTGTGTGAAGGCTTTCTCAGGAAACAGGTTCGGATCCGCCCGTCACAAGGAGGGGATTTTCAGATAGTGAGAGAAAGACCCCTGGTCACCCGGCTCGCCGTCGGGAGCAGCAGGGACCGGGCCTGCTCCAGCCGGGACAGCCGGTCGGCGGGCAGCGAGATCCCGAGCGAACCGAGGGTGTCCCCGCTGTAGACCGGGACGGCGACGCAGACCGTGCCGAGCGCGTACTCCTCCATGTCCGTCACGGCCGGGGCGAGCGGCGCGTCGTCGAGGCGCCGCAGCAGTTCCGGCCGGTCGGTGATGGTACGGGGCGTGAGGTCGGCGAGCTGGTGCCGGGAGAGATAGTCCCTGCGGGCCTCGTCGTCCAGCTCGCGCAGCACGGACTTGCCCAGCGCGGTGGCGTGCGCGGCGTCCTCGAAGCCCACCCAGAGGTCGACCCGGGGCGCGCGGGGGCCGTCGACGATCTCGGCGACCCTGATCTCGCCGTCCTCGTAGAAGGTGAGGTAGGCGGCGGTCGACAGCTCGTCGCGCAGCGCGGCGAGCGCCGGCCGGACCCGGCTGAGCAGCGCCTGCCCGCGGCCCACGGTGTGCAGGGTCCCCAGCTTGTCGCCGAGGACGAACCCGCCGTCGTCCAGCTTGCGCAGGTATCCGTCATGGACCAGCGTGCGCAGCAGGTGGTAGGCGGTGGCCAGCGGCAGCCCCGTCTCCCGGGCCAGCTGTTTGGCCGGAGCGCCGTTCTCGTGCGCGCCCACCGCCTCCAGCAGCCGGAACGCCCGTTGCACGGAGGTGATGAGCGTGGGGCCATCCCGAGCACTCATACGACCAGCGTGCGCCGGGCGCGCGGCGCAGGCAAGGTGCGGCCCGTCGCACCGGCGTGCGCCGCCTCCCGGTCCCCGGAGGACGGCGCACGCGCGATGACACCTAGGCGTTCTTCGGCGCCGCCTGCTGCACGATCTCGAAGGACCACAGGGTGGAGCCGGACGCCGCGGGCTTCGGCCGCTCGGCACCCTCGCCGCCGCCCTGGTGCGCGGTCTTCATCGGCCCCTCCATCCAGGCCTGGAACGACTCCTCGTCGCGCCAGCGCGTGTAGACCAGGTAGGTGTCGGTGCCCTCCACCGGCCGCAGCAGCTCGAACCACTCGAACCCGTCGGAGTTCTCCACGGCGTGGGCACGGGAGGCGAACCGCTTCTCCAGCGTCTCCCGCTGCTCGGCCGGCACGGTCAGTACGTTGATCTTGACTACGCTCATGGGCCCATCCTGCCGGATCGCTCCGCGCGGGCCCACCGGGCGCCCCGGCGCCCCCGCCGTCACCCCTCCGCGGCCGGCAGCGGGGCAGTGGCGTGTGCCGCTGCCAGGGCGGCCAGCTCGTCCGGGTCGCGCGGGCCCGGCTCGGTGTCCGCCAGCAGACCCCGGGCGCGCAGCAGCCGGGTGACCGCGGCGCCCCAGGGCAGTCGCAGTCCGGCCTGCCGGAGCAGGTCGGTGCGGGCCAGCGTCGTCACCGCGGGGCCGGTGCGGACGCCGGAGGGGGTGAGCAGAGCGGCGTCGTCGGCCCAGCGCAGGGCGAGGTCCACGTCGTGGGTGGCCATCACCACCGTCGTGCCGGACGCGCGCAGCCCGTCGAGGGTGGTCAGCAGCCGCTCCTGGCCGTCGGGGTCGAGCCCCGCGGTCGGTTCGTCCAGGATCAGCACGCGCGGCCGCATCGCGACGGCGCCCGCGATCGCCGTCCGCTTGCGCTGCCCGTAGGACAGCAGATGGGTGGGCCGGTCGGCCAGGGCCGCGATGTCCAGGGCGTCCAGCGCCTCCGCCACCCGGGTCCGCACCTCGTCGTCGGAGAGCCCGAGGTTCAGCGGCCCGAACGACACGTCCTGGGCGACGGACGCCGCGAACAGCTGGTCGTCGGGGTCCTGGACGACCAGCTGGACCGTCGTCCGCAGACGGGTCAGCCCCGTGCGGTCGTACTCCACCGCCCGCCCCTCGACCGTCAAGGCGCCGCTGCGCGGCCGCAGTCCACCGCTCAACAGCCGCATCAGGGTGGTCTTGCCGCTGCCGTTGCGGCCGAGCAGGGCGAGCGCCCGCCCCGCGCGGATCTCGAAGTCCAGGCCGTCGAGCACGGTCGGGCCGTCCTCGTACGCGAAGGAGGCCCCCCGCAGCGCGACCAGCTCGCTCATGACAACGGCCTTTCGAGTACGAGGGTGAGAGCGGCCAGGGCCACGAGGAGCCCGGCACTGGCCGAGGTGAACCGGACCGAGACGCGGGCCTCGGGGACCAGGACGCGCAGCGTGCCGTCGTAGCCGCGTCCGGCGAGCCCGGCCTGCAGCCGTGTCGCCCGGTCGAAGGCCCGCACGAACGCGGTGGCGCCCAGCCCGGCAAGGGACCGCCACTCGGCGGCCCGGGAGGTGTGCCCGAGCCGTGCCGCCTGCGCCTCCCTGATCCGACGCACGGAGTCCAGCAGCAGGAAGCTCATGCGGTACGTCACCAGCGCCACGTCGACGACCGGCGCCGGCACGCCCGCCTTCACCAGTCGCGGCAGCAGGTCGGACATCGGCGTGGTGAACGCGAACAGCAGCACGCCGAGGGAGGCGGCCGAGGTGCGCAGCATCAGCTCCCCGGCCCGGGCGGACCCGCCGTCGGCCAGGGAGACGAAGCCGCCGGGCCCGCCCACCTGCACCAGCAGGGTCACCGCGCCCGTCGCACAGAAGCCCAGCGGCACCCGGTAGGCGCGCCACAGCCGCCCGGCCGGCACCCCCGCCGGGCCCAGCAGCACGGCGAGCGCCGTCACCAGTACCAGGGCCGCGCCCGGCCACGGCGGCAGCGAGATCGCGAGCACGGTGAGGCCCAGCCCGAGCACGGCCTTGTCCACGGGATGACGGTGGCGCCAGCGACTGCCGTGCGCCGCCGCGTCGATCGGCAGCACGAGCGCTCAGGTCCGTTCCGCCACGGACGCCCCGGCCTCGGGCTCCTTCGCCGCCGGGACGTCCTCGGCCGGCAACTCGGCCCGCGCGCGCTGTTCGCCCTGGCGCCGCCCGCGCCGCAGCCCGAAGTAGTAGGCGAGGACACCCGCGCCGAGGGCGGCCTGGACCGCGAACAGCGCCGACTCGATTTCGCCCGACGGGGGCTCGTACAGCGGTGAGAACCACGGCTCGTAGTCCGGCTCGAGCTCGGTGATCGCCGTCTGCGCCTCGCCGTCGGAGCCCGCGAAGGGCTCCTCCTTGTGGTCGCCCAGCCCGAGGGCCAGGGGCAGCACGGCGAGCGCCAGCACCGCGAGCAGCAGCAGGAGGTTGATCTTCGTGTTCCGCTTCACCGGGCCGCCGCCTCCGTTCCGGCCGGGGCCTGCCGGCCCGTCACGAGCACGCCCAGACGCGTCAGTTCGCCCTTGCTGGACTGCACCAGCAGACGCATCACCAGCACCGTGAGCAGGCCCTCGCTCACCGCGAGCGGGATCTGCGTGACGGCGAAGATGGACCCGAACTTGCCCAGGGCGCCCAGGAACCCGCTGCCCGGGTCGGGGAACGCGAGCGCCAACTGCACGCTGGTGACGCAGTACGTGGACAGGTCGGCGACGAACGCCCCGAAGAACACCGCGACCATCAGCGGCACGCCGTAGCGCCGCAGCAGCCGGTACATGCCGTAACCGGCCCACGGGCCGACGATCGCCATCGAGAAGACGTTCGCGCCGAGCGTGGTCAGGCCGCCGTGCGCGAGCAGCAGCGCCTGGAAGAGCAGGGTGATGGTGCCCAGCACCGCCATGATCGGCGGCCGGAACAGGATCGCGCCCAGGCCGGTGCCGGTGGGGTGCGAGCAACTGCCGGTGACGGAGGGCAGCTTCAGCGCGGACAGGACGAACGTGAAGGCCCCGGAGGCACCGAGGAGCAGCGTGCTCTCCGGGTGCTCCCGCACCTCACGTTGGAGCGAGCGGACTCCGTGGACGACGAACGGCGCCGACGCGACGCCCCAGGCGACCGCGTGCACCGGAGGCAGGAAACCCTCGGCAATGTGCATGGCTCAGCAGACCCTCTCCAGCACCTCGTGGATGGTTGACGCGCCTTGGCCGGTCTCCTGGCTGACGGGTACCACCGCCCGTACTCCGCCTTCCCGGGTCCGAGGACCCAGTGGCCGCCCGCGAGGGCCGGAGCCGGACTTCCCGATCACAGTGGCGAGGGCCGCACCGGCATCACACCGGATTTCCCGTTCACCAAGGCGTGGTGACAGTAGTGCCCGTACAGGGGTGGTGACAAGCGGCAACGGGGGCGCGCGGACGGTGTCCGGCGGCTCACACCCCGGCGCACACGTCGCCTCAGCGGGGTTCCGGGACGGCCGGGGAGAGGCCCGGCGCCCAGGCGAGGACGGTGACGGTGGTGCCCCGGCCGGCCTCGGTGTCGACGGCGAACTCGTTCACCAGTCTGCGGGCCCCGCTCAGGCCCATGCCGAGGCCCCCGCCGGTGGTGTAGCCGTCGGTCATCGCCAGGTCGAGGTCGCCGATTCCGGGGCCGGTGTCGGTGAAGGCAAGTCTCAGGCCGCGTCGGCCGTCGTCGTCCTGCGGAGCGATCTCGACGTACCCGCCGCCGCCGTGGACCAGGGTGTTGCGGGCCAGCTCGCTGGCCGCGGTGACCAGCTTGGTCTGCTGCACGAGACCGAAGCCGAGGCCCGCGGCGGCCTGCCGCACCCGATGGCGCACCCAGCCCAGATCCGCGTCCGAACCGATCGGCAGCGTGGCCGCGAGGACGTGTCCCGGGACCGGGGTCACGTGACCGCTTCCCGGCCCGCTGCGCGGGTGGCCGGGCCCGCCGGACGTCCGCTCCCGTGCGGGTGGGAGATGAGCGTTGTTCGTCGCGACACCTGCATCGTCTCCCTGCGCACGGAACCGTGCGGCTGCCGGGCGGCACGCCTCCGGCTGATCGTTGCCGTATGACAAACATTAGCGTCGGGGTGCGGTGCGAACAACAGCGGCCGTCCGGCGGGCCGGGGGCTTCGGATCAGCGTCCGCGCCAGTCCAGGCAGACCACCAGGGCGTCGTCGTCCGGGGAGGGCCGGCCACGGTGGACGGTGAGCTCGCGCAGGATGGCGCCCGGCACGTCGGCGGCCGGCAGCAGTCGGGTGGCGGCGATCGCCCGGGCCAGCGCGCCGTCCCCGAACGCCTCGCCGCCGGGGGAGGCCGCCTCGTGGACGCCGTCGCTGACGAAGACGAGGCGGTCGCCCGGCTCGACGCGGAACTCCTGCGTGACGTAGTCGGTCTCCTCGAACATGCCCAGCGGCAACTGGGCCTCGAAATGCACCCGTTCCACGGTCCTGTCGCGCAGCCGCAGCAACTGCGGGGACCCGGCGTCGACCGCCCGGACCAGGCCGGTGACGAGGTCGAAGTCGAGCATCAGCACCGACAGGAAGCACCGGCCCCGGTAGTGCGAGTAGACGGCCTGGTCGGCCAGGGCGGCCTGGTCGTCGAGGGGGATGCCGGCCCGGCGCGCGTTGCGCAGCGCGTTGACGGCCAGGTTCGTCAGCAGGGAGGCCTCGATGCCCTCCCCCATGCCGTTGGTGACGTACAGCATCAGACGGTCCGCCGTCGCCGACCAGTCGAAGTTGTCGCCGAAGATGGCGTAGGCGGGCTCGAGCTGCGCGCCCAGCTCGTACTCGGGGCGGGCACAGGAGCGGCCGGGCAGCAACTGCCACTGCATCTCCGCGGCCAGCGTGAGCCGGTCCCTGCGCCGGGCCTGGAAGTACAGGTCCGTGTCCCGCTCCGCGACGACCACCTCGTGCCCGAGCACCTGGGCGATCTCGGCCAGCTCGCCCACCACGTCCCGCGGCTGGTCGCCCCCGGGCAGCGTCACCGTCAGCACGCCGAGCCGGTCGCCGCGGACGGAGACCGGCAGGTGCACCCGCACCGGAGCGCCCTGGCGGACGGGCTCCACATACGGCTCCTGCGCGCAGAAGGCCCGGCCGGCCGGACTGTCGTGCACGGGCACCGGCTCCAGGGTGTGCGGCAGCTCGGACACCGGTCGCAGCACCGTCAGGCCGTAGTCGGCCAGGAACAGCTCGACGGACTCCGCCGTGTACTGCTCGACCAGTACACGGCGGACAGCGTCGAGCAGCTCGTGAGGGGCCGCCGTCCGCAGACTGCGCTCAGCGGTCGCGAATCTGTTCACGAGCGGGGATCACCCACCTTTCCGTGGAAGGGAGCGGGGGCGGATGTCTCCACCCCCGGCGTGCGGTCGTTCGAGGAACCGGGTACCCCGGGCGGCCTCGGACCTGTGCGTCTGTGGCCCGTGTCTCGCCCCGGGGCGCCCTGGGGAGCTTCCGCGCGCCCCCTCCGGGCGACGCATGATCCGGCCCGATCGGGTTACTCCGGGTGCCATGGCACGGACATCGAAATCCGATCACCGCACCGGTGGCCCGCAGGCGTCCGAGCAGCAGCGGTCGCCCGGACCCGGCGAAGAAGTGGAACGACGGGCACCGGACGAACCCCGCAAGCTGCCGAAGCGGTCCTGGCTGGCGGTGCTCAAGGGCACGGTCAAGGAGTTCAAGGACGACGAGCTCACCGACCGTGCGGCCGCCCTGACGTACTACGGCGTGCTCTCGCTGTTCCCGGCCCTGCTGGTGCTGGTGTCCATCCTGGGACTCGCCGGCCGGTCGGCGACCGAGCAGGTGCTGGAGAACCTCCAGAAACTCGCCCCGGGCTCGGCCCGGGACATCATCAGCGACGCCGTCCAGCAGTTGCAGGGCCGCGGCGGCATCGGCTCGATCATGGCGGTCGTCGGTATCGTCCTGGCGGTGTGGTCGGCCTCCGGCTACGTCGCCGCGTTCATCCGCAGCGCCAACGCCGTGTACGACATGCCCGAGGGACGTCCGGTGTGGAAGGTCCTGCCGGTCAGGGTCGGGGTGACGGTGGTGCTGCTGGTGCTCGCCGTGATCAGCGCGCTGATCGTGGTGTTCACCGGCGACTTCGCCCGCCGGGCCGGTACGGCGCTCGGCGTCGGCGACACGGCGCTGACGGTCTGGTCCATCGCGAAGTGGCCGGTGCTCGTCGTCCTCGTCACGATCATGATCGCTCTCCTGTACTGGGCGACGCCGAACGTGAAGGGGCGCGGCTTCCGCTGGATCACCCCGGGCAGTGTGCTCGCCCTGCTGATCTGGCTGGTCGCCTCGGCCGGCTTCGCGTTCTACGTGGCCAACTTCGCCTCGTACAACAAGACCTACGGCACACTCGCCGGCGTCATCGTGTTCCTGGTGTGGCTGTGGATCAGCAACATCGCCATCCTGCTCGGTCTGGAGTTCGATGCCGAGCTGTCCCGGCAGCGCGCGGTCGCCGGTGGCCTCCCGCACGACGAGGAGCCGTACGTCGAGCCCCGCGACACCCGCGCCTGGACGGAGGAGGACGAGCGCCGGATGGAATGAGCGGCCCGCCGCGTTAGGGACCGGCGAGACCGGGAAGTCGCAGGTCATGAGGGTGTTGGCGGATCTTCGCAAGCGCGATCGACAGCTCGTGCGACAGGTGGCCTCGTGGCCGTGGAAGCCCGTGCGGCGCGTGCTGCCGGCGGTCGAGGAGGCGGCGCAGCACACCAAACTCTGGTGGGGCGCCGCCGCCGTCATGGCGACGGCCGGAGGGTGGCGGGGACGGCGGGCCGCGGCGGCGGGGGTGCTGAGCATGGCGGTGGCGGAGACGGTCTCCAACTGCGTCGTCAAGCAACTGTGGGAGCGGCGCCGGCCGCCGAAGGAGTGGATCCCGCACGAGAAGGTCCACGACCGGCCCGAGTCCTCGTCCTTCCCCTCCGGGCACACCGCGGCCGCCGTCGGCTTCACGGCCGCCGTGGCCGTGACCTGGCCCCGGGCGGGTGCGGCGTGTGCCGTGCCGACGGTGCTGGTGGCCTGCGAACGGGTCCACACCGGCGCCCACTACCCCTCCGACGTCACCGTCGGCGCGATGATCGGCCTGGCCGCCGCCGTCCTGGCCCACCGGGCACCCCGGCTGGCGGCCCGCGCCCTGACCTGACACCGGAGCCTGACGCCCGGGCTCTCGCGCCGGCCGGGGAACCGCGCCGTGCCGCTGGGCGGCTGTTCCCTCGAGGAGGCGAGCTGCGGCCGGGTGGAATGCCCGGCCCTGGTCGTGGGGAGTCCCCGGCCTGGTCGTGGGGAGTGCGGGCGGCGCCGGCGGGCCGGACGGCGAGGCGGCGCCCGCATGGCGGACGGCGAGGAACCGTGGCAGGGGTATGTGCGCCACCCCGAGGGCGGGGTTCCCGAGCACGTCGGTGACACGTGGACACCTACCGGAGCCGTGGAGGTGCGCGCCGCCGGTCGACCTCACCCCTCGGCGAGGGTCCGGTGGGGCGGTCGGCCGTACGCGTTGCGGTACAGGACCGCGAAGCGGCCGGGGTGGAAGAAGCCCCAGCGGGCCGCGACGTCGGTGACCGTGGTGCCGTCCAGGGGGTTCGCCGCCAGCAGGTCGGCGTGCGCGTGGGACAGCCGCACCCGGCGCAGATGGGCGAGCGGCGTGGTGTCCAGGTGGCGCCGGAAGGCGTACTGCAGGGCCCGGACCGTGACGTGCGCGGCCGCGGCGATGTCGGCGACCGTGATGGGCTGGTCGGCGTGGTCGTCGATGTAGGCCAGCGCGAGCCGCAGCGTCGTCGGGTGGGCGTCGTTGCGGTCGCCCGCGGTGGGCTCGGTGAGGGCGGTGTTGGGGAAGGCGGCCAGGACGCTCGCGGCCAGGTGCTGGGCGGCGGTGGAGGCGATCAGCGGCTGGTCGGCCACGTCGGGTTCGGTGAGGATGTGGTCGCGCAGGTAGTCGACGGAGCGCCGCAGGTGGCGCGCCGCGGCCGCGGAGTGGGGCCGGTGGCCGGTCAGCCGCACCGGCTCGGGTCTGCGCCCCGGCGCCCCCGCGGCGACCTGCGTGAGCAGGTCGGTGTCCAGCATGGTGATGTTGTACCGGGCGTTGCAGACCCGGCCGCTGTACGGCAGCTCGGGCGGTGCGAAGGACACCACGTCACCGGGCCCGAAAGCGTCCTCGACCCCGTCGAAGGCATGGTCCTGGATGGTGCCGTCGTGGACCAGGCACAGACAGATCCGGCCCAGCGGGGTGACGGAGTAGCTCATCTCGAAGTCGAGGTCGAGTTCGTCGACCGTCACGGACGGCATCGCGGCACGGCTCATCCGCGCCCGGCCCGCCTCCGGCGCGTTGCTCCCGATGTGCATCTTGGCGTAGGCCCGGCTGAGGAAGTCCTCGGTCACTTCCAGGTCGTCGCTGTCGAAGAACAGCGTGTCCATCACGGCCTCGTCCTCTGGGTCGGGCGCTGGGCGCGGGTCCGGAGCGCGACGGCCGGGACCCGCCGCGAGGTCCGCGACGAGCGGGGACCGCCGCTTGTTCGTCTCTGTCACCTGCCCGCCTTGCCGGCCTGCATTCGTTTTCCGGACCGGTTCGGCCCAAGGTCTTCGTCCCTGGGGCAGCCGATGTCGTCATCGGCGTGCAGGCTGGAAGGCGACGGCGCCGCGACGTCGCCCGACGGCGCCTCGTGGAACTAGGACAGTGGAAAGACAGGTCACCATGGCAGCGGAGGAGGATCTGCGGGAGCGGATCGGCGTTCTGGAGCAGGAGATCGAGCAACTGCGGCAGGCCGTCGCCTCCCACGCCGTCATCGACCAGGCCATCGGCGTGGTCATCAGCGTCGGCCACCTGCGGCCCGAGCAGGGCTGGGACGTGCTGAAGGAGATATCCCAGCACACCAACACCAAGCTGCGCGAGGTCGCGGAGTACGTCGTGCAGGGCGCCCACTGCGGCTGGCTGCCCGACGGGATCCACAAGGCGCTGGTCGACGCCCTCCAACGCCTCAACGAGGCGTGACACGACGCCTGCCCCGCTCCTCACCCACCCCCTCCCCTGTGACTCTCCCCCCTCCCTTGTGACTCTCGGTAACCCTTGACGCGGCGTAGAGCCGATGCCCGGGGGAGAGCGTGCGGAGGGGGATGACGTGCCGCCACAGTCGGTGCGGTTCGAGGTGCTGGGCCCGTGCGGCTGCGGCGGGGACGGACCCAGGAGGAGCCCGGGGCCGCAGGAGCGCGCCTTCCTTGCGCTGCTGCTGGTCAGAGCGGGTCAACCGGTCGCCGTGGGGAGATCCGGTCATGTCCCCGGAGACCATTGCCCGCGCCCACCACATCTCCGTGCGCTACCTGCACAGGCTCTTCCGGGACGAGGGCACCATCGGCCGGCCACCGCCGCGACGGTGCGCCCGCCCGGGCCGGTGGCGCATCAGGTCGCGCCGGCACTCCTCCAGCCGGCGGCGCAGCACCCAGCACGATCTGGCCGCCCTTCGGGTCCGAGGTGTTCCTGTCGTAACCGGCCGCCTCGAGGGCGGCCCGGTTGAGGGCGGCCGACTGGTAGAGGTGCAGGACGAAGACGGGCGTGTCCGGCGCGGCGGCGTCGAGTTCCGCGACCGTCGGCAGCCGCCGCTCCGCGAACTGCTCAGCCGACCAGCCCCCGACCACCCTCGCCCACTGGCCCCTGGGGGTGCGGGCGGCCTGCTCGCGCAGCATCGCCAGACCCTGCCGCAGGGCGGGCACCCCGTCCCAGCGCAGCTCCAGCACGCTGAGGCCACGGAATCCCGGGGATTGTGTCCGACCCGGGGGAACCGCTGTCTGTTCCGCCCCCAAGCCGAACCGCTGGGCGCGCCTCGGTGTGTTCCGTGAGCGCACCGCATGAGTGCTCACAGCGCACTGCGGTGGGTGTTCACGCCCGTCGCCGCGGTGCGCTGTGAGGACAACTCCCGTGCACCCGTGGGCAATGTCCGGACATCGGGCGGATCTAGCGTGGCCGGGCAGGACTTCGCTCACCGATAACAGCTGGAGATACCCATGTCCGACGTCGTCGAGCCGGCCGCGCCGGTGCTCGAACCCGCCGCGCGGGCGTTCGCCGAGGCGACCGCGAACCCGCCGTACCTGTTCGACCTGCCGCCGGCGGAGGGACGCAAGGCCGTCGACGAGGTCCAGTCCGGCGAGATCGACAAGCCGGCCGTCGACGAGGAGTGGATCATCGTCTCCGGCGGTCCCACGGGCAGTGTCCGCGCCCGCATCGTCCGCCCCGCCGGTGCCGGGGGCACCCTCCCGGTGATCCTCTACATCCACGGCGCCGGCTGGGTGTTCGGCAACGCCCACACCCACGACCGGCTGGTCCGCGAACTCGCCGTCGGCGCCGAGGCCGCCGTGGTCTTCCCCGAGTACGACCTCTCGCCCGAGGCCCGCTACCCGGTCGCCGTCGAGCAGAACTTCGCGGTCGCCCGGTGGATCGTCGAGCAGGGCGCGTCCAAGGGCCTGGACGGCGCACGGCTCGCCGTGGCCGGCGACTCCGTCGGCGGCAACATGACCGCCGCGCTGACCCTGATGGCCAAGGAACGCGGTGGGGTCCCGCTGGTGCAGCAGGTGCTGTTCTACCCGGTCACCGACGCCGCCTTCGACACGCCGTCCTACCACCGGTTCGCCGAGGGCTACTTCCTGCGCCGTGACGGCATGCAGTGGTTCTGGGACCAGTACACCACCGACGCCTCCGAGCGCGCCGAGATCACCGCCTCGCCGCTGCGCGCCACCACCGAGCAGCTCACCGGCCTGCCCCCGGCCCTGGTCGTCACCGGCGAGGCCGACGTCCTGCGGGACGAGGGCGAGGCCTACGCCAACAAGCTCCGCGCCGCCGGGGTCCCGGTCACCGCCGTGCGCTTCCAGGGCGTCATCCACGACTTCGTGATGCTCAACGCCCTGCGCTCCACCCACGCCGCCGAGGCCGCCATCACCCTCGCGGTGCACACCCTGCACACCGCCCTGCACACCGCCTGAGAACGAGGAGACACCCCGACATGACCACCACCACGCCCACCGTCCTCCTCGTCCACGGCGCGTTCGCCGACGCCGGCAGCTGGTCCGGCGTCATCGGCGAGCTCCAGGCCCACGGCATCCCCGTCGTCGCGCCGCCCAACCCGCTGCGCGGACTGGCCTCCGACGCCGCGTACGTCGCCTCCGTCGCCGCGCAGATCGACGGCCCCGTGATCCTCGTCGGCCACTCCTACGGCGGTGCCCTCATCACCGTGGCCGGTGTCACCGAGAACGTGGTCGGACTCGTCTACGTCGCCGCCTACGTCCTGGAGGAGGGCGAGAGCCTCGGCGAGCTGCAGGGCCGCTTCCCGCTGTCGCCGCTGGTCAGCAACCTCAAGGAGTGGACCTACCCGCTGCCGGGCGGCGGGTCGGGCGTCGAGGTCACCATCGCCCGGGACGCCTTCCCGACGGTGTTCGCCGCCGACGTGCCCGCCGAGGTCACCGAGGTCCTCGCCACCGCCCAGCGTCCGCTGGCGGCCGCCGCGTTCGAGGAGACCGCGGTCGCGGCCGCCTGGCGGACCAAGCCGTCCTGGGCGCTCGTGGCCGGCGGGGACCACGCCATCAACCCGGATGTCCAGCGGTTCGCCGCCAAGCGGGCCGGGGCGACGATCGTCGAACTGGAGGGCGCCTCGCACGCCGTCGCCGTGTCCCGGCCGAAGGATGTCGCCGACCTGATCCGCGACGCGGTGCGCGCGACGAAGTGACCTCCCGGCCCGGGGGTCCCGGCCGCGCGCCCGCGCGGCACGCCACCGGGCCGGGGGTGGACCGGCGTGCGGACACCACCGGCCGCGCCGACGCGCTCCCCGGTGACGCGTCGACGCGGCTCACCCGCGGGCACCGTGCGCCGGCGCCGGCCATCCGGAACCGCCGGCGGCGGTCCGGGGGCGACGGTGCGGTGGGGGGGGCGGCGCCCGCAGGCGCGGTACCCCGGCCCGCAGCCCTGCCGCGGCGGGCGGTTCGGGCGGTCGTGGGGCGTGCCGCGGCGGGCGGTTCGGGCGGTGGTGCAGTGCGCTGCGGCGGGCCGCCTGCGTGCCGCGGCGGGTGGTTCGGGCCGTGCGGGGGGTGTTGCGGGCGGGTGGCTTGCGTCGTCGTGCGGTGTGCCGCCGTCGCGGACTGCTCTGCGCGGGTGACCGCTTGCGTAGCGGACCGCCCCGAGCTGGTGATTGCCTCGCGCGGGTGACCGCCGGCGCCTCGAAGTGCTTGCACTGCACGTCGCGCAGTGTGCTGCGGCGGGCCGCCTGCGCCGCGGCGGGGTCCTGCCTCGGTGGGCGGCCCGCGGTGGTGGTTGCGGCACCGGACCGTCTGCACCTGGCGCGGCCCCGCCGCCGTGGACCGCCGGCTGCCCTGGCGCAGCCCTGCGCGGCGGGCCGTCGCCCGGCCCGCTCGGAGGGTCACGTCCGGGCCGGTACCGCCGAGCTCCGGCGACGGTGTACGAGGTTCTCGGCCGCCTCGGGCCAGTCGGGGTGGGTGAAGGTGAAGCCGGCGGCGAGGAGGCGGCCCGGGACGACGCGGCGGCTCTTCAGGAGCAGTTCCGTGTCCGAGCGCAGCGCGAAGGCGCCGAGCTCCGCCATCCACCTCGTCGCGGGCAGCCCCACCGGGACGCCCCAGGCGGAGCGCAGCGCCCGCATGAACGCGCGGTGGGGCAGGGGCGCGGGGGAGGAGAGGTTCACCGGCCCGGTGAGGTCCTCTCGGTCGATCAGGAACCGCACCGCGCGCACGAAGTCCTCGTCCTGGATCCACGACACGTACTGCGCGCCGCCCGCCACCGGACCGCCGAGCCCGAGCCGGGCCATCCTCGACAGCACGTCGAAGACCCCGCCCCGGTCCGGGCTCATCACCATGGCGGACCGCAGGGCCACCGTGCGGGTGTGCGGGGTGGCGGCCTCCTCCTGCTCCCGCTCCCAGTTCCGGGCGATGTCGACGCTGTACGCCCAGTAGCCCGGAACATCAGGCTCGCTGCCGCCGGGCTCCCCGGTCGCCTCGTCGTGGGCGGCGTCGAAGCGGTGGGCGTAGATCGTGGCGGTGCTCATCTGGAGCCACACCCGGGGCGGCCGGGCGGCCCGGGCGATCGCCTCGCCGACGACCCGCGTGGAGAGCACCCGTGAGTCCATCATCTCCCGCAGGTTGTCGGGGGTGTACCGGCAGCTGACGCTGCGCCCGGCCAGGTTGATCACGACGTCACTGCCGTCGACCGCCCCCGCCCACTCGCCGAGCGTCCTGCCGTCCCACGGCAGCTCGCCCGGGCCCTGCGCGCGCCGGCTCAGCACCACGACCTCGTGTCCCGCCGCCGTGAGCGCCCGCCGCAGCACGGTCCCCACCTGCCCGGTCCCCCCGGGTATGACGATCTTCATCGGGCTTCCCCTCCTCGTCGTGACACGACACTACCCCGGATTTTGAACATGTTCAAAACCCGGGGTAGCAGTCCGAGTGGAGAGGCGTCTCAGCGCGGGCGGGGGTGCCCCTCAGGCCCGGTGCGCCTCCCACGCGGCCCGCACCGCGGACTCCACCGCCCCCTCGATCCACGACGGCTTGACCGAGGTGTGGTCGCCCGCGAAGTGCAGCGGCCCCTCGGGGGCGCGGATCGCCGTCAGCAGTTCCGTGTGCTGACCGGGGAGCAGCACGGAGGCCTCACCGTACGCGTAGGGGTCGCGCAGCCAGCTCTGGGTGCGTCCGGCGCCCGTGTAGAAGACCTCGACGCGCTGACCGTAGACCTGCTGGAGGCCCCGGAGGGCGTGCGGGTAGCGCGCGTCGTCGTCCAGGGAGTCCCAGCGCGAGGCGTCGTCGGCCCAGCTGTAGGAGGCCAGCACGACGCCGCCCGCGCTGCCCTCCACCGGGTGCGACGGGTTGATCATGAAACGGTTGGAGTTGTCGGACACCGAGCCCCCGCCGACGATGTGCGCCGCCTCCGGCTGGTCGCGGCCGACCCAGCGGTTCGCGGCGTAGTGCACGCGCTGCGCGTCGCTGATGTGGCCCTTCGGCACGGACGGGTGCGCGCCCAGCAGACTCCCGTCCGCCGGCGCCTTCCCGGCCCGGTACTGCTCGTACAGCCCCGGCCGCACCGCGTCGAGCTCCCGCTTCCAGTCGGTCTCCTCGAACTCCCACCAGCGGCGGGCGAACTCCAGGAGCACCTTGGTCGCGCTGTCGTAGTGCAGCTCGGCCACGGCCCGCCGCTTCCCGTACGACATCAGCGGACTGACCTGCACCTGCCGCAGACCCGAGAACGGCACCGTCACGATCGCCACGTCACCGGTGAACTGCTCCCGCACGACCTTGCCGTCGCGGCCCTCGGACACGGTGTCGATCCACACGTGGGGCCCGTCGGCACGGACGTGGGCGGTGCCGTCGCCTGCCGCGCGGTCCGGCGTCCAGTACTCGATGCGGGTCGCGCGCCGGTCGAGGCGCAGCACGTCGGAGACCTCCTCGAGCAGCGCGTCCGGCAGCGTGGCCGTGCCGCCCACCAGCTCCCAGAACTCGGTGTCCGGGCTGATCAGCGAGGCGCTGATGAAGCTGTGGATGAAGGAGAGCGGGAGACGGGAGGTCAGGTTGTCCAGGGTGCCGATGAGGTCGACGGTGCGCTCGTCCAGGCCGGCCTCCTCGGTGAGGAACCGGTACATCGACCAGTCGCCGTACCTCTGCACGACCCGCGCCCAGCCCCGCACGCGCTCCGGCAGCGGCTTGTCGACGCGCTTGCCGTCGGCGCCCACGGTGCTGAACTCGTCGCGCACCGGGTCCAGGGCCGTGCGCAGGATCGTCGAGGACGGCGTGTCCCAGTGCTTCTGCGGCACCCCGAACGACCGGTTGACCCGGCGGGGCGACCTGGCGTACTCGGAGCGGCGCACGCGGACGCCGTTGACGTGCAGCCAGGCGTTGTTGACGGGCTTGCCCTGGGCGTCGACGTCGACGAGGTGGAACCGGCGCCGCTCGACCCCCAGCTGGTCGATCAGGGCCATCACGAGCGGGTGGCTGCCGGGGATCCGCATGGCTCCCGCCTCCGCGTACTGGAGCGGATCGGCGAACGCCTGGGCCGCGTGCTCGTGCCCGCCGGTGCGGAAGGTCTTGATCCGGCCGCCGACCCGGTTGCCGTTGGCCTCCACGAGCGTGACCTCGTGCCCGGCCCGCTTCAGCAGCCAGGCGGCCACCAGCCCGGCGGGTCCGGCGCCGACGACGAGCACCTTCTTCGCCGTCCCCGTCCTGGTCCGGGGCAGGCCGTCGGCCAGGACCTTCCCGTATCCGGGCACGAGGGGTCGGTCCTGGTCGTCGACCACCAGCAGGGCCCGGGCGACCTCCAGGCAGGCGGCCCAGTCGGCGGTGGACCGCGGCCGGCGGGGGGCCTGCGGCACGGTGACGGCCGAGGCCGGGGCGGCCGAGGCCACCACGGCGGCCCCGGCCGCACCGGCCGTGGCGGTGAACTGCCGCCGGGAGAGGTGGGGTCGGGGTGACGGGGAGGGGTCGACGGAGACGCTGGAGTTGTCCATGTGCCCTGGATACGGGGCGATCGGCAGGCCGTTCGGAGGGTCCGGTGGATCGTCACCTGAACGTGGGAGCGTGACGTCCGAAGCACGCTCCCGCCGGTGCCTCCGTACGGGCCGCACGCAACGGAATGCTCCCGGCGCACCGGGAAACCCCCCGCCGGGGGTTTGACCCCTGCACATCACCCGCGCCGGACCCCTGACGCCGGGCGTCAGGGGTCCGGCGCCCGGCGAAGTGGAGACGCCTCAGGGGGTCGACACCGTGGGTGTCAGTAACCGACGCGGAAGGTGGCGTCCTGACGGTCCGTGGTCGTCGAGATCGGGTCGATGCGCAGGGCGTAGCTGGAGTGGCGTATGTAGCGGGTCGGGTTGTTGTACGAGCGGAAGGACGACCAGCTCGCGTCCGCCAGCCCCGCCGTGCGCTGGAAGGTCGCGTCCGCCGCGAACGTAGACGTGCCGTCGTTGACGTCCAGCCGGAGCTGGTAGTCGTAGTGGCGCAGGTAGCGGCTCGGGTAGTTGACCGACTGGAAGGAGACCGCCGAGCTGTCGGCGAGCCCGGGGACCAGCTTCCACAGGGAGTCCTTGTACGCCTCGATCGGGTACTCGTCGATACGGCCCGCGTAGTCGGAGTGGCGGACGTAACGGGACGGGAAGTTGTAGGACTTGAGCCGGTTCCAGGCCGGGGCGCCCCACTTCGCGAGGAGGTTGGTGTACTCGCTCGAGGTGATCGTCGTGATGCCGCAGTGCTTGGAGTTCACCGGCTGGGTGTACGCCCGTTGGTCGAGCGCGGTCCAGGTGCCCGCGGCCAGGTCGGGGGACTGCCAGGCGTAGAACACGCCGTTGGGCGTGTACGTGTCGCCCCAGAGGTACCAGGCACCGGACGTCAGGGACTTCACGACCGTGGGCGCCTCGGTGCCGCCGTGCGCGACCCCCGTGCCGAACTCGGTGAAGCTGCCGGGGTTCAGGGAGGTCGAGCGGGCGGCGACGAGCGTCTGGTTCTTCTTGAAGAAGAGGTAGTTGACGCCGTTCACGCCCACGGCCATGTCACCGTCGATGACGTCGTAGCCGGGGTCGAAGAAGACCTGCGGGGCGGAGGCGGTGACGAAGTCGGTCGTGTAGTTGACCATGATCACGTTGTGGCCGCTGCTGTTGACCGAGGAGTAGATGACCGCGTACTGGCGTCTGCCCGCGTCCCAGAACGCCTCGGGCGCCCAGCTGTGGGTGGCCATGTCGTGCAGCTTCAGCCGTCGGTAGCCGGTGAAGGTGCGCAGGTCGGCGGAGTCCCAGACGTGGATGTACTGGCTGTTGTAGTTCCAGTCGGTGCCCTTGAGGTCGGTGGCGAGGACGACGAACGTGCCGTCCTGCTTGCGCATGATGAACGGGTCGCGCAGCCCGAGCGCGCCCTGCGTGGGGGTGACCACGGGGTTGTTCTGGTTCAGCGGCGTCCAGTTCAGCCCGTCGGTGCTGACGGCGAGGTGGAGACCGTAGTCGGTGCCGTCTCCGAGCTTCGTCGACTCGGTGAAGTAGCACATCACGTACGCGGAGTCGGCGGCGTGCGCGGTCCCGGCGCCGAGGGTCAGCGCGCCGGACACGGCCAGTGGGGTGGCGGCGGCCATGCCCAGGAACAGTCGGCGGGAGGGAAGGGGGCGGGAGGAGGTCATGCCGGCTCCAGGAGGGTGGGAGGGGGGAAGGCTCATCGATTCGATCGGCATGAGGGTTCGTCATATCGAACGCAGTTCGATGAACCGGTCAGAACGTAGACCCCGCTCATGTGCGCGTCAATCACTCTGCACGGTGTTCCTCACGGAGGCCGCCCCCGAGCCCATCGAGCCCATCGAGCCCACCGAGCCCCCCGAGCCCATCGAGCCCATCGAGCCCACCGAGCCCACCGAGCCCATCGAGCCCATCGAGCCCATCGCCCACAGAGCCCGCGGGCATGCCGAGCCCGCAGAGCGCGCGTGGCGGCGACCGCGCACCGTCGCGAGCCCGCTGCCGCGAGTAGGGCCGTCGGTGGTCCGGCCGGTTCCGCCCCGGTGACGGCCGTCTAGCGGTGGGACCGACAGCGCGAGGAGATGGCCGTCCAGCGCGGGGACTGACATCGTGAGGGCATGACCATCGACGTGCGCCCGGCTGCCTCCTTCCCGGACGTCCGGACCGTGCTCGGCCCGAAGTCGCCCGGGGCGAACGTGTGCTGGTGCCTGAGCTACCGAATCCCCTCCAAGCTCAACAACGAGCTGCGCGGGCCCGCCCGCGGCGAGTACGTTGCCGGACTGTGCCGCGCCGACCCCCCTCCCGGCGTGCTCGCCTACGACGGCGACGAGCCGGTCGGCTGGGCGGCCGTGGCGCCGCGCGCCGACACCTCCTTCGCGCGCAGCCGCACCATCCCGCACGTCGACGACCTGCCGGTCTGGTCGCTGTGGTGCATCCGGGTGCGCCCCGGCCACCGCAGGCAGGGCATCACCCACGCCCTCATCGCCGGCGCGATCGACTTCGCCCGCGCCCACGGCGCACCGGTGCTCGAGGCCTACCCCCTCGACAACGGCGGGGCGCGGGTCGACCTGACGATGGCCTACGCCGGCCTCCGCCCGAACTTCGAGCGCGCCGGGTTCAGCCACGCCGCCGACACCACCTCGGTGCTGGCCGGTCACCCCCGCGTCGTGATGCGACGCGACCTGCGCTGAGCCGGAGGAGACGCCGCGCACCGGCCGCGTGTCAGAATGAACAGCGGCTCGACGCCGTCCCGCCGCGCCCCGTTCCCGTGCTCCCCGATCCACCGAGGTCCCGTCCGTGTCCAAGCCCGTCGCCCGTGTGCCGCAGCGACGCAACGCGCGGTCCAACCGGGCGCGCATCCTGGCCACGGCCCGCCAGGAACTCGGCCGCAATCCCGACATCACCCTGGAAGAGCTGGCGCGGGCCGCCGGTGTCGTGCGGCGCACCCTCTTCGGTCACTTCCCCGGCCGGGCGGCGCTCCTCGAGGCGCTGGCCGAGGAGGCCTCGGACACCCTCCGGGACGCGGTCGCGGCCGGCGTGAAGCCCGAGGAGCCGGCCGGGCGGGCGCTTGCGTACTTCACGCTGTCGATGTGGCCCGTGGGGGACCGCTACCGGATGCTCCTGGCGCTGGCCCGGCACGACCTGGGCGCGGAACGCGTGACCGAGATCCTCGCCCCGGCCCGTGCCGAGGTCACGGCCATCCTGGAGCGCGGACAGCGGGACGGCGTCTTCCACACCCACCTGCCGCCGGCCGTGCTGAGCGCCGGCCTGGAGGCGATGATCGTCGCGCTGCTGGAGGCCGTCAACACGGGGGCGTGGGAGGACGACGGGACCCGCGCCGCCGTCGCCACGCTCGTCGCGGCGGGCGTGCCGGAGGAACGGGCCCGGGACGCCGTCCGGGGCGCCGCGGCCGCGCTCGCCGACGAGACGGCCGCCGACGACTGAGCCGCCCCGCGCCGGCCTGGCCCGGGTACGTGCCGGACTCGCCCCGGCGTGGCCCGGCCGGACCTAGGGCCCTTCTGCTCTGACTCAGGTCACTAGTAGGTGACCGACACCGGGCCCGAGGCCGGTGCACCCCGTACGCGCGGAGGCCGTGACTTCCTGGAGAGACGCGACGTACTCGGGGGCGGTCGGTCACCGCCCCCGAGCGAACCCGTGCCGGAGGTGCGTCAGCGTGTCAGACGCGCCACGGCGGCAGCGGGTACAGGTAGGTGCACGGGTAGACGCAGCTGATCGGGCCCGGCATCAACAGACCCGCGTCGTCCTCGTTGTCGGCGCCTCCCGTGAAGTAGACCTCGGGCACCCAACCCCACTGCCCGTTGTCGGCGAGGGTGCTCGCCCACCAGTTGTTGGTGCCGCCGCTGAGAGTGACGGATGCGCCCTGCTTCTCGTAGACGAACCAGTTGGACGAGCCGCCGTACGTCAGGTAGCCCACGACGCCGCTGTTGACGTCCCGGCTGTTGTACACGGGCACGTTGCCCCGCCACAGCGGGCAGAACCGCACGGTCTCCTTCCAGGTGCTTCCGTTGTACGGGTTGGTCAGCGACCGCTCGCTGGGTGAGTGACAGGGGTAGCCGTCGTAGGCCGCGGCGGCGGGCGCGGCGACGAACATGGCAGCCACGGCAGCCACGGCCGCCAAGAGAGCGGTCAGGCCTTGTCGGAATCTGGCCACAGGTGGTGAATCCCTCCTTGATCCTGCGACGGCGGGGATCCGGTGGAGAACCGCCGTCGGCGATGGGCATAGATCACGACTTCAGTCGGCACCTGTCGGTTCCCGTGTATAGACAGCAACTTTGAACATGAGCATGCCGTGGTGAGCCAGGCCGGTCGGGTGGTCGTCCACCCGCGGTCACGAGGCCGCGCGGGTGGGTCACAGGGCCGCCGCACCGTGGTCGTTCCGGCGGCCGACACCAGCCCCTCCGTCTGCGAGTAGGCGGCGTCCTCGGGTTTCGGTGTTGCACGGCCGGGTCCGACGCCGCACCCGCCTGACGCGTACGGCGGGGTACTGGCGGTCCCGGCGGCGCGGCACCCGCGCCGGTCCGCCCCGGCGGACACCCGCGCCGGTCCGCCCCGCGGTCGGCGGGCGCCCGTCAGCCGGGGGCCCGCTCTTACCCTCGGTCGAGGTGGTCGGCTATGAGGACGGCGAACTCGTCGGGGGTGGCCAGCCGGACGCCGAGTGTCTCGGCCTTCGCACGCTTTGACCCGGCGCCCTCGCCGGCGACCACCAGGGTGGTCCTCTTGGAGACGCTGGAGGAGGAGCGGCCGCCTGCGCGTTCGACGAGTTCGTTCATCTGGTTGCGGCTGAGCTTCTCCAGCGGGCCGGTCATCGCGCCGGTGACGACCACCGTCATCCCCGCCAGCGGACCGGCGGCCGCCGGCGCGGAGGGCGCGGTGTCGCCGTCCGGGTCGGAGCCGGAGTCCGGCATCGGGGGCGCGGTGGCGCCCGGCTCGGTCATGTTGACGCCGACGGAGACGAGTTTGTCGATGAGCAGCCCCAGTTCGGCGAGTTCGGCGACGATCGACGGGGCCTTCTCGGTGCCGATGCCCTCGACCTCCTGGATCGCCGCCGCGTCGGCGGCGCGGAGGCGGTCCATGGTGGCGAAGTGCCGGGCGATGCGGCGCGACATGGAGCGGCCCGTGCCGCGGACGCCGAGCGCGCACAGCACCCGGGACAGCGGCTGGTTCTTCGCCGCGGCGAGAGCGGCGAGGAGGTTGTCGGTGCTGGTCTCGCCCATCCGCTCCAGGCCGAGGAGCTGCTCGCGGGTGAGGGTGAACAGGTCGGCGAGGTCGGTGACCAGGCCGGAGTCGACGAGCTGGACGACCCGGGTGTGGCCGAGGCCCTCGATGTCCAGCTGGTCGCGGCCCGCGGCGTAGGAGAGGGAGGCGACCAGGTGGCAGTTGCGGCCGTTCTCGCAACGCCAGCGCTGCTCACCGGTGTCGATGCCGGATCCGCACCGAGGACACGACCGGGGGAACACGACGGGCTGTTCGTCGCCGGTGCGCAGATGGGCGACGGGAGCCTCGACGCGGGGGATGACGTCGCCGGCGCGGTGGACCATGACGTGGTCGCCCAGGCGCAGATCGCGGCGGGTGATGTCGGCCGGGTTGTGGAGCGTGGCGTAGGTGATGGTGGAGCCGTCGATCTCGACCGGTTCGAGGACGGCTCGGGGGGCGATGATCCCCGTGCGCCCCACGTTCCACTCCACCTCCAGCAGCCGGGTGATCTTCTCGACGGCCGGCAGCTTGTAGGCGATCGCCCACCGCGGAGCCCGCGAGCCCGAACCGGCGGCCTGCTGGTCGGCGGCCGCATCGGCCTTGACGACGATGCCGTCGATCCCGAACGGCAGCCGTGAGCGCAGCGCGGCGATCTCCTGCACGCGGGTCAGCACCTCCTCCACGGTGGTCGCGGTGACGCCGGGCGCGGCCGTGGCGGCGGTGGTGTTCACGCCCAGGGCGGCGGCCCGGACCATGAGGTCGCTGTGCGCGTCCCCGCGCAGCCGGGCGGCGAGTTCGCCGTCGGTGCCGGCGAGGGGGAGCAGGCCGTAGCCGAAGAACGTCATCGGCACGGTGTAGGCGCGGTCCCGGGCGCGCAGGGTTCCCGCCGCGGCGTTGCGGGGGTTGGCGAACGGCTGCCCGCCGTGCGCGGTGCGCACCTCGTTGGCGTACTCGAACTGGGCGGTCGTCATCAGGACCTCACCGCGCACCTCCAGCGTGACCGGCTCGGCCAGGTGCTCCGGCAGTCCCTCCACGGTGCCGATCGCGTGCGAGACGTCCTCCCCGGCCGTACCGTCACCCCGGGTGATCAGTCTGGTCAGCCGGCCGCGGGTGTAGCGGGCCGCGATCGCCAGACCGTCCAGTTTCACCTCGACGCTGTACCGCTCCACCTCCCGCCCGATGCGCCGGGTGAGCGACGCGGTCCACGCGGTGAACTCCTGCGCGGAGAACACGTTGTCCAGGCTCAGCATGGCCACGGTGTGCGGGACGTCGCCCTCCACGGCGCCGCCGGCGACCTTCCCGGTCGGCGACTGCGGCAGTACCTGCCCGGGATGCTCGGCCTCCCACTGCGCGATGCCGCGCACCAGTCGGTCGTAGGCGTCGTCGTCCAGCGCGGACGTGCCCCCCGTGTAGTAGGCGGCCGACGCCCGCACGGCGTCCTCGACCGCCTGCGCGTAGGCGGCGGCGTCGACGATCACTGCGGCAGCTGTAGTCATGCGGGTCATCCTGCCCGCCACCACTGACAACGCCCCGGCGCCCGGAGACCCGCGCCCGGCCGACGCCGGCTCGCCGACGGCCCGTACCGACCTCACCCGGTCAGCCCGACCCGGCCGCAGGCGCCCGCTCGGGTCCGGCCCGGTCGCAGGCGGCGGCCACCGGCCTCACCCGTTCGGTCCGGCCCGGTCGCAGGCGGCGGCCACCGGCCTCGTCCGGTCAGCCCGGCCGGTCGCACGCGGCCCGCACTGACAACGCCCCGGTGCCCGGCCCCCGCGCGCCCCACCGCCCGCTCCGCAGCGGCCTGCGGCCCTCGTCCGGTCAGCCCGGCCCGGTCACGCGCGGCGGCCACCGGCCTCATCCGTTCGGTCCGGCCCGGTCGCAGGCGGCGGCCACCGGCCTCACCCGTTCGGTCCGGCCCGGTCGCAGGCGGCGGCCACCGGCCTCACCCGGTCAGCCCGGCCCGGTCGCAGGCGGCCCGTAGCTCCGGTGTGCAGATCTGGTCGACGGTGTACACGCCGTCCTTGACCAACGTCTCCTCGACGGTGTCGGCCGTCACCGTGCGGGCGGTCAGCAGCACGGACGGGATGTCCCTGTGGGTGGGGCTGTCGGTCGTCGTCGTGGCGCTGTCGCGCGCGTTCTCGCCGCGTCCCAGCGCGACGGCCATCGCGGCGGCCGCGGTGGCCTCCTTCTCGAAGGACTTGTACACCGTCATGTACTGCTCGCCCTTGACGATGCGCTGCACCGCGTCGAGGTCGGCGTCCTGGCCGGTGACGGGCGGCAGTGTCCGCACACCGGCGCTCTTGAGCGCCGAGACGACGCCGGCTGCGATGGAGTCGTTGGCCGCCAGGACGCCGTCGATCCGTCCGGGGCCCAGGGCCGCGATGGCGGCGGACATGTTGGTGTGGGCGTTCTGGGTGCTCCACTCCAGGGTGTCGTAGGCCCGGCCGATCCTCACCTCGCCCGCCAGGACGGACAGCGCGCCCCTCCTGTACCAGGCCGCGTTGGGGCTGGCCGGATCGCCGTTCATCATGACGACGGTGCCCGCGCGCCCCTCGTCTCCCCGGTCGTCCATGGCCTCCAGGAGCGCCTCGCCCTGGAGCCGGCCGACCTGTGCGCCGTCGAAGCCGACGTAGCCGGCGATCGGGCCCTCGGCGAGCCGGTCGTAGGCGATCACCGGGACGCCCGCCCTGCGCGCCTCCTGGATCGAGGAGCGGAGCGCCCTGGTGTCGGCGGCGTCGAGGATGAGGACCTTGGCCCCCTTGGTGATCATGGAGATCATCTGTTGCCGCTGTCGCGTCACGTCGTTCTCGGCGTTGGCGTAGGTCAGCGTGCAGGACGGGCACCGCTCCTTCAGTCCCTTCTCGATCAGCGGCTTGTCCGCGTGCTCCCAGCGGGGGACCGCCCGGCTCGGCAGCAGCAGCCCGACGGTGAAAGCGTCCGTGCCCGTCGCGTCGTCGCCCCCGCAGGCGGCCAGGGGCAGGGCCATGAGTGCCGCGGCGCACACCGCGACGACGCGTCCGGAGCGGCCCCTCACGGCAGGCCCCCCGGCACCGTCCGCGGGCCCGCGTCCGCGGTGACCGGCTCGCGTTCCGGCACGGTGATCTCGCTCCACACCTGCTTGCCGCCGGCCACCGGCACCGAGCCGAAGGACTCCGACATCGCCTCGACCAGGAGCAGACCCCGGCCGCCGGTCGACTCCCAGTCCACGATGACCGGCTTGGCCGGCGTGCGCGGCGAGGAGTCGCTCACGCAGACGCGCAGCCGGTCCCCGCGGAGCATCAGGTCGACGCGGACCGGCCCCTGGGTGTGCACCAGGGCGTTGGTGACGAGTTCCGACACGACGAGCAGCACCGCGTCGGTCGTCTGCTCGACCCCCCAGCGGCGCAGGGTGCGCGAGGTGAAGCGGCGGGCGTGCATGACGGCGTCGGGCAGGCGCCACACCATCCAGCCGGCCCGGATCGGCCGGGTCCGCATGCCGTCGTAGCGCATCAGCAGCAGCGCCACGTCGTCCTCGCGGCGGCCGAGGTCGCCGAGCAGTTCGTCGGCCATGCGGCCCGGATCCGCGGGGTCGGCCGCGGCGAGCGCGGCCCGCGTGCGGTCCATGCCCTCGTCCAGGGGCAGGTCGGCGGCCTCCACCAGGCCGTCGGTGACCAGGGCGAGGACCGTGCCGGGGGTCAGCGGGACCGCGGTCATGGGGAACTCCGCCTCGGCGAGGACGCCCAACGGGGGCCCGCCCGCGACCTCCACCTCCTCGGTGCCGCCGTCGGGATGGCGCACCAGCGGCGCGAGGTGCCCGGCCCGGACGAACAGGATGTTGCCCTCCTCCATGTCGAGTTCGGCGTAGCAGCAGGTGGCGAACAGGTCGGTCTCCATGCCGACGAGGAGCCGGTTGGCGTGGGAGACGACCACGTCGGGCGGGTGGCCCTCCATCGCGTACGCCCGGACCGCGGTACGCATCTGGCCCATGATCGTCGCGGCCCCGGCGCTGTGCCCCTGCACGTCGCCGATCACCAGTGCCACCCGGTCCTCGGACAGGGCGATGACGTCGTACCAGTCGCCGCCCACCTGGAGGCCGCGTCGGGCGGGCAGATAGCGGGCGACGGCGGTCCCGCCGGGCAGTTCGGGCAGGCGTCTGGGCAGCAGGCTGCGTTGGAGCATCGTCGCGAGTTCCTGCTCCGCGTCGTGGGCGTGCGCGCGTTTGAGGGCCTGTCCGACGAGGGCCGCGGTGGCGGTCAGCAGGGACCGTTCCTCGGGGACGAACTCGTGCGGCCGGTCCCAGCCGACCAGGCACACTCCGGCGACCCGGCTCTTGGCGGGCAGCGGCAGCACGGCCAGTCCTCCGTCGCCGATGCCGGCCAGCCCGGGTTCGAGGGCGGTGCCCGCGGGCCACAGGTCCATCCGCCCGTCGCGCAGGGCCGACCGCAGGGTGGGCAGGGCACGCAGCGGGGCGTCGGGCCACTCCGTGCGCCACTCCGACCGCCAGGCCTCCGGCCAGGCGGTGGGCTGCGGCGGGTCGAGCACGGTGACCATGAGCCGGTCGTCCTGCAACGCGGCGAGCGCCACCCGGTCGGCGCCCAGCGGCTCGCGCAGGGCGGCGACCACCACCCGGCCGACATCGTCGACCGTCACGGCGTCGTCGAGGGCGGCGGTCAGCCACTGGATCCGGGAGACGTCGTCGGCGCCGCCCCGCAGCACCCGGGTCGCCGTCACCACCCCGAACACCCGCTCCAGGTGGTCGTCGGCGTTCGTCTCCACCCGGCAGCTCAGGCTCAGCCAGCGCATCCCGCCGGCGGGGCCGCGGACCCGGAACTCCAGCTCCCGCCGTACGGCCGCCTGCGCGGACGGCTCCAGGACCGACATCAACGCGTGCATGTCCTCGGGGAGGGCATGGGCGAGCAGGGTGTCGGCCTTGCCGTCGAAGTCCTCCGGGGCGATGCCGACCAGGTTCAGCAGGGTCGCGTCCGCCTCGATCAGCCCGGTGTCCGGGACCAGGACGAACGTGCCGACCCGCAGGCTCCGCAGGGCAGGACGCAGCAGGGAGACCGGCCCGGGCGGCCCCGTCCCGGGCGGGAGCAGTGCGGCGACCGCGTCGGCGTACCGCTTCAGGAAACGGCGCTGCTCGGGTGCGAAGCCGTCGGCGGACGTTCCCACGACGACGAGGCAGCCCCGTCGCCGGCCCTCGACCGTGAGGGGCAGCGCCCCCGGCGAGGTCTCCGTCCGCGGAGGGCCCGGACCGGCCTCGGGGGAGCGGGCGCGGGTAGCGGCATCCGGCCAGGCGGGCCGGTCGGTGCGGAAGGCCCGGGCCGCGGGGGAGTCGCCGGACAGCGGCAGACGCTCGGGCAGGCCCGGCGCGGGAAGACCACGGCCGGCCGTGTCCACCAGCTGAAACTCCTCCGGCCCGGGACCGGCCAGGTAGACCGCTGCGAGCGCCGCTCCCGAGAACGTCAGCACCCTTTCCGCGGCGACGGCCTCGGAGCAGGCGTCGGTCGAAACCCCCGAAGAGGTGTCCAGGGCATCGGCCGAGGAGGCCCACAGTTCCGAGACTCCGGCCAGGGACCGGCCGTCATGAGGCATGTCCGCAACGACCTCCCGTCCGCGCCGCGAGTAGTGACAGGTTGAGAACGGGGCACCCGCACACCAGAATCGCATATACGGACAATCTGAACATACTCACCTTATGGTCGCGGACGGCCCGATCCCTCGTCGCCGTCGGCGGCAGGCGCCGGTCGCAGTCCGGCACTCCTGCGAACCCGCCCCGTGAGCCCCCGGCCACGCGAGGAAGGACGAGGAGGTAGCGCACATGAAGGCCCGCACCAGGGACGCGGCCGCCACCGTGACCGCGGTCGCGGCGGCCGTCGTCCTCGCGGCCTGCGGCTCGGACGCCGGGAACGACCCGGCGAACGACCCCGGGCAGGAGGACGCGCCGCGTATCGCGCTCCTGCTGCCGGACGCCACCACCGCCCGCTGGGAGACGCAGGACCGGCCCCTGCTCGCGAAGAAGATCGAGGAACTGTGCGACACCTGCGCGGTCGAGCACACCAACGCCAGAGGTGACGTGGCGCTCCAGCAGGAGCAGATGGACTCGGTGATCACCAAGGGCGTGGACGCCATCGTGCTCGTCGCCGTGGACGCCCGATCGCTCGGCCCCGCGGTCGCGGAGGCCCAGGAGGCGGGCATCCCGGTCATCGCCTACGACCGCCTCGCCGAGGGCCCGATCTCGGGTTACGTCTCCTTCGACGGCAGAGAGGTCGGCAGGCTCCAGGGCACGGCACTGCTGCGGGCCATGGGCGACAAGGTGCCCGGCGGCCAGATCGTCATGATGAACGGCGACCCCAGCGACCCCAACGCGGTGTCCTTCAAGGCGGGCGCGCTGTCCGTGCTCGACGGCCGGGTGAAGATCGGCAAGGCGTACGACACCCGGCAGTGGAGGACCGAAGCCGCGCACATGAACATGTCGGGTGCCCTCTCGGCCCTCGGCGCCGACACCATCGACGGGGTCTACGCGGCCAACGACGGCCTCGCGGCCGGCAGCATCGCCGCCCTCAAGGCGAACAAGGTCGAACCGCTGCCCCCCGTCACCGGTCAGGACGCCGAACTCGCCGCCGTCCAGCGCATCGTGGGCGGCGAACAGCACATGACCGTCTTCAAACCCTTCGGACCCGAGGCCGCCGCCGGCGGAGCGATGGCCGTCGCCGCGGCCCGCGGGGAGAGCCTGGACCGCGTCGCCCCGGACCGGGTGCGCACCAGCGACGGCAAGACGGTCCGGGCCGTCCTGCTCTCCCCGGTGTCCGTGACCGTCGACAACATCAGGGACACCGTGGTGAAGGAGGGCCTGCACACGATCCAGCAGATCTGCACCCCCGAGCTCCGGGCCGCCTGCGCCCGGGCCGGACTCACCTGACCGCCCGCTCCGGTCCCCCGCGGACCGGTCCGTTCCGGTCGGAGCCGACCTGGCCGTCCCGTCGGAGCCGGCCCCGGGAAGGAGATGGTTTCCGTGCCGGATCCCCCCCTGCTGGCCCTGCACGGCGTGTGCAAGCGCTTCGGCGTCGTCGACGTCCTCACGGACATCGAACTCGAACTCCACTCCGGCCAGGTCGTCGCACTCCTGGGGGACAACGGAGCCGGCAAGTCCACCTTGGTCAAGGTGATCTCCGGGGTCGCGCCCGCGGAACGGGGCGTCATCGAGTGGGAGGGCCGCACGGTCCACATCAGACGCCCGCACGACGCCCGGGACCTCGGCATCGCCACCGTCTACCAGGACCTCGCCCTGTGCGGAAACCTCGACGTCGTGGGAAACCTGTTCCTCGGACGGGAGATCCGCCGGTACGGGTTCCTCGACGAGATGGAGATGGAACGCCGCACCCGACAGCTGCTGGAACGCCTCACGAGGGGCCTGCCCGACCTGCGCGGACCCGTCGTGTCCCTCTCCAGCGGCCAGAAACAGACGGTCGCCATCGCCCGCTCCCTGCTCGCGGAACCGCGGGTCCTCCTGCTGGACGAACCGACCGCGGCCCTGGGGTTCGAGCAGACCACGGAGATCCTGGACCTCATCGACCGACTGCGCGACCGGGGCCTGGGGGTCCTGCTCATCAGTCACAACATGGGCGACGTCAAGGCCCTCGCGGACCGCGCCGCGGTGCTGCGCCTGGGCCGCAACAACGGCTTCTTCGACGTGAACACCGCGTCCCAGGAGCAGATCATCGCCTCCATCACCGGCGCCACGGAGAACGTGCCCCGCCGGCCGGCCTCCCGGGAGGCGGGGTGGTGAGGAACATGCGCCGCAGGGCTGACACGAGCCGGACCGAACCCGTCGCGGCCGACGCCGCCGAACCCCGCCCACCCGAGCGCGGACGGGCCCTGCCACGGGCCGTGGAGGGCGCGGTCGCGGTCGTCCACCGCAAGCTGAGGGCCGGCGAGCTGGGCTCGCTGCCCGTCGTCCTCGTCCTCGCCGTCGTGTGGATCACCTTCCAGTCCCTCAACCCGAACTTCCTCTCTCCCCGGAACCTGTCCAACCTCAGCGTGGACATCGTCGGTACGGGGCTGATCGCGGTGGGCATCGTCTTCGTGCTGCTGCTCGGCGAGCTCGACCTGTCCGTCGGCTCCGTCAGCGGGCTCGCGGCGGCCGTCTTCGCCGTGCTCAACGTGAACAACGGCGTGCCCGAGTGGCTCGCCCTGATCGTCGCGGTGCTCGCGGGCACGACGGCGGGGACCGTCCAGGGCTACTCCATCGCGAGAACCCGGGTGCCGGCGTTCGTGGTCACCCTCGCCGGACTGCTCACCTGGAACGGCGTCATGCTCTCCATCCTCGGCAACAGCGGCACCATCAACCTCGACGAGGACGGCCTCATCGCCAATCTGACCAGCTACTACTTCACGCAGGACGCCATCGCCTACGGCCTGGCGGCGGTCGCCGTCGGCACCGTCTTCCTCGTGTCCGACCGGGACCGGCGCCGCCGCACGGCGGTCGGCATGCCGCACCGCTCCCTCCGGGACATCACGGTGCGCACGGGCGGGCTCGCGGTCGTCGCGTTCGTCATCGCCTATCTGCTCAACCGGTTCCAGGGGCTGCCGCTCGCCCTGCTGGTCTTCCTCGTGATGGTCTCCGGCCTCGACATCCTGCTCCGCCGCACGCATTACGGTCGGCAGGTCTACGCGCTCGGCGGCAGCCTCGAGGCGGCCCGCCGCGCCAGCCTCAGCGTCACCCGGGTGCAGACCGCGGTGCTCGCCGTCTCGGGCACCATGGCCGCGGTCGGCGGGCTGTTCCTGGCCTCGCGCATCACCTCCGTGAGCCAGGGCTCGGGCTCCGGCGTCCTGCTCGTGAACGCCATCGCGGCGGCCGTCATCGGCGGCACCAGCCTGTTCGGAGGGCGCGGGACGACCTGGTCCGCGGTGCTCGGCATGCTCGTCATCCAGTCGATCGCCTCCGGCATGGCCATCACGGACACCCCCACCGCCGTGCAGTTCGTGATCACCGGCGGGGTGCTCTTCGCGGCCGTGGTCATCGACTCCCTGTCACGACGCTCGCAGGAGGCCCACGGGCGGGCCTGACGCCGTCGCGACGAGACGAGGGGCGCGTCGCGGAACCAACGCGCGGGGGTCGGCCGTTGATCAGGTCGAGCGCGCGCGAGCGGGTTCGCCAGATGACGCAGACGACACCGAGGTGACCTCAATGGCAATGTGGGACCGGCTCAAGGACCAGGCCAAGACGCTCCAGCAGTCTCAGGCCGGGCGCGGCGCGACCGGTGGGCAGAGCCGCGGCGCGGGGGCCGGCGGGGGTGGGCGCGCCCAGTTGGTCAGCGTGCTGAAGACCCAGCTCGGCTCGCTCAAGACCGAACTGAAGAGCGGCGCCTACCGGGACGCGAGCATGGCGATGTGCGCGCTGGTCGCGGCGGCGGACGGACACGTGGACCCGGCCGAGCGACAGCAGGTCGAGTCGATGATCCTCAGCAACGAGGTGCTGCAGAACTTCCCGCCGGAGCAGCTGCGCCAGCGCTTCAACAAGCATGTGGACCAGCTGGTCCGCGACTTCCCGCAGGGCAGGGCCGAGGCGATGCAGGAGATCGCCAAGGCCGCCAAGAAGCCGACCGAGGCGAGGGCGGTGATCCAGACGGGCATCGTCATCGCGGGCGCCGACGGCGACTTCTCCCCGGCCGAGCAGGCGATCCTCCGCGAGGCGTGCACGACGCTGGGGCTGTCCCCCGCCGAGTTCCAGCTCTGACCCCGCCTCCGGTCGGGTCCGGGCGAGGCCGGGTCCCCGTGATCCCGGTGTCGCCGGGCCCGACCGGCCCGGCCCGCGGGGCGGCCCGCCGGACGGCTGCCCCGCCACCGGCCGGGTACCCGACCGGCCCGGCGTACGGCGCGGCCCGCCCCCGAGTGGGCTGCCCCGCCGTCCACCGGGCCCGCCAGGAGGGCGCACGCGACGACGCGAGAGACGCCCGCACCCGGATCGGCGCCCAGCACGCTCCCTGTGCGCCCGCGGTCCCGCCCCGTCCCGCCGCTCGGAGGGCGAGGCCCGCGCCGGGACCGGCGGCACCGGGCGCCGCCGAACATCACCCCGCGGGCCGCGCCGGACACACCGGCGGGCCGGCGGACGACGGCGCGGGCCGGCACCCGAGGAGGAGGCCCAGGAGGCCCCCCGTACCAGTGCTGAATCCTTCCTTCGAGCGACCCGTGCAGCAATCGGACCAGCCGAACGAAAGGGACACGCCCGTGACGGCTAGGGGTTGGAGGTGACCACCTCTTCTAGGAGCAATGCATGAGCGTCGATTCCCCGGACGCGATCGCGGCGGAGATCCGGCCCGCGGCCACCTCGGCCGCCCGGCAGACGGCGGCTGCCCCGTCCGGAGGGACCGGCAGCCCCGTCCTCCCCGAGCCCCCGGACGACCAGGAGAAGTACTCCTACGTCAGGCGTCACCTCTGGATCCTCACGGTCGCCTCGCTCATCAGCATGAGCTGTCTCCTCTGCAGCCAGTTCCGGCTGATCCAGTCCTCGACCTGGCTGATCGTCCTGCTGCCCTGTCTGGTCTTCACCCTCCTCTACTACGTCGTCTCGCTGCGGGTGAACGCCTTCACCGCCGACTTCGATCTGAGGGCCCACCGCGAACTGGTCCAGGACTGGCGTCCGGACGTGTATCCGACGGTCGCGGTCCTGCTGCCCGTGTGCGGAGAACCGGTCGAGGTCCTGGAGAACACCTGGAGGCATGTGAGACGGCTTGCCGACCGTTACCCCGGCAGGGCCACCCCCTACGTCCTCGACGACTCCGCCGATCCCGAGCTCGCCGACCTGGCCGCCTCATTCGGTTTCGTCTACGGGAGCCGGCCCAACCGGGGCTGGTTCAAGAAGGCCGGCAACCTGCACTACGGGCTGGGCATCTCCGACGAGCAGTACGTCCTCGTCCTCGACGCCGACTTCGCCCCCCGGGCGGACCTCCTGCACGAGCTGCTGCCGTACCTGGAGCGCGAACCGGACCTCGGCATCGTCCAGTCACCGCAGTACTTCCGCGTGCTCGGCCGGCAGACGTGGATCGAGCGCGGTGCGGGCTCCGTCCAGGAACTGTTCTACCGTGCGGTCCAGGTGTCCCGTCAGCGCCACGGTGGCGCCATCTGCGTCGGGAGCTGCGCCGTGTACCGGCGGAGCGCGCTCGAGGCCAACGGCGGCACCACGCTGATCGAGCACTCGGAGGACGTCCACACGGGCTTCGACCTCGGACGGCTGGGCTGGAGCCTGCGCTACGTGCCCATCCCCCTCGCCACCGGCAACTGCCCCGACACGGTGAGCGCGTTCTACCACCAGCAGTACCGCTGGTGCTCGGGCTCCATGAGCCTGCTGGGGAGCAAGAAGTTCTGGGAGACCAGGCTCAGGCTGACCACCCGGCTCTGCTACGTCTCCGGTTTCCTCTACTACCTCCACACGGCGCTCTTCACCCTCGTGGCGCCGCTGATCCCGATCCTCCTGCTCGTGGCCTCGCCCGAGAAACTGAAGGCCGAGTACACGCTGCTCGTGCTGCCCAGCGTCGTCTACACGCTGCTGATCTTCCCGTGGTGGCACAGATGCCGCTACCGGCTCGAAGCCTGGGCCGCGCGCCTGATGTACGGCTGGGCGCACCTGTTCGCCGTCTGGGACACCGTGTGGGGCAGACGCCAGTCCTGGCGCCCCACCGGCTCGGCGACCGCACGGCGCAACGGCAACAGACGCCTGTGGATCGGCATCTGTTTCTGGAGCGCCGGCACGGCCGTGGTCTGGGTGGGTGCGGCGATCTGGCGGACGCTCACGCTGTACCCGCCGGACTTCGCCCTGGTGCTGGCCTCCGGGCTGTTCTACGCGGTGATCGTCGGCCGGATCCTCGTCCCGGCCCGGAGCACCGCGAAGGATCCCACGCCCGTCGCCGCGCGCACGGCACTGGTCGAACCCGCGGGGAGTCTCGGCGCCGTGTGAACACGGGGAGGTCCCCGGAGCCGGCGGAACGCTGCTCCGAGGACCTCCCCGCCACCGCGTGACGGCGTGTTCAGCCGAGGTCCACCTCGAGCACCCGGTCCGCGTCCTTGCCGGCCTTGTCCGTCGTGATCCACAGCTTGTCCCGGCCCGGCACCTTCTCGGCGAGCCGCATCCTGCCGTAGGTGTCGACGAGGTAGGGGACGGGAGTCCCGACGGTCGTGTCGGAGACGGGGACGCGCCACAGTCGCCGGCCGCGCAGCGCGGCGATGTACAGGGCGCCGTCGGCGTAGGTGAGGCCGCTCGGCACTCCTTCGGCGGGACGCCACTGGTGCACCGGATCGGTCATCCCGGCGACGGAGCAGGCGCCCTCGCAGGTCGGCCAGCCGTAGTTCTTCCCCGGTTCGATGAGGTTGACCTCGTCGTAGGCGTTCTCGCCGATCTCGGTCTCCCACAGGCGGCCCCACGCGTCCCAGGTGATGCCCTGCGGGTTGCGGTGGCCGTAGGAGTAGACGAGGGTGCCGAAGGGGTTGCCCGGTGCCGGCTCGCCGTCCGGGGTCATGCGCAGGATCTTGCCGTTGAGGGAGTTCCTGTCCTGCGCGTCGGCGGGCGTCCAGGCGTCACCGGTGGTGGCGTACAGGTAGCCGTCCGGGCCGAACTTGATGCGGCCGCCGTTCTTGCCGCCCTTCTTGATGCCCCTGACCAGGGTCCGGTAGCCGCTGAGACGGGAGCCGTCGAAGGTCATGCGCGCGATCCGGTTGCCCTCCGTGGTCGCGTGGTAGACGTACACGAAGTGGTCGCGGCTGAAGTCGGGTGACACGACGATGCTGCGCAGACCGCTCTCGGGTTTCGCGTTCACCGTGTACGGCACGGTCCCGACCTCGGTCTTCTCGCCGGAAGGGGTGAGTCTGAAGACCCGGTACGAGTCGCGCTCGTTGATCAGCGCGGAACCGTCGGGCAGCCAGCTCAGTCCCCAGGGGATGTTCCATCCCGACGAGACGGTCCGGACGGCCGAGGGCACCTTGGCGGGGGGAGCGGAGGGGTCGGGCGCCGGGTGGCCGGCCGCCGCCCGCGGAGACAGCAGTCCGGCGGCGACGGCGACGGCGGCCACGGCGCGGACCGTGACCTCCCGGTGGGTCGTGAAGGCGTACACGGGCGCGGTTCTCCTGGGAGCGGTGGCGAGGGGGGGAGCGCGTGGGGAACGGCAGGGTCACCCCCTGATCCGCTCGCGGACCCACACCCCGGACGGCTTGAGCACACCCGTGCCGGCGAACTTGCCGGCCTTGCACGTGCCCTCCTTGTAGACCGACAGATCGCGGTAGCTGTCGGAGAGACTCCACTTCGTCCAGCTGATCTTCTTCTCGGCCAGCAGGTCGACCCACTTCTGCGCCATGGTGAAGTCGTTGCCCATGCCCGCCCACGACGCGGTTCCCCACTCGGTGACGAAGACCGGGAGCTGGGCCGAGGCGCGCTCCAGGGCCGACAGGAACGGCTTCTTCGCCACCGGAGCGTAGAAGTGGAAGGTGTACATCACGTTCTTCGCACGGACGGGATTCGCGACGACCTCCCGCTCGTCGGTGTGCAGCGCCACACCGAACGTGGCCCAGGCGGGTGTGGGGACGAGGATCACGCTGTCGGGCACGCGGGAGCGGATCACCGGAATGACCTTCTCGGCGTACCGCTTGATGGTCGCCCACGGGACGTGGTGGGGTTCGTTGGCGATCTCGTAGATCACGTTGGTCTTGTTCTTGTGGCGTTCGGCGATCTTCTTGAAGAACGTGAGCGCGTTGTCGAGGTCCTCGTGCGGGTCGCCCGGGTGGATCGTGTGCCAGTCGACGATGACGTACATGCCCCGGGCGGTCGCCATGTCGACCAGTCGGCTCGCCAGTTCGGTGAACTTCTGCGGATCGGACGCGTAGCCGCCCTCGCGGGCGTACGTCGAGACACGCAGAACGCCCGCCTTCCAGTCGTGGGCGAGGGCGTCCAGCGCGGGGCCGGTCAGACAGTGCGCGTACCACTGCGTGCCGTGCGAGCTCATGCCCCGCAGCTGGATCGGCCTCCCGGACGCGGAGCACAGGAAGGTACCGCAGACGCGGATCTTGCCGTACTTCTGGACCGGGGTGACGGCCTTGGTGGCCGCCGGCCCGTTCTCCTGTCCGTGCGCCGTGGTCGCGGACAGCATGCCGAGCGTCGCGGCCAGAGCCAGACTTCGGGCGGCCCAACGGCCTGTGGAATCGAGTGAGCGCACCAGTGCCTCCGGTTGGTCGAGAGGATGCTGCACAGCACATTTGACGAAAAGAGCTTCATATGTGACGCGGCGCCGACGCGCCTCGTCCGCGGGGCGGGGTTTTTCACTCCCTTGGGGCACGGGCGCCCGTCCTCGCGTCTTCGGGACGCTGGTACGGACCGTGGCCCCCGGCCCCCGCCGTGATCTCCGACCGAAGCGCCGCCGCCGGCAGATCCACCCCGGCTCGAGTGCGCCGTCCGCGCGGTGGGTGACGGCGGTCGCGCGGCCTCCTCGGCGCCGAGGGGGCGGTGACCGCGGTGTCGCCGCCTCTTGGGCGCCGAGGGGGTCGGTGACCGCGGTGTCGCCACCCGACCCCGCGCGCGGGCAGCGCTCCACAGGGCGGCACGCAGACGGCGCTCAGGTGGAGGCGGGGACAGCCGGAGGCGGTGATCAGGCGACCTCGGCCGGCAGCTTTCCGGCGTCGACGGCGTCCACCAGTGCCCGGTGGTCCCGTTCGTTCTGGTCGGCGTAGCGCTCGGCGAACGTCACCAGTGCCCGGTCGAAGGCGTCCCCGCCGCCCAGGTAGGCGGCGATGGCGATGCGGTCGCCGGACCTGGCGTGGGCGCGGGCCAGCGTCGCACCGCAGAGGGCGCCGAAGGTCCGCATGCCCCGCGGCACCATGTCCTCGGCCACCGCGACGCCCTTCCAGTCCCACAACTGCCGTACGTAAAAATCCCGTTGTTCGCCGTCGAGCCCCTCGACACGCTCCCAGCCCAGGAAGATGTCGCTGGTGGCCTGCATCAACCGCTGCCCGGAGACGACCCGCTCGCCCTGCGTCGCACACGCTGTGGCTCCGACGTGGGGCGCCAGCACCGACTCGTCGGCCTCCTTGGCCTGGAGGAACAGCGGGTCCTCGTCGTCCCGCCCCAGCAGGAGCACGATCCAGCAGCGGGTGCCGACGCTGCCGACCCCGACGACCTTGCGCGCCATGTCGACGACCCGGTACTGCTCCAGCAGGAAGCGCCGGTCCGTCTGAAGAGTGCTGCCGTAACGCTCGATCAGCCGACCGATCTGCTCCTCGAGCCGGCCGCGCCGATCGTCCGGAAGCAGATCCTCCAGAGGGGTGACGAGCGGTGGGTCGGGGGTGATGCGGCGCCTGCCGTCGACGACCCGGGTGAGCTTGTCGAAAGCGTGTACGGCGTCGTGCGCGCGCGCCCTGGTCGCGGCCCGCCCCCAGCGTTCGCGGCCCCGCGCGGACAGGTCAGCCCCGAACCGGTCCCTCACCCACCCCTCGTCGAACTGGGCGTACCAGACGGCCAGGTTGCCGGCCCCGGCGAAGCCGCGCACGGTCTCGCGGTACGACTGCACGGTGGCCCGTACGATCGCGGCCCGCTCCTTGGTGCTGAAGCCGTTGGCGCGGCCGGCGATGGCGAGGCTGGCGGCCAGACGCTTGACGTCCCACTCCCAGGGCCCCGGCAGCGTCTCGTCGAAGTCGTTGATGTCGAACATGAGGCGACGCTCGGGCGAGGCCAGCAGCCGGAAGTTCAACATGTGCGCGTCACCGCACAGTTGGACCCGCAGACCCGTCCTCGGCGTCTTTGCGAGGTCCGACGCCATGAGGGCGGCTGCCCCCCGGTAGAACCGGAACGGCGACTCGGACATCCGTCCGTAGCGGATCGGCACGAGCTCCGGCAGCCGTGTCGCCGACTGCTTCTCGATGATCTCCAGCGGGTCCGGCCGCTTCGGTCCGGGCGCGAACTCGGCGTGGCTGGACCGGGGTACGGCGGCCCGTGCCGCCTTGCCGAGCGCGGCCCGCTCCTGCGGGGTGCGGTGCCGCATCCCGTCTCCGTCCGGATGCTTCTCGGTCATGGCGACGGCTCCCGGGGAAGATCACCTCGGCGCGGGGCGGCCGCGCCGGGCTCGTGCCGGAGGGGCGGCACGCTCACAAGCCCCTCGCCTCAACGTATCCCCGCAGGGGGAGCACGGCGAGCCGAGTGCTGCCGCCGAAAACCCCCGTCGACGCTGCCCCGGACGGGGTCGGCATCGGGCGTCGGCGCGGGGATCCGAGGCGCCCGCGCGCCCCGGGAGGGTTCGTCCGGGTGCGGTCCCTCGGCAGGACGGCAGGGAGGGCGACCTGATCGCGTCAAGGGTGGACATCCGATGTTTGCCGGATCCTCTTCCTCCTGGTCGACCGTCTGAGCTGTCCGGTCCGGGGGTTTCCACGCCATCCTCTGGCCAGGAGCACCTCCCTGACCATCAATACATCCAAGGTACGGCGCCAAGGTCATCCGGTGGCCCAGCACCGGCGGAACCAACCAGGAGTGGCAGGTCATCGCCCTGTAGACGGCCACGGGCCGGGGGACCGGTGACGAACCGGACGCTCCAGCGGCGGCCGGCACGCGGATCCGTGCCGCCCCCTCCGAGCCCGGGCGCCCCGGCGCCGACCGCGCTGCCGAGCGGCTCGACCCTCTCGCGCGGCCGACCCCCCGCGCAGGCGGCGGGCAGGACGGGGGCCGTCCCGCCGGCGGGACGGCCCCCGTCCGTGAGATGCCGGTGCGATGCCGCCGAGGCCGTCAGGACAGCGCGCTGCCACCGCGCGTCCGCCCAGGACTGTCACGCCCCGGCTCCACACCCGGCCGGAGCATCTGGCCCGCCGCCAGTTCGCGGTAGAGGGCACTGCCCGAGAGCAGCTCCTCGTGGCGTCCGCCGGCGGCGGTGCGGCCGTCCTGCAGCACCACGATGTGGTCCGCGTGCTGCACGGTGGACAGGCGGTGGGCGATGACCAGCAGGGCGCACTCCTGGGCGACGTCCTTCATGACGGTGGTGAGGGCCGCTTCGTTGATCGCGTCGAGGTGGGAGGTGGGCTCGTCCAGCAACAGCAGCGAGGGGCGGGCCAGCAGCGCGCGGGCGAGGGCGACGCGCTGGCGCTCGCCGCCGGAGAGGGTGCTGCCACGTTCGCCGATGACGGCGGACAGGCCGCCGGGCAACCGGTCGACGACGTCTTCGAGCCTGGCCAGTTCGATGACGCGCCGGACATCCGCTTCGGTGGCGTCGGGTACGGCGTAGGCGATGTTGTCGCGCAGGGTGCCGTGGATGACGTGTGTGTTCTGGTCGACGACGGCGATGCCGCGCCGGCATGCCGCACGGGTGAGTTCGGCCGCGGGCCGCCCGTCGAAGAACACGGTGCCCGCATCCGGCTCGTAGAACCGCGCCACCAGGGCGAACACCGTGCTCTTGCCGGCTCCGGACCGGCCCACCAGTGCCACGTACCGCCGGTGGGGCACGGTGAACGAGACGCCACGCAGCACCGGCCGCCGCGGATCGTAGGAGAAGTGGACGTCGTACAGGGCGAGGGCGGGGTGCTCGCGGGTGGGCGACGGCCCGGCCGGCCGCGCCGTGGGTGCGCGGTCCCTCGGCATCCGGGCTGCGGTGGGCTCGACCGTCAGACGGAGCGCCTCGTCGATGCGCTGGTAGGCGCCCATGCCGCGTTGGACGAGCCCCACGGCGCGGAAGACGGAGGACAGCGGCAGAACGAGGTACGAGGCGTACAACAGGAAGGCGACGAGGTCGCCGAGGGAGCCGGCGTCGCCGCTCACGCGCAGACCGCCGACGACGAGAACGATGAGGAACGAGCCCTGGACGGCGAGTTCGACGGCGGTGCTCATGACGGAGGCGAGCTTCGCGGTGCGTACCCCCGCGCCGTAGGCGGCATCGACGCGGGCACCGATGCCGGCCGCCTCGCGTTCCTCGGCGCGGTGCACACGGACCATCGGCAGGGAACCCAGGGCGCGTTCCAGGTCGGCGGCGAGGGCACCGACCGAGTTCTGCATGTGTTCGGACGCGCACCTGATGCCCGTGAGCAGCGAGGCGACGACCACGGCCGCAGCCGCCACGGTGAGGGCGACCAGGAGCAGCAGCACGGGGTCGAGCCAGGCCATGAGGGCGATCGCCCCGACGGCGACGAGGCTTCCCGTCACCAGATCCACCAGGGCCTGCGACACGACCTCCCGCAGCAAGGTGGTGTCGGTCGTCACCCGGGAGATGAGGTCGCCGCCCCGGTGCAGGTCGTACTCCCTCATCTCCAGCCGCAGCAACCGTCCCACCAGCCCGTGACGCAGCTGCCGTACGACTCCTTCGCCCATCCGCTCCAGGAGGTAGCGCCCCGCGGCTCCGGCCGCCGCCTCGACGAGGAACAGCACGCCGAGCAGGACCAGCAACGGCCAGACGACCTGTCCGCGGCCGGTCGCGTCCACGACGTCCTTGGCGACCAGTGGCTGGGCCAGGCCCAGCGCGGAGCCCAGGAGGGTCAGTACCGTGGCGACGGCGACGGCGCCCCGGTGCCCGGCGGTGAGCCGGTACATCGTGGCCACCGCCGCCCGGGTGGACCTGCTGCCCTCGGCGGCCTCGGCCCGGCCGCCGCACGGGACCGTCGCGCTGGTCATCGGTCCGTCGACGGTGACCGCGGGCCGACGACCACCAGCGGGGCGAAGTAGCCCGTCGGCACATCCTCGCCGACGGGACGGCCTTCCGCCTCGATCCAGGCATGCGCGGTGAACGGCGGGACGACGCGTACGCCGGTGCACCAGGTCGGCCACGTTCCGCCGAGCCGGCACAGCAGCGCCGCCCCCAGGGAGCGCGGCAGACACCCCTTGGGCCCGGCGCAGTGCAGACTGACGGCGCACAGGGCGTCGCGCGCGTTCCGGGCCTGCGCCGTGGTGGCGGGCGCGGCGCCGCGCCGCAGAACACCGAGGACGCTGCGGATGCGGCGGGGCGGCAGCAGCGCGAGGGCGACGGCGGGGAGCAGGACGAGGCGGGCGGCCAGGCGCCGGGACAGGGGCACGGCACCGGGTCGCTCGAGCGCGCTGGGCGTCGTCATGAGGCGAGCCCCGAGCTGCGAAGCTCCCGCACGAGGGTCTCGACGTCCCGCAGGGCCTGCGCCTGGTCGATGTCGAACTCCCTGACCAGGGCGGCGGCCGCGTCCACCTCCTCGCCCCCGTCCAGCAGTGTCCGCACCACCAGCGTGGCCGTCGGGTTCAACTCCCAGTAGGAGCCGCCCCGTTCGTCCAGCAGCACGGTTCCGTAGTCGGTCTCGGCCGTGGAGACGTTGTCGCCGAACCGCAGGGGCATGTGGGGACCTTTCTGACGTGTCTGACGTGACTGAGGGTCGGTGCGGTCAGGGTTGGGGGACACGGGTACGGCCGTGGGCGAGTCCCCGCAGCCACACCTCTGCGGCGATCGTGGAGTACAGGACGGCCTCGGAGAGCCCGCGGGAGGCGGGCCGCAGGGCGAGGCGGCGGAGCTCGGCGCCGTCCACCAGGCCCAGTTCCGCCAGCCGCGAGTCCTCCCACAGGGCCAGCAGGTCGGCGCGGTGTTCGCGCAGTCCGTTGGCGGCGTCCATGGAGGCCGTGGCCTTGGTGCTGCGCCGCAGGCACTCCTCGGGCACGATCCCGCGCAGGGCTGTGCTCAGGACGGGCTTGTACCGCCAGGGCGAGACGCGTTCGCTCGGGCGTACGGCGAGACACGCCTCGATCACGCGGTCGTCGAGGAAGGGGGAGGCCATCGGCAGGCCGGTGCGCGCCGCCATCCCGTCCCACTGCCGGATGACGCGGGTGCACGAGCGGATCTGCTCGAGGTCCGAGTGCAGTCCACGGTCCGGATGCAGCGGTGAGACCGTCGCCGCGGCATCGAGGAGCGCGCGGCGGGCCATCCGTTCGGCCTCCGGAGTCACCCAGTCGAACAGCCGCGGGGCCATGCCCCAGCCGAGACCCGTCGCGACGGGCGCGGGCGAGGGGTCACGCAGGTGGCGGGCGGCGTCGGCGAGCCACTTCCCGTACGGCCGCGAGTCGGCGAGGGCGCGGACCGTGCCGCCGAGCGGCCACTGCCACAACGCCCGGAACCCGCGCATCTGACGCAGGGCGAACAGCGGGCGGGTACGCAGCAGCCGGTGGTAGTACGCCTCGGAGCACCATGCCACGTGATCGCCGCCGATGCCGGTCAGGTGCACCCGGCTGCCGCGTGCGGCGAGGCCGGGCAGGTGGTGCAGGACCCGGGAGCGGTCCATGACGCCGATGGTGGGTTCGTCGAGGAGGTCGTCGATGCCGAGCAGGTCCTCGTAGACCAGCGGCGAGGCCTCGGCGTCCCAGACGAGGTGCTCGACGTCCGGGAGGTGTCCGATCGCCCGCTCGGCCCAGCGCAGGTCGGTGTCCGCCGGATCGCGTCCGGGCCATGTGCCGGCCACCACGTGGGCGGGGGAGCGGTCGGCCAGGAAACAGACGGAGGTCGAGTCCAGGCCGCCGGACAGGTCGCAGCTCACCACGCCGCCCTGACGGGTACGTGCGTCGACGGCCTCCTCCAGTGCCGTGCGGACCAGCGGCGCCGCTTCGGCGAGCGGCCGGACCGGCTCCGGCGGTGTCCACCACCGGGTGTGCCGTGGGGTGCGCCCGTCCGCGGCGACGACCAGGGCGTCCTGCGGAGGAACGGCGGTGATCCCCCGCCACATCGAGGTCTCGAACAGCGGATACGGGGCCGGCCACAGCAGTCTCACGGCCAGTTCCCGCGCGTCGGGGTCGAGGCCGAGGACGGTGGCGAGCGTGTCGGCCCGGGTCGCGGCCACCCGCACGTTGTCGATCTGCGCGTGGAAGACGAGCCGCAGTCCGGAGGCGGTTCCCTGCACTCTGATCCGTCCGTCGAGGGCGCCGACGAGATGGAAGCTTCCGGGCAGGGAGTGAGCCAGTGAGTCGAGTTCGGCGAGATCACGCACCCGTGCGGCCCGGCGCCGCAGTGCGTCGGCGTCGACAGGGCAGCAGCCGACCACGGCGAGGGAGGCGCCGCCGGCGTGAGCCGCGACGACCTCGTCGTCGTGCCAGTGGCCGACCAGCCAGGGCCGGCCCGACGCGTGCGCGAGCGTCCGGACTCCGGGGCGGGTGAAGGAGCGGGCCACGGCGGCCGCCTCCGCATGGTCGGTGAAGACCGCGAAGTGCGCGTCGCCGGGGCCCGTCCCCGCACTCTCGTGCTGTTCAGTCATGACGTCGGGTCAGGAACCGTCGCCCGTCAGTTCTTGCTCAGGATCAGCCGGTCGTTGCCGGAGCGCCCGAGGAGCCCGGTCTCCTTCCGGAAGCTGCCGAGCCGGACGAGCGTCGGTGCCTCGTATGCCTTCTTCATGACTACTCCTCACATGGGGTTTCCCGACCGCTTCCCTTGACCGACGGTCCGGGCTCTTCGGGAACCCGGGCCGGGAAGTGGCCGCAGCACCTAGCTAGCTGCGGATCGTGAGACCAGGGCAAGAACATCAACAAAGGTCAGATGATGTGCACAATCCGCCTCGCCTGGGTTGTGCGCCCCTCTCCTCACGGGTGGTCGCGCTGCCGCATCGACGGGGCGGTGGTGGTGCGCCGCATGCTCAAAGAATCGTTTCGACATGCTGCCGGGCAGTCGATCGCCCGCCTTGCCGCACACACCTGCCGGCGGCCGCGAGGCCGGCAGTGCCGGGCGCGCGCTGTCCTCCACGGAGTGCTCCCCGTCTTGTCGCTCCCACGCCGGATCCTCCGCGTCCGTGGTCACGAAGGACCGGCCTCGGCGAGGTCCCGTGCCCGCAGCGGTGTCCTCTCAGCCGCCGCCACCGGCGCTGCCGCCTGCGGAGTCGGTCCGCTGGTCGATGTCGGGAACGCCGTCGGCGTCGTCATCCCGCGTCTCCACTGCCCACAGGCGGCGGTAGACGCCGATGCGTCGCCCGACCAGCAGCGCCGCGAGGACCGCGGCGATCCGCGAGCCGAAGAGGACGGCGGCCTTGGTGTGCCACTCCGGCCGAGACCGGGTGCAGCAGACGGGAGGTCCGCTCGGCGGGGGAGGCGGCCTCGCCCTTGTCCCGACCGCTGCGCAGGATCAGTCCCCTCGCCACCCCGGCCACGGTGGCACGGACGCCTCCGTTGTACATCGGAAGAGTGCCACCGGGCGGTATCGGGCGTCATGCGGTGACGGATCGGCCCAGCGGGAGGAGTGATCTTCTCTCAATGGGTAAAACTGATGCAAAGAGCCCTTCCGTGCCCAAACCGGTGAGAAGAGGCACGCAATGGATCCTTGGCTGATCTGGTTGATCATTACTGCCGTGCTGGCCGTGGCGGAGATCCTCACCCTCACCGCTGCGCTCGGAATGCTGGCCGCGGCCGCGTTGGTCACGGCGGGTTCCGCGGCGCTGGGGCTGCCGCTGCCTTTCCAGTTCCTGGTCTTCACCGCCGTCGCCACGGTCACCGTGCTGTTCGTACGTCCCGTCGCCCTGCGCCACCTGCTCCAGCCCCACGCTCCACGGTTCGGTGTGGACGCCCTGGTCGGCAAGGGCGCCTATGTCGTCTCGGAGGTGACGGGCCTGGGCGGCAGGGTCCGCATCGACGGCGACGAATGGACGGCCCGCGCCTATGACGAGACGCTCGTGATTCCTGCCGGAAAGACCGTCGACGTCATAGAGATCAGCGGCGCCACCGCGATCGTCTACCCCCGGGACTGAAACCATGGAAACCTCGGCGTTCCTGATTGCCGGCCTGATCGTCGCGCTGTTCGCGGTCTTCACCGTGGTGCGGGCGGTCCGTATCGTTCCGCAGGCCCGCGCTCGCAACGTCGAGCGACTCGGCCGCTACCACCGGACCCTGAACCCTGGTCTCAACCTCGTCATCCCGTACATCGACCGCGTTCATCCCGTGATCGACCTGCGCGAACAGGTCGTCTCCTTCAAACCGCAGCCGGTCATCACCGAGGACAACCTGGTCGTCGAGATCGACACCGTCCTCTATTTCCAGGTCACCGATCCGCGAGCGGCCTTCTACGAGATCGCGAACTTCCTTCAGGCGGTCGAGCAGCTCACCGTCACCACGCTGCGCAACGTCGTGGGATCCATGGACCTGGAAAAAACGCTCACCTCACGGGACACCATCAACAGCCAGCTTCGCGGGGTGCTAGACGAGGCCACCGGGAAGTGGGGACTGCGGGTCAACCGAGTGGAGATCAAGGCCATCGATCCTCCGCAGTCCATCAAGGACGCGATGCAGAAGCAGATGCGGGCCGAGCGGGACAAGCGGGCCGCGATTCTCGGGGCCGAGGGACAACGCCAGTCGCAGATTCTCACCGCGGAAGGCGACAAGCAGGCCGCCGTGCTGCGCGCGGAGGGAAACCGTACCGCCGCGATCCTCCAGGCCGAGGGCCAGTCCCGGGCCATCGACGAGGTGTTCCAGGCCGTACACCGCAACGACCCCGATCCCAAACTGCTCGCCTGGCAGTACCTGCAGACGCTGCCCCAGCTCGCCCAGGGCGCGGGCAGCACCTTCTGGGTGATCCCCGGCGAGGTCACCTCCGCTCTCCAGGGCGTGTCCCGCGCCTTCAGCGAGGTGCTGCCGCAGTCGCCCGCCACCCGCGAGAAACCCACGGACGACATGGCCGCCCAGGCCGCCGACGACACGGCTCAGGCCGCGGAAGCCGCCGCCGCGGCCCTCGCCGACGCGGCCGAGGTCGATCGCGCCACCCCCGACACCCTCCCGGCGCAGCCCCCTCGCTGAGGCGGGTGACGCCGACCGGTCGACCTGGACCGGGCCCGGGGCGACGAAGGCGGTGGCGCCGAGCACGGCGCTGCGCCGGGTCCGGCGGAGACGGTGGCGCCGCGCAGGCCTGTCGGAGGAACTCCGGCCGTGGTCCACGTGAATCGACGCGGCGGCCCGGGTGGGCCGCCGCGTGCTGCGGGGTCATGCGGCAGGGGCGGTCCCGCCCTCGTCAGGGGGAACGGCAGTTCGACATGGACGCGGGAGCCCTTCGACGGCCCCCCGATGTGGCTGGCCCGCTCCCGCCAGGGCTGGTGAGCGTCGCCCGCCCCCGCGCTCCGTCGCCGTATGAGCGCTGATGTGTCGGGTGGCCCTGGGGGGGGGGGGGGGCCCCCCCCCCCCCCCCCCCCCCCCCCCCCCCCCCCCCCATCCCTCCCCCCCCCCCCCCCCACCCCCGCCCCCCCCCCCCCCCCTCCCCCACCCCCCCCCCCCCCCACCCCCACCCCCCCCCCCCCCCCCCCCCCCCCCCCCCCCCCCCCCCCCCCCCCCCCGCGGGGCCGAGGGATCCGGCTCAGGGCAGGCGCACCACCTGTCCGGCGTAGACCAGGCCGGCGCCGAAGCCGGTCAGCAGGGCGAGGCCGCCGCTGGGGGCGCGGCCGGCGGACAGCAGCTCGTCCATGGCCAGCGGGATCGAGGCCGCCGAGGTGTTGCCGCTGGTGACGATGTCCCGTGCGACGGCGGTCCGTTCGGACAGGCCGAGCTGTTCGACGACGAAGTCGGTGATGAGCATGTTGGCCTGGTGCGGGACGAACGCGTCCAGCTGGTCCACGGTCACGCCCGCGAGGTCCAGCATCCGCCGGGCCGCGGGGACGAGCTCGCCGGTCGCCCAGCGGAAGACCTTCCAGCCGGCCATGGTGATGGCCGGCCGGTCCTGCGGGCGCGCCCCGGTCCCGTCGTGCCAGGGCGCGGTCATCTTCAGGGCCGCGTTGCGCGAACCGTCGGCGTGCCACACCACCGGTCCGATGCCCGGCTCGTCGGACGGGCCGACGACGACGGCGCCGGCGCCGTCGGCGAAGAGGAACGCCGTGTCGCGGTCGGAGTGGTCGAGGATGTCCGTCATCCGCTCGGCGCCGATCACCAGGACGTAGTCGGAACGGGCCATGCGCACCAGGTCACTGGCGAGAGCGACCGCGTGGCAGAAACCCGCGCAGGCCGCCGAGACGTCGAACGCGGCGGCCTTACCCGCGCGCAGCCGGTGCGCGACCTCGACGGCGACGGCGGGCATCTGCTCCATGGAGGTGATGGTGGCCACGATGACCGTGCCGAGCTGGTCGGCGCCGATGCCCGCGGCCGCCAGCGCCTTCTCGGCGGCGGCGGTCGCCATCATCGGCAGGGTCTCGTCGGGGGAGGCGTAGCGGCGCGAGCGGATGCCCGAGCGCTTCTCGATCCACTCGGGGTCCAGCCCCGTCCGCTCGGCGATCTCGGCGTTGGGCACGGACCGTTCCGGCCGGTAGCCGCCGACGCTCAGGATGCGGCTGTGGCGCAGGTGTTGGATGTCCTGGAGGGTGGTCATGACTGGTGGGCGTCCTTTCGAGGCGCACGGGTGGTCTTCGCGCCGGAACTCCGGCGGCCCCGGGCGGTGAGGCCCCAGGGCTTGTAGGTGGAGACGGCCGTCATGAAGACCAGGCAGAGCAGGGCGAGGAGGGCCGAGCCGGACATGGCCCAGCCGACGGTGTCGAGTTCGCCGCCGCGCACCGGGGCGTTCTCGTCGACGAGTTCGTTGGCCCGCAGGATCAGCTGGTGGATCACGGAGAAGCCGAGCACCATGACGCCCATCGTCAGGAAGAACTTCACCGCCACCCATCTGCGGTGCAGCAGGCGCCACTTGGTGCCGGCGCCCACGACGATGCCGGTGATGAGCGCGAACATGCTCGTCATGCCGAGGAAGATCTCGTCGAGCATCGACATGGTGCGGTACATGGAGGCCTGCTGCTCGGCGTCGTGCGTGGTGGCGCCCGCCACCGACATGGCGAACATGCCGGTCACCAGCCCGAGCCAGCCGACCGAGATCGCCACATGGGCCGTGAGGACCGCCTTGCGCAGGCGTTGCGAGATCGTCCGGCCCTCCTCGCGCACGCTCGCCATCCACCGGTTGACAGAGGGCACGTAGAGCAGGACGAGGCCGACGACGGACGGGATCAGACTGGCCACGGCGAGGCTCGCCTGGAGCGGTCCGACCAGGGGGCGGCCGCCGAGCCGGGCGAGCCCGAGGCCGGTGAAGAGCAGGCCCAGGGAGGTGAACACCGTGAGCAGCACCCGGCCCCACTGGCGGCCGGCCCGGAGCATCTCCGCGAAGAAGCCGAACAGGGCACAGAAAGCGATGGTCAGGGCCAGGTCGCCGGTGGTCGCCGCGCCGGCCGCGCCGGTCTCGACCTGGTGGGCGATCTCGAAGACGTTGCTCGCGATCGCGGCGAGCGTCGCCACGATCACCATGGCGTAGGCCCAGCCGATGGCCGTGGGCGGGCGGGGGGAGGGCCCCGCGTCCGCGGCCGCCGCGGGGGCCGGGCGAACCGCCCGAGCAGGCGGACGGGCGGGGGCGGTAGCCTCCGCTAGCCGGTTCCGCCCGGTCCGGTCTGTCGTACTCACCGTCGCGCCTCCTTCAGGACAAGGCGCGTCCGCCCCACGGCAGCGGGGCTCTGATGCGCCGTCGGTAGCGGGTTCGTGGCGCGATCAGCGTTCCGGGGCGGCCTCGAAGCCCACTCGAAAGGCGGTGGACGGTGACACGGCCCCCGGCCGGTCAGCCCCGGTCGGCGTCGTCCAGGGAGAGCACGAACTTGTCGAGCAGCCGGGCGAACTCCCGCTGCTCGTGCGCGTCCCAGTCGGCCAGCACCCGGGAGTAGAAGTCCTGGCGGGTGCGGTGGGCGGCGGCCACGGCGGCCCGGCCCGTCTCGGTGAGCCTGAGGCAGCTGCGCCGACCGTCCTCCTGCGAGGCGATCCGCCGCACGAAGCCGGACCTCACCGCGTCGGCGACGATCCGGCTGGCGCGCGAGGGGTCGATGGCGAGCCGGTCCGCGACGAACCCGACGGTGACGTCCCGCTCGCTCTCGCTCGAACCCTCGTCGAGCACGTCGATGACGGCGAGCGTGTTCAGGTCCAGCGGTTCGGCCATGCCCTCCACGACGGGCCGGGCCAGGCTGCGCCGCGACTGGCGACGCCGGATCCGGATCATCGCCAGCTCCACGGCGTTGAGCACGCCCTGGTCCACGGGCGGTTCGTCCCCCCCACCGGGGGCGCTGTCGCGGTCTGTCCTGTTCGGCACGGTGTCCTCAGCACTCACACGTCGGAAGGCTACTCGCACATGAGTGGTCCAAGGCATTCCCGGGTGTGCAACACTTATGTGAGAAAGGCATTCATGTGCTCGCGGCAATTATGCGGTCGTGCCCGACACATCCCCCGAAGCCCCCCGAGGAGGCACGGATGTCCACCCACCCCACCGCCGCGCGCACCGCGACCCCGGTGCGCACCCGAGCGCTCGCCGTCCTGGCCACCGTGGCCGTCGGCGCACTGATCTGGCTCGTCGCCCACTCGCTCCTCGACATCGACCTGCGGGTGCCGGACGGCCCCGGCTCCACCACGACCACCGAACTCGCCCTCCCGGCCGTGCTGATCGGCACGGCGGTCGTCTCGCTGCTGGGCTGGGCCCTGCTGGCCGTGCTGGAGCGGGTGACCACCCACGCCCGCGGCGTGTGGACCGTCGTGGCGCTCCTGGTGCTCGTCCTCTCGCTCTTCGCGCCGCTGTTCGGCGAGGGGCTCGGCGCGGGCAACCGGGCCACCCTGGTGCTCCTGCACCTGGCGGTGGGCGCGATCCTCGTCCCCGCCTTCCGCCGGGACGCCCGGGCCGCCTGACGCGGCCCGCGGCCGGCCCGGGCGGTCCAGCACCCCTCCACGGGGATTCGAGTGCCGGGGGAGATCTTGGAAGCCAGGCACCGATCAGCCACGGAAGGAGACCCCTATGTGCGGCATCGCAGGCTGGGCCGGCCGCGAGGACGGACCGGCCGGCCCGGAGCCCGCGGTCGCGGCCGGCATGGCGCGGACGATGGCCTGCCGGGGCCCGGACGACTCCGGTGTCTGGGCGGACCGCAGGGCCACACTGATCCACACCAGGCTGGCGGTCATCGACCTGAGCGGTGGCCGCCAGCCCATGACCGTCGGCCCCGACGGACGGACCGGGACCGACCCGGCGGAGGCCGGCGAGGAGCCGGCCGCGGTCCTCGCCTACAACGGGGAGGTCTACAACTTCCGCGAGCTGCGCTCCGAACTGAGCGGGCTCGGCCACCGCTTCGTCACCCGCAGCGACACCGAGGTGGTGCTCCACGCCTACCTGGAGTGGGGCGAGCGGTGCGTGGAGCGCCTCGACGGCATGTTCGCCTTCGCCGTCTGGGACCCGCGCCGCCGTACGCTGCTGCTGGCCCGGGACCGGTTCGGCATCAAGCCGCTCTACTACGCCCTGACCTCCGAGGGCCTGGTCTTCGGCTCCGAGCCCAAGACGCTGCTGGCCCACCCGCGGGTGAGCCCGGCGGTCGACCTCGACGGACTGCGGGTGCTGTTCTCGATGGCCCGCGCGCCCGGCGAGAGCGTCTACCGGGACATCCGCGACCTGCCGCCCGGCCACACGCTGACCTGGGGCCCGGGCGGCGCGCGGCTGCGCCGCTACTGGCAGCTGGAGGCCCGCCCGCACGAGGACGGCCTCGAGGACACCGTGCGCACCGTGCGCGAGCTGCTGGAGAGCAGCGTCTCCCGCGAGCTGGTCTCGGACGTCCCGCTGGGCGTGCTGCTCTCCGGCGGTCTCGACTCCAGCACCGTCGCCGCCCTCGCCGCCCGCGCCCTGGCGAACGAGAACGGCGGCCGGGTCCGCACCGCCACCGTCACCTACAGCGGCTACAGCGACAACTTCCAGCCCGACCTGGTGCGCAGCGCCCCCGACGCCCCCTACGCGCGGGCCGTCGCCGAGCACATCGGCGCCGACCACCTGGAGATCGAACTCAGCACGGCGGACCTGATCGACCCGACCGCGCGCCGCGCCGTGCTGCGCGCCCAGGACGTCCCCGCCCCGTTCGGGGACATGGACACCTCGACGTACCAGGCGTTCGCGGGCGTGCGCCGGCATGTCAAGGTCGCGCTCACCGGTGAGAGCGCCGACGAGATCTTCGGCGGCTACAGCTGGGTGCACATTCCCGACCTGGCGTACGAGGAGCAGTTCCCCTGGGTCGCCTTCGAGCAGTGGCACCCGGGCACCCGCGAGGGGCTGGGACAGGGGCTGCTGGCCCCCGCCTTCAAGGCCCGCCTCGACATGGGCGCCTACTACGCGGAGCGGTACACGCAGGCCATGGCCGGCATCCCCCGGCTGGCCGGGGAGGACGCCGAGGAGCGTCGCGCCCGTGAGATCTGCCATCTCCACCTGACCCACTGGCTGCCCCGGCTGCTGGAACGCAACGACCGGCTCAGCATGGTCTCCGGGCTGGAGGTGCGGGTTCCGTTCTGTGACCACCGGCTGGTGCAGTACGCGTACAACATTCCCTGGGCGATGAAGACCTTCGACGGCAGGGAGAAGAGCCTGCTGCGGGCGGCCGTCGCGGACCTGCTGCCGGAGCGGGTGCTGGAGCGGCCCAAGGCGCCCTTCCCGGTCAGCCAGGACAGCACGTACACCAAGGCCCTGCACCAGGAGTTCGCGGAGGTCCTGGCCGACCCGGCCTCGCCGGTGCTGCCGCTGCTGGACCTGGACAAGGCACGTCATGTCATCGGCGCCGAGGGCGAGGCGGAGGCGCGGGACTGGCTGCACCGCATGAACGTGGAGATGGCCCTCCAGGTCAACACCTGGCTCTTGGCCCACGGAGACTCCGTGGACCTGTGAGGAGGACGCCCCGGACCCTGAGGAGGGGGGCGCCGGGACCGGCCGGTGGGGGAGGGGGCGCCCGGGGCCGGCCCGGTGGCGAATGCGGCCGGCGAGGACGGGGAGCCCGGACCCATGAGCACGGACCTCGGGGCTCGGACGGTGCGCCCCGGCCCCCGGCCCCCAGCCCCCGCCCCCCGGTCGGTGAGCCCCGGGCGATCGGCCCCGGGCGCGGGATCCGGGCGGGTGGGCCGGGGCGCGGTGAGTCCGGGTCCGGTGGCCGGGGCCCGTGGGCTCGGGCCGGCGGGTCACGGCCCGTGAGGGGGCGCGGTCGGTCGGCACCGGTGACGCCGTGCCCGTGAACGCGCGCCGGTGCAGCCGCGGCCGTGTCCCCGGCGCCGAACGGGCCGACGGTGCCCGGGCCGGCCGGTGCCGCCGGCACCGACCGGGGTGGTTCTGGACCGCCCGGGGCTGTTCGGTACCGGCCGGGACCGCCGGTACCGGCCGCGGTGGTCCTGGACCCGGGGCTGTTCTGGACCGGCCGGGACCGCCCCAGGGGTGCGCAGTACCGGTCGGCGGGAGTCGGTCGGCGGGGCCGGGGCCGGACATGACTCAGGGGCGCCCCGAGGGGCGCCCCTGAGGGGTCCTTGCCCTGTGCCCGCCCGGACCGCGCGGCCCGGTACCGCACTTCGCCGCGTCGCCGGAGAGCCCTGGTAGCTCCGCTACGAGGCCCCTCCGGCGGGCCTTGCGATGCACGGCACCGGACCGCGCGGCCTGATCAGGCGCTCGTAGTGCGAGGACCCCTGAGCCATGGGGGTGGACCGGTCAGGCGGCGGCGTGGGTGAGCGGTACGCGCAGGGCCGTCCGCAGCAGGGCCGGGAGCCGGTACTGGAAGTACCGGTCGGACGAGCCGTCGCTCACGAGGTCCACTTCGAGGAGGAGGAACTCGACCAGTTCCTCGAGCAGTTCCTCGGTCTCGTCCGGGTCACCGCCCAGGACGAGCGCCGCGTTCTCGACCGTGAGCACGTCCTCACCGGCGCCGGCCAGCTTGCCCAGCATCTCGCGCAGATGCGGGGCGAGACCCCGGCAGCGCCGGACGACGTGGTGGAACGGGTGCGGGCGCTGCGGCGAGACCGTCGTCGGGCGGTCCCGGCCCATCCAGTCGATGAGCTGGCGCATCGACCAGTGCGGACGCAGCGCGAGCAGGTCGGCGGCCTCCAGGACTGGGCCGGGCAGGCTGCCGCACAGGTCGACCATCCGGCGCAGGGCCGAGGCGTCGCCCAGCAGGCGGTCCCCGCCGAGGGCCTCCAGGAGGAGTTCCCCCGACTCGTCCGGGTGGAGGGGCGGGACGTCCACGGGTGTGCCGAGCTGACCGCCGCACAGGCGCCGGTAGCCGGCCACGAGCAGGGCCGACCCTGCGTGGCCCGGGACCAGATCGGTGACCTGGTGCGCCGCCGCCACGTCGTCGGCCACCAGCAGGACCCGTCGGGAGGCGAGCCAGGACTGGAGCGTCCTGGCCCGCCCGGATCTGGTCGTGGGCAGGTCGGAGCGCCGGAACCCGACCGCCTCGAGCAGTTCCGCCAGCACGTCCTCGACGGTCCGCGGCGCGGCCGGGTCGCCGAAGGTCACGTACAGCCGCCCGTCGGGGAACGCGTCGCCCAGGCGGTGGGCGACGGCGGTCGCGAGGGCCGTGACGCCCGCGCCGGGCGGCCCGGCGACGGTGACGCACCGGGCGCGGTCCGTGCCCCCCTGCTCGGTCAGCAGCCGGGTGACCCGGGCGATCTCAGTCGCCCGTCCTCTGAGCGGCACGTCCGGAGGCAGCGTCACCGGCGGGTCGGCGTCCGCGACGGCCGCGTGCGCGCCGATCACGGAGGCGCGCTCCACGGGCAGGTCCAGGCCGCGGTCGCCGGCCAGCACCTGCTGGTGCAGGCGCTGGAGCTCCGCACACGGCTCCAGTCCAAGTTCGCGTGCGAGGACCCGGCGGATGCGCTGGAACACCTCCAGGGCGTCCGGGCGTCGGCCCGCCCGGTAGAGGGACAGCATGAGCTTGGCGTGCAGTCCCTCCCGGGTCGGGTTGTCGGCGGCCAGCCCGGTCAGTTCGCTGATCAGCCGGTGGTGGCGGCCGAGGAGGAGATCGGCGTCGATCCGCTCCTCCAGCACCTCGTAGCGCTGTTCCTCGAGCCGGAGGGCGTCGATGCCCACGATCGGGCCCGGAGCCAGATCACTGAGAGCGGGGCCCCGCCACACGGCGAGCGCCCCGTGCAGCAGCTCGGCCGCCTCGGCGACCGCACCGCGCTCCATCGCCTGTCGCCCGCGTGCCGCGAGATCGGTGAACTCCCGGGCGTCCAGGCAGCCCTGAGGCAGGGAGAGCCGGTAGCCGCCGGGGGTGGTCAGCAGGGCCGGGGAGCAGTCGGCGCCTCCCGAAGGGCGTGGCTCGCTGAGTCCGGGCAACTTGCGCAGTTGATAGATGTAGGTCTGAAGTGTCGTGGCGGCGCTGCACGGTGGGCGTTCCTCCCACAGCTCCTCGACCAGTTGATGGAGCGGCACCGTGGTGTTGGCCCTCAGGGCCAGCAGCGCGAGGACTTGACGTACCTTCGGGGCGGATGGCGTGACATGCACGCCATCGTGGACGACTTGCAGGGTTCCGAGTAACCCGATCTGCAGCACTGGCCCTCCCGTTGATCGCATCTGACACGGCCTGATGCTCTTCGTGAGCCTGGGGTTGGCCCCTTGACTTCTGCTTGAGCTGCGCTCGACAGGTGCTGGCGACCCACCGTCTGTCTCAGAACCCCCTCGACGTCGAATGCCTGCGCTGAAGTATGCTACACAAGGCAATCATGTGCTGAGGGCATATAGTTGCCATATGGCTCTGTATGTGCCCTGACAAGGAGTTCCGATGACGCACACCGGCTCGGGCCACCCGAGCGGAGCAGCCGCCCCCACCCCCGCACCTGCCCCTCCACTGCCGCCCCGTTTCCCCCTCCTGCTCGCCTCCCTGCTGCTGACCAGCGCGATGTCGATGCTCGACCAGTCGATCGTCGCCACCGCGGGGCCGAGCCTGAGCGGGGACCTGGGCGCTTTGAACCTGTACGGCTGGACGTTCACGGCCTATATGCTTACGTTCAGCGTGTCCATGCCCATCTATGGCAAACTCGGCGATCTGTTCGGACGCCGGGCCGTCTACCTGTCCGCCGTCGTGATCTTCCTCGTGGGATCCGCCGCCTGTGGAGCCGCCGGTTCGATGGGCCAGCTCATCGCCTTCCGCGCCCTTCAGGGCCTGGGCGGCGGCGGGCTCCAGGTCAGCGCCTTCTCCGTGCTCGGCGACCTGATGCCGCCCCGTCAACGCGCCAAGTACCAGGGGTGGTTCGCGGGTGTCATGGTGATCGCCAACCTGGCGGGCCCGCTCGCCGGCGGTGTGCTCACCGACCAGCTCGGCTGGCGCTGGATCTTCTACGTCAACATCCCGCTCGGACTCCTCGCGCTCGCGGGCATCGCCACCCTCCTGCCGCGCACCGCGGGTCGTGCCGTCCGGCCGCGCATCGACCACGCCGGTACGGCGCTGCTCTGCCTCCTCATCGGCTGCCTGGTCCTCGGCACCGACCTGGCCGGACGGGACGGCTGGGGCGACCCGACGGTCCTCGCCCTCGGCGTCGGTGCCGTGGTGCTGGCGGTGGCGTGGGTGCGCCGTGAGCGGTCCGCGGCCGAGCCGGTCGTCCCGCTCGGGCTGTTCGCGGACCGGACGTTCACCATCTGCGTGGCCGTGGCGTTCGGGGTCAGCTTCGCCTTCTTCGGCTGCGTCAACTTCGTACCGCTCTTCTACCAGGCGGCGCTGGGCGTGAGCGCCACCCGGACGGGTCTGCTGTTCCTCCCCGCGATGATCGGCATGGCGGTGGCCACGGTCGTGGCGGGACAGGTGATCGCGAAGACCGGCCGCTACAAGTGGTTCCCGGTGGCGAGCACCGCGCTGGCCGCGGGAGCCGCCGCCGTCATGGCACTGACCTCCGAGGACACCGGCGTCACGACCGTCGCGCTGCTGCTCGCCGTCATGGGCGTCGGCGTCGGGCTGTCGTCCCAGGTGACCACGCTGGTCGCGCAGAGCACGGCGCCCCGGGAGCACATGGGCGTCAGCACCTCCACCGTGGGGCTCGCCCGGAACCTGGGCACGGCCTTCGGTGCCACCGTCTTCGGCTCGATCCTCAACGCCCGGCTGGCCGCCGAGGCGCCGCGCCTGCTGCCCGCGGGCACGGCGGACGAGATCGTGTCGGGCGCCTGGGACCCGGCGCGGACCGCGTCGCTGGACCCCCGCACCGCCGAGTCGGTGGCGGAGGTCTACGGCAACGCCATGTCCACCGTCTTCCTCTCAGCCGTCCCGGTCCTGCTGATCGGCCTGGTCCTGGCCCTGCTCCTGAAGGACACCCGCCTCCCGGCCCGCGGCCCCGGCGGCCCCGGCGGTCCCGGCGGCCCCGGCGGTCCCGGCGGCCCGGGCGGCCCGGGCGGCCCGGGCGGCCCGGGCGGCCAGGGTGGTCCCGGCGGGCCGGGTGGACAAGGCGGGCCGGGAGGACACGGTGATGCCGACGGCCCGGGCGGAAAGGGCGGTCCCGCGGGGCCCGGCGCCACCGGCGCCTCCGGGGGATCCGAAGGGCCGCTCGCGAAGCCCGGCGACGGGGGCTGAGCCCCCGGGCGCGGGCCGACGAGGGAAGCTCGACGACGAACGGGCCGTCTCCGAACGGTCCGTTCCCGAACGGACCGTCTCAGAACGGACTGTCGCCTAACGGGCGGTTCCCGAGTGGACCGTCGCCGAACGGACTGTCGCCGAAGGGGCGGTTCCCGAGTGGTCCGTCTCCGAACGGACTGTCTCCGAACGGGCGGTTCCCGAGTGGACTGTCGCCGAACGGGCCGTCTCCGAGCGGTCCGTTCCCGACGGGCCGACGACGCGCAACCGGTCGTCACCGAGGGTCGGTCGGTTCCCGGACATCGGCGAGGTCGGCCCACAGCGCGCGCTCGTGCGCGGGCAGCTCCGCGAGGGGGGTCGGGTCCAGACGTTCGGGATGCCCCGCCGCGGGGCCCGCTGCCCGCAGGCCACCGTCCCCCGTCGGGGGCAGCGCCGGCGGGACGACGTACGGGGCGAAGCCGTAGCACTCGGGCGGGGTCGGGGCGCCGAAGCAGTGCCCCACGGCGACCAGCCCCACCGCCATGTCGTGCCACACCCGCCGCAGCCACGTCCGCACCCTGCGCACCCCCGGGGCCTCCCTCCGCTCGTCTGCCGGGCCCCGAAGCTAGGCCGCGCGCCTCGAAGACCGCTGGAGCGGGGGACCAGCACGACGCCGTCGCGACCCGGCCGGGACGGGCGGCGGCCCCAGCGGGTTTCGAGCGGACGCGGGCACAGTGTTACCGGGGGTCGCATCAACGGCCTGATGGACCCCCGACCGGCGGACGGACCGGCGCGCTCCCCCCGTGGCGCGGCGACCGCCGCCGACCCGCCGCCGGCGGCTCCGGGACCGGGCACCTCGACACCCGTCCTCCCGCGCCGCCGGCGGCACCACGGCCCGCCGCCCCGGGCGCTCCCGCCCGACGCTCACCAGCCCGGCCGCGCCCGCCGTCCGAACAGCAGCCCGCGCGGTTCCGGGGGTGCCGGGGTGCCCGGTTTGAGGGGCCAGGCGAGGAGCATGCCGGCGAGGAAGCCCACGACGTGGGCCGCGTAGGCCACCGTGCCCCCGCCGGAGACGCCCTCGCCGGAGGAGTACACCGCCTGGAGCACGAACCAGAAGCCCAGCACCAGCCAGGCCGGCAGCCGCAGCGGCAGGAAGATCAGGAAGGGCACGAGGACCCACACCCGGGCCTTCGGATACAGCACCAGGTAGGCGCCCAGCACGCCGGCGATCGCTCCCGAGGCGCCGATCAGCGGGTCGCTCGAGTCGGCGTTCAGCAGGGCGAAGCCGTACGACGCCGCGTACCCGCAGGCCCCGTAGAACAGGGCGAAGCGGACGTGGCCCATGCGGTCCTCGATGTTGTTGCCGAAGATCAGCAGGAACAGCATGTTGCCCAGCAGGTGCAGCCAGCCGCCGTGCAGGAACATCGCGGTCAGGACGCTCAGCGCCGGGGACTTGTCGTAGCCCGGCGGGCCCAGCAGACAGGCTCCGTCGCGCACCTCACCGGTGGGGACCAGCCGCGGCAGCTGATCGTGGACCAGTTCGCGCGGGACGGCCGCGTAGTGCTCCAGGAACGCGTGCAGATGACACGTCTGCGCCAGCGCGCTGTCGCCGGCCACCGAACCGGACAGGCCGGGCATGAACAGGAACACGAAGACGTTCGCGGCGATCAGCGCGTACGTCACCACCGGGGTGCCGCGTGCGGGGTTCACGTCATGGACGGGGATGACCACAAGGAAGTACTGCCCCCGATCCGTTCGGCGAATCGGTGAACGCCGGTGTCCGCGGACGCGTATGAACCGGCAACCGCCCGCGGTCCGGGGAAGGCGGGCCGCGGGGACGACGTGAGGAAACAGGCGATGAACGACCGGGTTACCCCTGCCATGCACGCGACGCCCGACGGCGAGGCGGAGCTCTCGCTCGTGATCCGCCTCCCCTGGGAGGACGTGGCGCGGCTCGGCCAGGAAGCGGGCAGGCTGGCCTCCCAGATGCAGCGGCCGGTGACGCTCGACGAGGCCGTCAGCCACCGGCTGCGGTCCCGGGCCGCGACCGCCGCGCACGCCAAGCCCGCCGAGCAGCCGGCCGCGGCGCCGGTGTCGGCCCTGCCGCGGCTCAGCGGGACGGCGTAGGCGCGCGGGCCGCGTCGGGGGCGTGGGGGTGCGAGGACGGCTGCGGGCGGCGTCGTGGCGTGTCGCACGGCTCCCTCGCCCCCCGACGGCTACCCGTCCCCCCGAACTTTCGCGGCCGCCTTTCTCGCCGCCACCAGTACCGGGTCCCACACCGGGCTGAAGGGCGGGGCGTACCCCAGGTCCAGGGCCGTCATCTGTTCCACCGTCAGGCCGGCCGTCAGGGCCACCGCCGCGATGTCGACGCGCTTGCCCGCGCCCTCCCTGCCGACGATCTGGACGCCCAGCAGACGGCCGGTGCGGCGTTCGGCGAGCATCTTGACCGTCATCGGGGAGGCGCCGGGGTAGTAGCCGGCGCGGCTGGTGGACTCGACGGTGACCGTCTCGTACCGCAGGCCGACCCTGCGGGCGTCCTTCTCGCGCAGGCCGGTGCGGGCGATCTCCAGGTCGCAGACCTTGCTGACGGCCGTGCCGACGACCCCGGGGAAGGTGGCGTAGCCGCCGCCCACGTTGGTGCCTATGACCTGGCCGTGCTTGTTGGCGTGGGTGCCGAGCGGGACGTGCCGCTCCTGGCCGGAGACCAGGTCGAGGACCTCGACGCAGTCACCGCCCGCCCAGATGTCCTCGTGGCCGCGCACCCGCATCCCCAGGTCCGTCAGCAGGCCCCCGTGGGCACCGAGGGGCAGTCCCGCGGCCCGGGCGAGCGCGGTCTCCGGGCGGACGCCGATGCCCAGGACCACCACGTCCGCCGGGTACTCGGCGTCCTCGGTGAGCACCGCCCGGACCCGGCCGTCCTCCCCGGTGCGCACCTCGGTCACCTCGGCGTCGTCGACCATCGTGATGCCCAGGCCCTCCATGGCCTCGTGCACCAGCCGGCCCATGTCCGGGTCGAGGGTCGACATCGGCTCGCTGCCGCGGTTGACGACCGTCACCCGGAAACCGCGCTTGATCAGCGCCTCGGCCATCTCCACGCCGATGTAGCCGGCGCCCACGACCACGGCCCGCCGGCCACGCGTGCGCGTGAGCGTGTCGAGCAGTTCCTGCCCGTCGTCCAGCGTCTGCACGCCGTGCACACCCTCGGCGTCGGCCCCCGGCATGTCCGGCCGGACCGGACGCGCACCCGTCGCGACGACGAGCTTGTCGTACGACGTCCAGGACTCCGCCCCGGAGTCGACGTCACGCGCGCGTACCCGCCGCCCGGCCACGTCGATCTCGGTCACCTCGGTACGCAGGCGCAGGTCGATCCCCCGCGCGCGGTGCTCCTCGGGGGTGCGGGCGATCAGGTCGTCCCGCTCCGTGACGTCGCCGCCCACCCAGTACGGGATGCCGCACGCGGAGAAAGACGTGAAGTGCCCGCGCTCGAAGGCCACGATCTCCAGTTCCCCGGGCCCTTTCAGCCGGCGGGCCTGGGACGCCGCGGACATGCCCGCGGCGTCCCCGCCGATCACCACCAGCCGTTCACGCCCCTGACCCGTGCCGCGCCCGCTGTCGCTCATGCTCATGCGAACACGCTAAGGGGTCCTTGCACCCTGCCCGCCTGGGCCGCGCGGCCTGGCACCGCACCTCGCCGCGCTGCCGGAAAGCCCCGGTAGCTCCGCTACAGGGACTCTCCGGTGCCGTGCGATGCACGGCACCGGACCACTGGGCCTGACCAGGCGCTCACCGTGCGAGGACCCCTGAGGGGTGCTCGCACCCTGCCCGTCTGATCAGGCGCTCATCGTGCGAGGACCCCTGAGGGCAGCCGCGGTTCACTCCTGCCCGGGCTCATCCGGCCGCGTCCGGACCCGACTCCGGATCAGCCGCGTCCGGCGCCGGCCGCCGAACAGCCGCAGCCACACCAGCAGCAGCACCAGGCCCGCCGCGGCGAACGGCAGCACCGCGGCGCACACGACGGCGATCCACCGCAGCGTCGTCACGAACGCGTCCCAGCCGCCGGACAGCGCGTCCACGAACCCCGGGTCGTCGTCCTGCGGCTCGTCCTCCACCGGCGTCGCCGACAGCGTCAGCGTGATGGTCGCCAAGCTGGTGCGGTCCTTCAGGGACGCCTGCTGGGCGAGCAGCGCCTCCAGGTCGGCCTGGCGGCGGCTCAACTCGCCCTCCAGGGTGACGACGTCGCTCAGCTGGGTCGCCCGGTCCATCAGCGCGCGGACCCGGGCGACACTGGCGCGCTGCGAGGTGATGCGGCTCTCGACGTCCACGACCTGGTCGGTGACGTCCTGCGCCTTCGCCGTGCGCTCCAGGAGCTTGCCGGAGCCCTGGAGGTCGTTGAGGACGGTGTCGTACCGCTCGACGGGGACGCGCAGGACGACACGGGTCTGCTCGCCGCTGTCCTCGTCGCGGGTGGTGGTCTCGTCGCCGACGTAGCCGCCCGCGGCGGCGGTGGTGGCGCGGGCCCGGTCGAGCGCCTTGCCCACATCCTTGACCTGCACGGTCAGGGACGCCGTACGGATGATCCGGTTCACGGGGAGCTTCGGTGCGGCGCCGGGCTTGGCGTCGCCCGCGGCCGAGCCGGCCGCGCCCCCCTCGGCCGCCTCGGCGGCACCGGCGTGCGCCTCCCCGGCGGCGGCCTTGTCCTGTGCTGTGGAGCCGGCCCCCCTGTCGTCGCCGGCGCCGCACCCGGCGAGGGCGAGACCGGCGGCGAGCAGGACCGCCGCCAGGGCGTGGACCGGCCGCGGCGGACGGCGTGTGGGTGAGGTGCAGGGTGTGCGTCGTGTGCGCATGCGGGCGTTCCCCCCGAGGGTCGTCGGACCACTGACGTCTCTTCGACGCCCGAGCGGGGCGGGACGTTGGGGGAAAACGGTTCCGATGAGGTCACGGTCGGGACGCGGACCGGACACCGGGGCGCGGCGGGAGCGTCGGTGGGGTCTGGGAGAGTGGGGTCATGAGCGCAACGGGTACGAGCACGGGGCACGCCGTCGTCGTCGGAGCCGGGATCGCGGGCCTGGCGGCCGCCCACCGGCTGCTGGCGCGCGGCGCGCGGGTGACCGTGCTGGAGGCGTCCGACCGGGTCGGCGGCAAGCTGCTGCCGGGCGAGATCGCGGGCGTCCGCGTCGACCTCGGCGCCGAGTCGATGCTGGCCCGCCGCCCCGAGGCGGTGGCCCTCGCCCGTGAGGTGGGCCTCGCCGACCGTCTTCAGCCGCCCGCCACCGCCACCGCCTCGCTCTGGACCCGCGACGCCCTGCGGCCCATGCCCAAGGGCCACGTCATGGGCGTCCCGGGCACCGCCTCCGCCCTGGCCGGCGTGGTGTCCGAGGAGGGTCTGGCCCGGATCGGGCGCGACGCCGACCTGCCCCCCACCGAGCTCGGCGAGGACGTGGCGGTCGGGGAGTACGTGGCGGCGCGCCTCGGGCGTGAGGTCGTCGACCGTCTCGTCGAGCCGCTGCTGGGCGGGGTCTACGCCGGTGACGCCTACCGCATCTCGATGCGTTCGGCGGTCCCGCAGCTCTTCCGGGCCGCCCGCACCCACACCTCCCTGACCGAGGCCGTCCGCGACCTCCAGGCCGAGGCCGCCGCGAACGCGCAGACCGGGCCGGTGTTCATGGGCATCGAGGGCGGCGTGGGCTCGCTGCCGCTCGCGGTCGCGGAGTCGGTGCGCGCACGGGGTGGCGAGATCGTGACCGGCGCCCCCGTGACGGAGCTGCGCCGGACGACCCCGTCCGCCGGGAACCGAACGGCCTGGCGGGTCGTCGCCGGGGACCGCGTCCTGCACGCCGACGCGGTGGTCGTCGCCGTCCCCGCGCCCGCCGCCGCCGCGCTGCTCGCCGCCGAGTCGCCCGCTGCCGCCGCCGAGCTGCGCGCCGTCGAGTACGCCTCGATGGCGCTGGTCACCCTCGCCTACCGCCGCGCCGAGGTGTCCCTGCCCGACGGCAGCGGCTTCCTCGTCCCGCCCGTCGACGGCCGTACCATCAAGGCGTCGACGTTCGCCTCCCAAAAGTGGGGCTGGATCGGCGACGAGGACCCGGAGGTGGTCGTGCTGCGCACCTCCGTCGGGCGGTACGGCGAGACGGAGATCCTCGGGCGCGGGGACGACCACCTCGTCGACGTCTCCCGGCGGGATCTGGAGGCGGCCACCGGCCTCACCGCCACGCCCCTGGCGACCCGCGTCACCCGCTGGACCGACGGCCTGCCCCAGTACCCGGTCGGCCACCACGCGCGCGTGGCCCGCGTCCGCGAACACGTCGCCGCGCTTCCCGGACTCGCCCTCTGCGGTGCCGCCTACGACGGCGTGGGCATCCCGGCGTGCGTGGCGAGCGCCCACGCGGCGGTCGACCAGATCGGTGGTGACCTGCGCGCCGTGCGGGAACTCACCGCCCACCCGGTGCAGAGCCTGCACGGCGGAGCGGGAGAATGAGAACCATGAGTGACGACGCCCCCACCACCGAGCCCGGCCGGATCCCCAACAAGGGCAAGCTGGCCAAGGACCTCAACGAGGTCATCCGCTACACGCTGTGGTCCGTCTTCCGGCTGAAGGACGTGCTGCCCGAGGACCGCACCGGCTACGCCGACGAGGTCCAGGAGCTGTTCGACCAGCTCGCCGCCAAGGACGTGACGATCCGCGGCACCTACGACGTGTCCGGTCTGCGCGCCGACGCCGACCTCATGATCTGGTGGCACGCGGAGACCAGCGACCAGCTCCAGGAGGCGTACAACCTCTTCCGCCGCACCCGGCTGGGCCGCGCGCTGACGCCCGTCTGGTCGAACATGGCGCTGCACCGCCCCGCCGAGTTCAACCGCTCCCACATCCCGGCGTTCCTCGCCGACGAGACGCCCCGCGACTACGTCAGCGTCTACCCGTTCGTGCGCTCCTACGACTGGTACCTGCTGCCCGACGAGGACCGCCGTCGCATGCTCGCCGACCACGGCAAGATGGCCCGCGGCTACCCGGACGTGCGCGCCAACACGGTCGCCTCGTTCTCCCTCGGCGACTACGAGTGGATGCTGGCCTTCGAGGCCGACGAGCTGTACCGCATCGTCGACCTCATGCGTCACCTGCGCGCCTCCGAGGCCCGGATGCACGTCCGCGAGGAGGTGCCGTTCTTCACCGGCCGGCGCAAGTCCGTCGCCGAACTGGTCGAAGGCCTCGCCTGATCAGCCCTTCGCCGCCGGCACCGCCGCCCTCTCGGGGCGGTCCGCCGTGGTGGGGCGGTCCGCCGGGCTCGGCTCCGGGTGCGGTGCGCAGGCCGCGCGCCGCACCGGCAGGCGGCCCTCCAGCAGGTACGCCTCCAGGTGGCCGTTGACACAGGCGTTCGGGCCGCCCGCGATGCCGTGGGTGCCGGCGTCCCGCTCGGTCACCAGCACCGAGCCGGTCAGCCGCCGGTGCATCTCCAGCGCCCCGTCGTAGGGCGCGGCGGCGTCCCGCTCGGCGGCCAGGATCAGCGTCGGCGGCAGCTCGCCCGGCCCGGTCCGCACGTCCAGCGGCTTCTGCCGGGGCGCCGGCCAGTACGCGCACGGCAGATTCGCCCACACGTTGTCCCAGGTCTCGAAGGGCGCCACCCGCGCGAGCCGGGTGTTGTCCCGGTCCCACACCGCCCAGTCCGTCGGCCAGGGGGCGTCGTTGCACTCGACGGCCGTGTAGACGGCGTGCGCGTTCTCCGCCTCCGCCGCGGCCTCGGCGAGCGGCGCGGCCAACCCGATCAGCGGCTCGGCGTCGCCCTTCAGATACGCCGACAGCGCCTCGGCACGCGAGGGCCAGTAGTCGTCGTAGTAGCCGGCCTGCAGGAACGCGCCCTGCAACTGGCCCGGCCCCACCTTCCCGCCGGCCGGCTCGACGGCCAGCCGGGCCCGCGCCCGCTCGTAGCTGCGCAGCACCGCCTCCGGCGTCCGGCCCAGTCCGTACACGCCGTGGTGGCGGGCGGCCCACTGCCGGAAGTCCGCCCAGCGGCTCTCGAACGCCACCGACTGCGCGAGGTTGTTGCGGTACCAGATCTGCGCGGGATCGGGGTTCACCGCCGCGTCGAACACCATCCGCCGCACGTGGCCCGGGAACAGCGTCGCGTACAGCGCCCCGAAGTAGGTGCCGTACGAGGCCCCCATGAACGTCAGCCGCTTCTCCCCGAGCGCGGCCCGCACGACGTCCAGGTCCCGGGCGTTGTTCAGCGAGGTGTAGTGCCGCAGCGCGTCGCCCGTCCGCTGGGCACAGCCGCGCGCGTACGCCTTCGCCCGCGCGATGCGCTCCCTCTTGTAGGCCTCCGAGGGGTGCGTCGGCGCCGGTGAGGGGCCCTCGAGGAACCGGGCGGGGTCCTGGCAGGACAGCGGTGCCGAACGGCCGACCCCGCGCGGGTCGTAGCCGACGAGGTCGTAGGCGGCGCCGATGCGCTGCCACTGCGGCAGCAGACCGGCCAGCGGGAAGTACAGCCCGGAGGCGCCCGGTCCGCCCGGGTTGAACACCAGCGCGCCCTGCCTGGGCACCCGGCGCTTGCTGTTGCGCGGGTCGCGATGGGTGGCGGGCACCCGGCTGACGGTCAGTTCGATCTGCGTACCGTTCGGCCGGCTGTAGTCGAGGGGGACGCCGACCGTGCCGCACCGCATGCTGCCGGGCACCTCGCGGGCGTCCGCGCACGGTCCGAAGTCGATCCCCTCGGCGGCGGCGCGGGCCGCGGCCACCGCGACGCCGGACGGCCTGCCCGTGTCCGGCGCCCCGACCGCCGGACCGGCACAGAGGGACGTCAGGAGCAGGGCTCCGACGGCCGGGTGGAGGACGGAAGCTCTCATCGGGGGTCCCTTCGGTGCGCGGCGGCGACAGAAGGGATGTTTGGTGTGCCGGTCGGTCAAGGCAAGCACCGTGGGCGGGTGTCGGTCCCCATGCCCCCTGTGCGCCACCCGAGGGGCCCTCACGCCCGTCGGCAGGGCTCCCGGTGCGCGAGAGTCGCACGCGGGTTCGGTCCGCCGGTGGCGCGGATCCCCGTGGACGGCGACGGAGTCCCGAACAGGTGCTGCGGTCGTCGCGGCGCGCGGCGGGGGAGGGTCTCCAGGAGACGCGGTCCGGTGGGGGGCCCGGCGGGAGCACGGCTGCACCTCCACCCGGACGAGGGTGCCAGGCAACTCAGGTTCCCGAGCCCGAGGGCCCCTGAGCCCGACGGCCCGACGTGCCCGACGCGTCCGAGGCCCGAGGCGTCCGCGAGCCCGACGCGTCCCGAAGTCCTGAGTTCAAGGCCCCCGGAGTCCGAGGGCCCAACGCGTCCGTGGGTCCCTGAGCCTGACGACCCGACGCGTACGAGGATCCCCGCGTCCGACGGCCCGCCGTCGTACGAGGATCTCCGCGTCCGACGGCCCGCCGAGTCCGACCGCCCGAGCCTGCCCGACTGACGGCGCGTCGGCGGCCCGAGGGCGCGTCCGCCGGCCGGTCCTCAGGAACCGTCCCGCGCGGGCGGCGGCCCGGTCGCCGCGGGCGGAAGGGTGTAGTCCGGGGTGGGCGAGGGCGGGACCGGCACGAGCGGGACGACCTTCCCGGGGCCGGCCCCCGGGACCGGTGAGGCGGAGCCGCCCGTCGCGGAGGACGGGCCGGCGGCCGTCAGGTCCCTCGCCAGGGCGGCGAAGTCGACGTACCCGGTGGCCTCGAGGACCCTGATGTGGTCCAGGACCGTGGTGTTGGCGTCGTCGGCGAGCCCGCGCACCAGCGCGTTCTGGGTGCCGGCCCGCACCTGGGCGACGACGGAGAACACCCGCCCGTGCGCGAGGCGCAGGACGTTGGCGAACTTCCGGTCGTAGTCCACGCCCTGTGCCGCGTCCAGCTCCTCGAGCCAGCTCTTCTGCTGCTCGCTGGGCTCGCTCGGCAGCGCCGCCCCGAGCTGCGCGGCGACGGTGCGCACCCGCTCGTCCAGGAAGGCGTGCCCCTCCACGAGGTGCCGGCCCGCCGTCCGTACGGCCTCGGTGGTGCCCTTCGTCTGCGCCTGCCGCCCGGCCGGCAGCTCCCACAGCCCGGCGAGGCGCACCTTGGTGAGGAAGTCCCGGTCGAGTCCGGTCAGCGGCCCGTACAGCGTCGCCACCGTCGTCTCCGCGTTCAGCACGTCCACGGTCGTCGCGGGCGGGTCCTCGTACGACCAGAGCGGAAGGACCAGGGCCACGAGGGTCGCGGCCAGGCCCGCCACGATGAGCCCGGTACCGCTGAAGATGCCTCGGCCCTGGATCGGGGGTCGCGGTCGCATGGTGCCTCCTGCTCACGGCACCGCACACCAGTGCGCTTCGGGTGCGGGACCGACATATTACTGCGGCGTCACTCCGCTCCCCGGAACCCGGGTGCCACGGTCCCGGGCCCGAGGCCCCCGGCCCACGATTGCCGTCCCCGCGGTAATCCGGCCCCATCCCGGTCGTGACGGCCGCAGTCTCGTCACCGTCGCGTCGACGTCACGTCGTCCGCACCTCGAAGACGGGAGCCCCCATGTCGTCCGCCCTGCCCACCTCGTCCGCCCTGCCCACCTCGCCCGACCCGAACGACCTGTCCGCCCTGTCCGCCGAACTCGCCGTGCTGCGGCCCCGGATGGACGCCGTCAGCCTCGCCGTCCACGGGCGTCCCGAGCTGAAGTTCGCCGAGTTCCACGCCCAGCGGGTGCTGACCCGCTGGCTCGGCGAGGAGGGTTTCACGGTGACCGCGCCGGCCGGCGGCCTCGACACGGCGTTCGTGGCCGTGCACGAGGGCGCGACGCCCGGCCCGTTCGTCGCCGTCCTCGCGGAGTACGACGCGCTGCCGGGCGTCGGCCACGGCTGCGGCCACAACCTCATCGCCGCCGGGGGCGCCGCCGCCGCGATCGCCGTCGCGCGCGCCCTGCCCGCGCACCCCGGCACGGTCGCCGTGATCGGCACGCCCGGCGAGGAGATGGGCGGCGCGGGCAAGGTGCGGCTTGCGGAGGCCGGGGTCTTCGACGGCGTCGACGCTGCCGTGATGTTCCACCCCGGCGACCGCTGGCTGACCGGCCGGCCCGGCCTCGCGGCGGCGCACCTGAGGATCGCGTTCAGCGGGGTCAGCGCCCACGCCTCCGTCTCGCCGTGGCGGGGACGCAGCGCGCTCGCGGCGGCCCAGCTCTTCCTCGCCGCCCTCGACACGCTGCGGCAGTTCGTCCCGCCGACCGCCCGCCTGCACGGCATCGTCTCCGACGGCGGGCAGGCGCCGAACGTGGTGCCCGCCCACGCCGCCGTGGACCTCTACGTCCGCGACCGCACGGCCGCCTCCGCCCGGGCGCTGGTCGAGCGGGTGCGGGCCGCGGCCGAGGGCGCCGCGCTCGCCACGGGGACCCGCGCGGAGGTCACCGAGACCGGCCCGCTGTACGCGGAGCGCCGCAACAACGCGGTGCTCGGGGAGCGGTTCGAGGCGGCGGTGCGCGCCCTGGGCGCGGACATCGGCCCCTTCGACCCCGACAGCCCCGCCGGCTCCTCCGACATCGGCAACCTCTCCCTGCTGATGCCGGTCATCCACCCGTACGTCCAGATCGCCGAGCCCGGCACCCCCGCCCACTCCGAGGCGATGCGCGAGGCCGCGGCGACGCCCCTCGCCCACGACCGCACCCAGGTCGCCGCGACCGGACTGGCCGCCGTGGTCGTCGAGGCGCTCACCCACCCCGGGCTGCTGGAGGCGGCCCGGGCGGAGTTCGCCGCGGGCTCGGACCCGGACGCGACGGCGTGAGCGCCTACACTCCCGCCCATGTCGGTCGTGATCGTGCTGGAGGGGGCCGCCCCCGACCGCTTCACGGTGGCGGTGTCCCCGGCCGCGGAACTCGCCGCGAGCCTGCACGTGCTGACGGAGTACGCCCACCACGCGGAGCACGCGTCCTGGGCCGAGCGGACCACCACCGCCGGACCGCCCGCCTTCCGCGCCGGACTGCGCCGCTTCGCCCCGCTGTGGACGGCGCTGCGCTGGCGGGGCTTCTACCCGGGCCTGGACGCGCCGCTGCCGGCCCTGTCCCCGGACCTCTTCGCCGAACTCACGGCGTACACCTGCGCCAGCGGCTACCGCGGCTTCGACTTCACCCGGGTGCTGCACGACCCGGCGCAGGCCCGGACACTCCGTCAGGCGGCCTGCGCCCTGCCCGACCCGCACCCCGCCCTCGCCGAGGACCTGCTGCGCGACCCGGAGCGGCTGCGGGCCGACCTCGTCGACTTCCTCGGGCTGTGCCGCCGGGTCTTCTTCGACGACCTGTGGGCCCGCACCGAGCCCGAACTGGCCCGGGCCGCCCACCGCGTACGGCAGCGGCTCGCGGACGAGGGCCCGGTCGCGGCCCTGCTGTCGCTCAGCCCCTCCGGCGTCCGCCCGGCCGGACCGGCCCGTGTCGTCCTCGACAAGGTGCACCACACGGTGATCAACCCGGCCCGTACGCCGCTCCTGCTCATCCCCACCCGGTTCGGCGCACCGCACCTGCTCGTCAAGGACGAGCCGCGCCTGCCGCCCGTGGTGCACTTCCCCGTGGACGGTCCGGAGGTCGGCGTCACCCTGGCCCGCAGTCGCATGCTGGCGCTCACCGACCCGCGCCGGGTGCGGTTGTGCCGGCTCATCGCGCGCCAGGCGATGACCACCGCCGATCTGGCCGACCGGTTGTCGATGACCCGTCCGCAGGTCTCCCGTCACCTCCGGGTCCTGCGCGGCCTCGGTCTGGTGCGCGTGGAGCGCCACGGCCGGTACGTGCACTACGGCCTCGACCTGGCCGCCGTCGAATGCATCGGCCGGGACGTGGCGACCGCACTGCAGTACTGAGACCCGACAGCACGGGAAGGGCCGTCCGATGAACCCTCGCTACCCGGTGCTCGGCCACCGCGAGCTGGGCCCGTTCCACCCGTGGAACCGGTGGAGGCAGCGCTGCCGGCCGCTGACGGCGGGTGCTGGCGTGGTCCTGGTGCACGAGACCGACGGGGTGTACGGCACCGCCGCGGCCGCCCCCGCGCGGGCCGGCGCCGTGACCCTGGTCGACGCCCGGCGCGACGTGCGCGTGACGGTCCGCTGGGAACTGGCGACGACGGACGAAGCGTGGGCCCTGCCCGTGCTGGTCGGCTTCGACTGCACGGTCGTCGACCCGGTGGCGGTCGCCCGCTCCCGCCGTGCCGACGGCCGCTGGACGGCCCGGCAACTGCTGTCCCGGGACCAGAGACCCCGGACCCTGGACAAAGTCCACTGCGTCGACGACGTGACCGGCCTGGAGAACTCCCTCACCGCGCTGCTCGCCCCGCGCCCGGCGCACCGGGAGATACCGGGGTTGCGGGTGCGTCTGGCGGGAGTGGAGGTGGGGCCCCCTCGCGTGCTCGGCGTCGACGAGGCGTGACGGCACCCGAGCGGGCGGCCCGGCTCCTGCGGCCGCGAGCGCCGCAGCTCGCGGCCGGCCGGACCGGCGGGTCCCTGCGCCGCACGGGGCGGGGGCCGCCCGACGGGGGCCGCCGCGCCGCACCCGGGCGGGCCGCTCGGGCGGGGTTCCGGACTGCTTCCCGGGCCGGGGTGGGGGTGGTCCGGTTGCGGTGGTGTGTCATCGCCCGGCCGGTGCGTGTGCCGTCCGCCCGGGTCGTGGGCGCGGTCTCGGTGTCGCCGGGTGGTCCGGTCACCGCGGCGGCGGTTCGCGGCTCGTGGGGGTGGCCCGGTTGCGGTGGTGTGTCATCGCCCGGCCGGTGCGTGTGCCGTCCGCCCGGGTCGTGGGCGCGGTCTCGGTGTCGGCACCGGGTGGTCCGGTCACCGCGGCGGCGGTTCGCGGCTCGTGGGGGTGGTCCGGTTGCGGTGGTGGGGTCACCGCCCGACCAGCGCGCGTCCCATGCGCCCCAGCCGCGAGCGCGGCTTCGGTGCCGGCCCCGAGCGGTCCAGCCACCACCGCCGCAGCTCGCGCCGGGCCCGGCCCTCCGCGAGGCCGCCACCGAGCAGGACCCGCTCGGCGAAGTCCAGGGCGTCCCGGCGGTAGCCCGCGCGCATCGGGTGGGCCTGGGCGTAGGCGAGGAACGCGGGCCGGTAGCCGGGGCCGAGGATCACCGGCAGCTCGGGGGCGACCTTCGCCACCACGTCCGCCCGTTTGGCGGCCAGTGCCCGGGCCTGCACCCCGACGCGGACCCGGTCGAACCCCTCGGGCACCGGCGTCCCGGCGACCAGCGCGGACAGCAGGGCGGCCTGGGAGAGACCGAGACGCTGGCGGGTCGCCTCGTCGACCGGCGCCTCGGCCGCCCGGGAGGGCGCGACCGCACCGCCCGCCGCACCGCCCCGCATCCGGGCGCCGATCTCCACGGCCTCCCGGATCGTGGCCAACTCCCGCTCCAGTTCCGCCGGTTCGGGGAAGTTCTCGTCGCGCTCCAGCAGCACTCCCGGCGGGGACACCCGGGAGGCGAGGTCGGTGAGCACGTCCAGGACCGGGCGGGGCACCGGGTGGGCGTGGCTGTCGTGCCAGACGCCGTCCCGTTCGAAGCCGCCCGCGACATGGACGTACGCGATGGCCTCCAACGGCAGTTCGGCGAGCGCCTTGGCCGGGTCCTCGCCCCGGTTGACGTGGTTGGTGTGCAGGTTGGCGACGTCGATGAGCAGGCGCACTCCGGTGCGGTCGGCCAGCTCGTACAGGAACTGGCCCTCCGTCATCTCCTCGCCCGGCCAGGCGAGCAGCGCGGCGATGTTCTCCACGGCGAGCGGAACCGGCAGCGCCTGCTGGGCGATGCGCACGTTCTCGCACAGCACGTCCAGCGCGTCCCGGGTGCGCGGCACCGGCAGCAGATGCCCGGCCTCCAGCCGCGGCGAGGCGGTCAGCGCGCCGCCCGCCCGGACGAACGCGATGTGTTCGGTGACCAGTGGCGCGCCCAGCGCCTCGGCCCGCTCCGCGAGCGCCGTCAGCCGCCCCTCGTCGGGCCGGTCCGCGTCGCCGAGCCCCAGCGAGACGCCGTGCGGGACCACGGTGACCCCACGCTCGCGCAGCCGCAGCAGGGAGTCGGGGAGATGCCCGGGGCAGACGTTCTCGGCGACGACCTCCACCCAGTCGACTCCCGGCATCCGCTCCACGGCGTCCGCGATCTCCGGCCGCCAGCCGATTCCCGTCCCGAGTCGCGTCATGGTCCCCTCCTCCATCCGGCCCCCTCCGTGGTGACGGGGATATGACCCCGCCGTCCCGACCCGAACCGCCCGCCGCGCTCCTTCAGAGCAACATTTGAGGTTCGGCGGCGGCCGGCGTCAGCGCAGGGCCGGATGGTCGGCGACGACGGTGCAGCTCCCGGGCGCGATCTCGGTGAACCCCGCGTCCCGCACCAGCGGCAGCCCGCCGGCGGTCAGCTCCCGCCACCGCCGCGGCCGCGCCGTGCGCACCGCGAGCGGGAACCCGGCCTCGCGCCACGCCGTCCGCTGCTCGTCCGTCAGTTCCCACCAGGCGAGCTGCGCCCCGTGCCCGGCCTGCGCCATCGCCTTGCCCGCCGACATCTCCACCTCGGGGCTCATCCACAGCACCGGCGCTCCCGGGTCGGCCGCCGGCGGAGGCTCCGGATCGTCGAGATCGGTTCCGGACACCTGGAGCTTCGCCAACTCCTTGGGCCATCCGTCAAGCGGCACGGGCGGGAACACCCGCACCTCCGCCGCCTTCCCGGTCACCGTGATCCCCGGCAGTGTCCCGGCCCGCCGCCACTCGGCCCCGCGGGCCCGCCGCACGACCTTGCGGATCCGCGCGTCCTGCCAGTCCCGCATCGCCCGCGCCCACTCCCCGTCCCCCAGCGACCGTGCGTCGCTGAGCATCACGAGCACGGCACGGGCGGCGGTCTCCAGGGCGTCGGTCCGGGCGGGCGGCTCGGCCTTCTCCAGCCGGACGACGAGGGGCAACACGAACTGCTGAGCCCGGTCACGCGGGTTCGGCTCGGTGTGGAAGGGGCTGTCACTCACGTGGCGCAGGGTACCTGCACGCGCGTACGAGAGGATGCCCCCCATGGAACGCGCAGTACGTCTCGACGACGTGGGCCGCCGCTACGGCGTCCGCGGCCCGTGGACCCTCCGCGCCGTGAACCTGTCCCTCGCGCCGGGCACCCTGACCCGCGTCGAGGGCGCCAACGGCACCGGCAAGTCCACCCTCCTCCGTCTCCTCGCCCGCATCGACGCCCCGTCGGAGGGCCGGATCACCGGCCGGCCCCGTACCGCCTACGTACCCGAACGCTTCCCCGCCGCCCTTCCCTTCACCGCGACCGGCTACCTGACCCACCTCGGCACCGTCCACGGCCTCGGCCGCGGCGCGGCGCGGCGGGCCGCCGTCGAGTGGCTGGAGCGCTTCGGGGCCGCCGCCCACGCCCGCACCCCGATGTCCCGGCTGTCGAAGGGCACCAGCCAGAAGATCGCCGTCGCCCAGGCCCTCCTCGCCGAGCCCGAACTGCTCGTCCTGGACGAGGCGTGGACCGGTCTGGACACCGACGCGCGGGCCGAGCTGGAGCGGGCGGTCGCCGAGCGCACGGCCGCCGGCACGGCCGTCGTCTTCGTCGACCACGACCCCCGTCGGCTCGCGGGCACCCCCGACGCCGTGTACACGGTCCGCGACGGCGGCCTCCACCGCCGTCCGCAGGCCTCCGCGTCGCCGGTCGGCCCGCACGCGGTGGTCGTGGCGCAGGGGCGGCCCGGCGGACCGCTGCCCGCCGAGGCGCACCGGCTCGCGACCGTGGCCGAGGAGGTCGCCCCCGGCACCCACCGCCTCACCGTGGCCGCGTCCCGCTCCGACCTCCTGCTCCGCGCCCTGCTGACCGCCCGCCCGCCGTTCCACGTCGTCGGCGTCGACCAGGTGAGCGTCCCGCACGACCCTGCGGCCGAGGACAGCCGATGACCGCCCTCCTGCGCTACCAGTGCGCCCTGCTCGTACGCTCCCAGCGCTGGCTGCCGCCGTTCCTGCTGTACGCGGTCTTCCTGGGCGTCGGCGTGCAGGGCGGGCAGCCGGTGCTGGACTCGCTGGGCTACGCGGCCGCCGCCGTGCTGCCCGTCGCCGCCTGGCTGGTGCGCGTCTGCGTGAGCAACGAGCCCCCGGCGGCCCGCGCGGTCGTGGCCGCGGCGGCCGGACCCGCGCGGGCCCACCTCGCCGCGCTGCTGGTCGCGCTCGGCACCGCCACCGTGCTCGGAGTGGTCGCGACGGCGGTGGTGACGCTGATCAGCGACCCGGTGAGCTCCGACCACCAGCTGCGCGTGCCGCTCGCCGAAGCCTGCGCCGCGGGTCTGCTCGCGGCTCTGACCTGCGCCCTGCTCGGGACGGCCATCGGCGCGCTCACCGCCTGGCCGGTGCTGCGCTCACCCGGCCGGGCGGTCCCCGCCCTGCTGCTCGCGGCCCTGCTCGCACTGGTGGTGGCGGGTTCCCCGGCGCAGGCCGCGGTCCAGGCGCTGGTCACCGGGTCGCGGTCGGCGACGGTCAGCCCGCCCGTCCTGCCGGTGCTCGCGGCGACACTGGTGACGGCGGTGGCGACCGCGGCCGCCTGCCGGCTCACCGCACGCCGGTCGTCATCCTGAGCAGGCCGTGCGCTGCGCCTCCTGCCACTCGCAGACCGGACACAACGTGATCCCCTTGTACGACTCCGGGTACTCGGTGGGCTCCCGGCACAGCACGCACTCCGCGTACGGCGGTCCGTCGGCCCTGGGCGGCCTGGTCGCGTCGATCAGGCAGTAGGCGTTGTCGCTGTCGTCGCTCATGTCTCCAGCGTACGAGTGCGGGCGGCGCTCACCCCCGGCCGCCGGCGGCCCCGATCAGCTCGGACACCTTGACGAACCGGTAGCCCCGCCGGCGCAGCTCGGGCACGATCGCGCGCACCGCCTCCTCCGTCGTCGGAGCGGCGCTGCGCGTGCAGTGCATGACCACCACCGACCCCGGCCCGACGCCCTCCAGCACCTGCCGGGCCACGGCGTCCGCGTCCGTCGCGAACGCGTCGCCGCTCACCACGTCCCATTGCACGGCGGTGACGCCGGCCCCGGCCACCGCGCGCAGCGCCCGCCGGTCGTAGCAGCCGCCGGGGAAGCGGAAGTACGGCTTGGCGTCTGGTACCCCGACCGCGCGGAACGCCGCGTACGCCCGTTCGACGTCCGCCCGCATCCGGTCCTCGGGCACGGCCGGCAGGCCGTAACAGTCGTCGGTGAAGGCGAAGTGGCTGTAGGAGTGGTTGGCGACCTCGAAGAGGGGATCGCGGCCGATGGAGCGGGCCTGGTCCGGGTACTCCTCGGCCCACCGGCCCGTCATGAACACGGTGGCCGGCACCTTCAGCGTCCGCAGCGCCGCGATCAGCCCGGGGTTGTCGAACCGCTCTCCGGCCGCGGCCCGAGCTCCCTGACCCGCCGTCATGTCGGCGTCGAAGGTGAGGGCGACGGTCCTGTCGCGGCCGTGCGGGGCGCGTGCGAAGACCGGGGTGAGCCCGGCCGGACCCGGTGCCAGCGTCGGCGGACGGGACGGGGCGGCGGGCGAGGGCTGTGCCGGGGCCGGGCGCGCGACCTGCGGAGGCCGGACGGTGCCGCAGGCGGAGAGCGCGACACCGAGGGCGCAGAGGGCGACGAGACGGCGTACGGGAGAGATCACCGTACGAAAATATGACGAGACGTGCGGGTGGTGCGGGGAGGTGAACGCGGGTCCGCGGGCGGTGTCACCCGGGTGGGCCCCCGCCCGCGCACCACCGCGCGAGGGGACTACCGGCGCCAGGGGCCCGTCACCGCGAACGTCGTGCCCGGGGTGTAGCAGTTGACGTACATCGTGCGGCCGTCGGGGGAGAAGGTGACGCCGGCGAACTCACCCCACTCGGGTTCCTCGGGGGTGCCGATGTTCTGGCGGCCGCGGGCCACCGCGTACACCTCGCCGTCGCGGGTGACGCCGTAGACGTGCTGGGCGCCGTTGCCGTCCTCGCACACCATGAGGTTGCCGCCGGGGGCCAGGCAGATGTTGTCGGGGGACTCGCCGGGCAGCCGGATGTCCGTGTCGGGGCCGAAGACGATCACCAGGGTCAGCCGGCGGCGCCGGGGGTCGTAGCGCCAGACCTGGCCGAAGTGGTCGCCCGCCGAGCCCTCCGCCCCGCGGGCGAACGACGACACGAAGTACACGTACCGCCGGCCCCAGTAGCAGCCCTCCAGCTTCTGGGCGTGGGTGATGCCCTTCGGGCCGAAGTCCTGGAGCCGGACGGGCGTGGCGGCCGCGAGCGGGTCGGGCACGTCGACCCACTCGACGTGGTCGAAGGCCGCGCCCGTCTCCTGGATCGAGGACAGGTCCGGCACGCCCGGGACGCGCATCGCCTGGAGCCGGCCGCCCGCGCGCAGCGAACCGACGCCGCCCAGCGGCTTCTCCGGCAGGAAGCGGTAGAACAGGCCGAACGGTGTGCGGAACGCGTCCTCCGTCTCGTAGACGATCCCGCTGTGCGGGTCGACGGCGATCGCCTCGTGCTGGAAGCGGCCCATCGCGGTCAGCGGCACCGCACCGGTGCGGCGCGGGTCGGACGGATCGACCTCGAAGATGAAGCCGTGGTCCTTGGAGTAGCCGTTGGTGCCGGCCCGGTCCTCGGTCTCCTCGCAGGTCAGCCAGGTGTTCCACGGCGTCGGGCCGCCCGCGCAGTTGACGGCCGTCCCGGCGATCGCGACCCGCTCCGAGAGCACCGCGCCGCGGGGGTCCAGCGTCAGCGCCGTACAGCCGCCCTTGCCGGCCGGGTCGTAGGTCAGCCCCTCGACGGCGGGCACGGGGATTCTCGCGTCGGCGCGGTTCTCGTGGTTGCGGACCAGGTGCACGCGTCCGCCCCGGCCGGGCAGGGCCGTCATGCCGTCGTGGTTCGACGGCACGGCGCCCTCGCCGGAGCGCAGCCGGTCGCCCTCGCGGGAGAGGACCCGGTAGCGGAAGCCCTCCGGCAGGTCGAGCAGTCCCTGCGGGTCGGGGACGAGGGGGCCGTAGCCGCCGTGGCCGAGGTCGTCGGCGGCGGCGCTCTGCGGGAACAGCTCGGGCAGCGCGCCGGCGAACACGATGCCCGCGCCCACGGCGCCTGCGCCGGCGAGCATCTGACGTCGGGTCGCGGCGGGACGGGGTTGCGACATGGGGTGACCTTCCTGCTGGCGGACAGGGACGGTGACCCCGCCGTGTCTATCACCCCTCGCGCGCCCCGGGAACCACGCGCGTAGCTCGTGTCACCGCTCCACGCCGTGCGGCACGGACGGCTGTTGCTGGGCCTTCTCCAGGAAACGCAGCAGCTCCACCGGGAAGGGCAGGACCAGCGTCGAGTTCTTCTCGGCGGCCACCGCCACCACCGTCTGCAGCAGCCGCAGCTGGAGCGCGGCGGGCTGGTCGGACATCTGCTCGGCCGCCTCGGCCAGCTTCTTGGAGGCCTGGAGTTCGGCGTCCGCGTTGATGATCCGGGCCCGGCGCTCGCGGTCGGCCTCGGCCTGGCGGGCCATGGACCGCTTCATCGTGTCCGGCAGCGACACGTCCTTGATCTCCACCCGGTCGATCTGCACGCCCCAGCCCACCGCCGGGCTGTCGATCATCAGCTCCAACCCCTGGTTGAGCTTCTCCCGGTCCGACAGCAGGTCGTCCAGCTCGCTCTTGCCGATGATCGACCGCAGCGAGGTCTGCGCCATCTGCGACACGGCGAACCGGTAGTCCTCGACGTTGACGATCGCCGCCGTCGGGTCCACGACCCGGAAGTAGACGACCGCGTCGACGCGCACGGTCACGTTGTCGCGGGTGATGCCCTCCTGGGCGGGCACGGGCATCGTCACGATCTGCATGTTGACCTTGCGCAGCCGGTCCACGAACGGCACCACCGTCGTGAAACCCGGTGAGCGGACGCTGCCGACGACCCGGCCGAGCCGGAAGACCACCCCGCGCTCGTACTGCTTGACCACCCGCGCCGCCGCTGCGAGGTACGCGCACCCACCGGCGCCGACCGCCACGGCCGCCGTCAGCAGCTCCTCGAGCATGTCGACCTCTTCCGCCAGAGGCCCGAAACGGATACTCCTGCCACGATATGTCCGTGGCCGGGTCGGGGGCCATGCCCCGACCCGGCCACGAGGGGAAGACGCGCTCGGGCTAGGCCGCCGTCGTCATCCTCACCGGTTCCGTGCCGACCGTGCTGTGCCGCTCGGCCCAGTTCTCCAGCGCCGTCCGGCAGGCGTGGTCGAGGTGGTGCAGACCGGAGAGGTCCAGCTCGACCGGGCGGTCCTGCGGGAGGGACTCCAGACTGTCGAGGATCTTCGGCAGCCTGAGGAAGGTCGCGTTGCCCGACAGGTACGCCTGGACGGGCCCGGCACCCTTGTCGACGATCTCCAGCCTGATGTGCGAGGCCTCCCAGGCCGTCTTGACGACGGCGAGCGCGAGACCGATCAGGACGCCCTCGAACATGCTGACCGCGACGATCGACACGGCCGTGACGACCAGGATCAGCGCCTCGCCCCGGTGGTCACGCCACAGCGACACGAGTGAGCGGACCGGGACCAGCTTGGCGCCGGCGTGCACCAGGACGCCCGCGAGCGCGGCGAGGGGTATGTACGCCAGCACGGTGGGCAGCAGCGCCGCGAACAGCAGCAGCCACACGCCGTGCATCACCCGGGACGCCTTGGTGCGGGCGCCCGCCTGGACGTTGGCCGCGCTGCGCACGATCACCGCGGTCATCGGCAGCGCGCCCAGCACACCGCACACCGCGTTGCCGGTGCCCTGCGCGACCAGCTCCCGGTCGTACTCGGTGCGCGGCCCGTCGTGCAGCCGGTCCACCGCCGCCGCGCTGAACAGCGACTCGGCGGACGCGATCAGCGTGAAGGCGACGATCGTGCCGAGCAGACCGACGCCCGCCAGCCCGCCGAAGGCGTCGAGCGGCGGCGGCTGGATCGAGCCGAGCAGGCCCTGCACCTCGATGGTGGCCACCGGCAGGTTCAGCACCAGCGCGGCGAGCGTGGCCAGCCCGACCGCGGCGAGCGGTCCGGGCACGGCGCGCACCTTCGCCGGCATCCGCTTCCACAGCACCAGGACGGCGATGGTGCCGGCACCGAGGGCGAAGGAGGCCGACGCGTCGGTGTCCCCGATCACGTCCACGAGCGCCCCCGGCAGCCCGATGATCTTGTCGAGGCCGGAGTCCGGCGCCTTGGCACCGACCATCGAGTACATCTGTCCGGCGATCAGCACCAGGCCGATTCCGGCCAGCATGCCCTCGACGACGGAGACCGAGATGGCCCGGAAGTAGCGCCCGAGCTTCAGCAGGCCCATCGCGATCTGGAGCACGCCGGTGACGAGCACGATCACCCCGAGGGCGGGCAGCCCGAACTCCTTCACCGCCTCGAAGACCAGCACGGTCATACCGGCCGCCGGACCGGACACCTGGAGGCTGGAGCCCCGCATGAGTCCGGTGACGATGCCGCCGACGATGCCGGTGACGAGCCCGAGTTCGGCCGGCACGCCGGAGGCCACGGCCACGCCGACGCACAGCGGCAGCGCGACCAGGAAGACGACGAGCGAGGCGGCGAAGTCCTGCTTGAGGTGGGGGAACCTGGATATGGGTCGGTTCGTCTGCTGTGCCACGCCGGCGCTCACAGGGCCTCGAAGGTGTCGGTGTCGATGCGGTGTTCGCGGACGGCGCCGGTGTGCACCTCGTAGTACCAGCCGCGCACCCGCAGCCGTCCGTCCGCCAGCCGCTTCTCGACGCACGGGTAGGACCGCAGCCGCATCAGCTGCGCGAGGACGTGGTTCTGCACGGCCCGCATGACCGTGGGGTCGTCGGGGTCGACCGCCGAGGGCTCGTCCGCGGCGTGCGCGAGCCAGTCCCGGACGGCCGGCACGCCGTCGAGGTCGTCGCCGCGCACCAGCGCGCCGACGGCACCGCAGTGCGAGTGGCCGCAGACCACGACGTCCTGGACGCCGAGTACCTCCACGGCGTACTCGATGGTCGCGGCCTCGCCGGTGGGGCGGTCCGAACCGTAGGGGGGAACGATGTTGCCCGCGGTGCGCAGCTCGAAGAGCTCGCCGGGCCGGGCGCCCGTGATCAGCGCGGGAACGACCCGCGAATCGGAGCACGTGATGAACAGAACCTGAGGGGACTGGCCTTCGGCGAGCTTGGCGAACTCCTCAGGGCGCTGTCCGAACGTGCGGGCGTTGTCGATGAGGGGCTGCATGTCGTGGTGACTCCTCCTGGCGCGTCGTGGGGGACGCGTCGGACGGGCAGGACAGGGGGAACTGCTGTGGTGCTCCCTCTCAGCGGCGGAAGACCTGAAGTGCCGCCGGAGAGCGGTCCGCCGAGGATCTCGACGGACGGTGACACGGCGAGCCCGGCCCGTGGGGCGGGTGGGCGGCCGCGGGATCCAGTGCCCGCGAGGCGCGCTCGGACTCCTGGGAGGCCGAGTCGGCCGTCGCGGTGGAGCGGTGCCGGTCGCGGGTGCGCAAGGGGTCCATGGGCCCCCGTGACCGGTCGCACGCGCGCGACGTGAGGATGTCGTCGCGCGAGGACGTGCCGGAAGGTTTGATTCCGGCCTGGTCCTTGGCCGTGACGTGACGGCCCGTGTGCGCGTGTGCGAAGGGAGACGTCAAGGAGAGGAGCGGAAGGGCCAGCAGGACGGTGGCGAGGATCGAAACCACGGTCCGTACCGTCGTACCTCGCAACATGCGCCCCCCTCGAACACTCCACACCTCTAGTCCAGACCAACGGTTGGTCAATGGCTGGTCAAGAAACACGGTAACCCTGCGACGTTGTTTGCAGGGTTAACTCGGCGTTTCGAAAGAAAGTGCGCCTCAAAAGTGCGGGTCGGGTGGCGAGAACCGACCCTTGACCCGGGTGGGCAAGATCGATTAGTGAAGCTCGACGAGCCGCTGGGCGTCGCGGGCCAGGGCGGTGAGCCGGGAGATGGCCCGGAAGTACTTCTTGCGGTACCCGCCGTTGAGCATCTCCTCGCTGAACAACCGGTCGAAGGGCAGCCCGGACGCCAGCACCGGGACCTCGCGGTCGTAGAGCCGGTCGGCGAGGACCACCAGGCGCAGGGCCGTCGACTGGTCGGGAATGGGCCGCACGTCCGTGAGGCAGACCGCCTTCAGGCCGTCGGTGAGGGCGCCGTAGCGGCTCGGGTGGACCTTGGCGAGGTGGTCCAGCAGGTGCGGGAAGTCGTCGAGGGAGGCGCCCTCGGTGGCGTACGCCGTCTTCGTCACCTGCTCGTCGGAGTACGGCGACGGCGCCTCGGGCAGTCCGCGGTGGCGGTAGTCCTCGCCGTCGATGCGCAGGGTGCGGAAGTGCGCGGACAGGCCCTGGATCTCCCGCAGGAAGTCGGCGGCCGCGAACCGGCCCTCGCCGAGCTTCCCGGGCAGGGTGTTGGAGGTGGCGGCGAGCGCCACGCCCGCCTCGACCAGCCTGCCGAGGAGCGTGGAGACCAGGACGGTGTCACCGGGGTCGTCCAGCTCGAACTCGTCGATGCACAGCAGCCGGTGCCCGGAGAGGGTCTTCACGGTCTGCTGGAAGCCGAGGGCGCCGACCAGGTTGGTCAGCTCCACGAACGTGCCGAACGCCTTGAGCGCGGGCTCGGCCGGCGTCGCGTGCCACAGCGAGGCCAGCAGGTGGGTCTTGCCGACGCCGTAGCCGCCGTCGAGGTAGACGCCGCGCGGGCCCGCGGGGACCTTGGGCGCCTTCGGCCTGCCGAAGCCGAGAAAGCCCCGTTTGGCGGAACCGGCCGCGTGTGCCCCGCCGAGGCCCGTCGCGAAGCCCTCCAGGACGCCGACCGCCTCGATCTGGCTGGGCTGGTTCGGGTCCGGGACGTAGGTGCCGAAGCGGACCGAGTCGAAGCGCGGCGGCGGCACCATCTCGGCGACCAGGCGGTCCGCGGGCACGTGCGGCTCGCGGGCGCACAGGGACAGCGGGGTCGCCTCGGCTATCGGGTCGAGGCCGGTGGCGGAGCTGGAGGAGGACACGGTTCCCCATGGTAGAGCTCGTGCCAGACTGCACGGATGCGACGCCTGTTCCCTGTGACCGACCAGACAGCGACGGTTCCCGGTGAAGGGGGTGGGGCGACACCGGACCGCGAGTGGAGCCTCGACGAGCTCGCCGAGGCCTACGCCTACCCCGAGCCCGCGCCGGGGGAGCCGCGGCCGTGGCTGCGGGCCAACATGGTCTCCACGCTCGACGGGGCCGCCCAGCACGACGGCCGGTCCCAGCCCATCTCCAACGCCACCGACATGCGGATCTTCGGCACCCTGCGCGCCATCGCCGACGTGGTCGTGGTCGGCGCGGAAACGGTACGGCAGGAGGGGTACCGCCCCGCCCGCGCGCGGGCCGAGTTCGCCGGTCGGCGGGAGGCGGCCGGGCAGGGGCCCGCCCCGGTGATCGCGGTGGTCACCGCCAGCCTGGACCTGGACTTCTCGCTCCCGCTGTTCACCTCGCCGCTCGTGCCCACCCTGGTCCTGACCGGCGCGGCGGCCGCCCCCGACCGGGTCGCCACGGCGGAGCGGGCCGGCGCGCGGGTCGTGGTGGCCGGCGACGGCACGGGCGTGGAGCCCGCGCGGGCCGTCCGCGCCCTCGCCGACCTCGGGCACACCCGGCTGCTGACCGAGGGCGGCCCGCGGCTGCTGGGCCAGTTCGTGGCCGACGAAGTGCTCGACGAGCTGTGCCTGACCGTCTCGCCGATGCTCACCGCCGGCGGCGCCCAGCGGATCGCGGGCGGTCCCCCGGTCGCCGTCCCGCGGCGGTTCGCACTGGTGTCCCTCCTGGAGGAGGGCGGATTCCTGTACGGGCGGTACGGGAGGAACGACAGGGTCTGACGTGTCGTACGAGGGCCGGTGTGGCGCGCGGAATCCGGGGCATGCGGGGTCGATGCGCCCGTGGTCCCGAATTCGGCGGAATGTGCCGTTCCGGTTAGCTTCGGGTGGGCAGACTAGGAGTCGCAATCCCCGTGCGAGTACGGGGAAGGATGGTTTCCGCAGGGCCCCGTGGCCCACGGAGGACCGAGGGCCACGGGGGTCCTCGAAGGAGAATGGGGCGCTGGTGTTCACAAGCGTTTTGATGATCGAGAAGGCCCTCACGTCCGCCGACGTGGAGTTCGTCACCACCTTGCACGGGGACGAGCCGGTCTCCTTCCACGTGCTGCTCCAGCCGCGCGGCGACCAGGCGGACCGGTTGCTGAGAGCCATCGACGACATCGCCCTCGGCGAGCTCGACGAGGCCGTGCGGGAAAAGGAGACGCCGGAGGGCGAGGAGGCCAAGAGCGTCGGGGAGAGAGCGCTCGAGGTGTCCCTCACGGCGTTGCGCTCCTCGGGCAGCGCGGCGCAGGGCCGGCTCGTCGCGGACCATCCCCTGGACGCGCTGAAGTCCGTGGTGGAGGAGGTCGGCGCGGACGAGGTGATCGTCCTCACCGATCCGCACTACGTGGAGGAGTTCTTCCACCGGGACTGGGCGTCCCGGGCCCGGCACCGGGTCGGGGTGCCGGTGCTGAAACTGTTCTCGCACAGCAAGGCGTGACGGCGGGGCGAGCCGCGCCCGGCGGACCGCGGGCGGCGGGGTGCCTTCGCCCACGCGGCACAGCCCCCCGTCGCCGCGGCGCCACGCCTCCTCCGCGGCGGCCCGGCCGTCCGCTGCGAGGCGCCGTCCCCCGACGCAATAGGCTGGGCCCGCTCACTGACACAGGCACCGCACTCTGGGAGAACACACATGGCACCCGGCCTTCCTACCGCCATGGACCGACCGCACTTCATCGGCATCGGGGGCGCCGGAATGTCCGGGATCGCCAAGATCCTCGCCCAGCGCGGCGCCAAGGTGGCCGGCAGCGACGCCAAGGAGTCCGAGACCGCCGAGGCGCTGCGGGCGCTGGGGGCGACCGTGCACATCGGGCACGCCGCCGAACACCTCGCCGACGACGCGAGCTGCGTCGTCGTCTCGTCGGCGATCCGCGCGGACAACCCCGAGCTGGCCCGGGCGGCGGAGCTGGGGATCCCGGTGGTCCACCGGTCGGACGCCCTCGCCCGCCTGATGGACGGACTGCGGCCCATCGCGGTCGCCGGCACGCACGGCAAGACCACCACGACCTCCATGCTGGCGGTCTCGCTGAGCACCCTGGGGCTGAACCCGTCGTACGCGATCGGCGGCGACCTCGACACGCCCGGCTCCAACGCCCTGCACGGCGAGGGCGAGATCTTCGTCGCCGAGGCGGACGAGTCGGACCGCAGCTTCCACAAGTACGCCCCCGAGGTCGCGATCGTCCTGAACGTCGAGCTGGACCACCACGCCAACTACGCCTCGATGGACGAGATCTACGCGTCCTTCGAGACGTTCGCCGGGAAGATCGTGCCCGGCGGCACACTGGTGATCTCCGCCGACCACGAGGGCGCCCGCGAGCTGACCCGCCGGGTCGAGGGCGTGCGCGTGGTGACGTACGGCGAGGCGGAGGACGCCGACGTGCGGGTGCTGTCCGTCGTCCCGCAGGGCCTCAGGAGCCGGGTGACCGTCCTGCTGGACGGACAGGAGCTCGCCTTCACGGTGTCGGTGCCCGGGCGGCACTACGCCCACAACGCGGTCGCCGCGCTGGCGGCGGGCGTGGCCCTCGGGGTGCCGGCCGCCGAACTCGCCCCCGCCCTCGCCGCCTACACCGGCGTCAAGCGGCGCCTCCAGCTCAAGGGCGAGGAGGCGGGCGTGCAGGTCATCGACTCCTACGCGCACCACCCGACGGAGATGACGGCCGACCTGGAGGCGATGCGCGCGGCGGTGGGCGACGCCCGCATCCTGGTCGTCTTCCAGCCGCACCTGTTCTCCCGCACCCAGGAGCTGGGCACGGAGATGGGGCAGTCGCTGGCCCTGGCCGACGCCTCCGTCGTCCTCGACATCTATCCGGCCCGCGAGGACCCGATCCCGGGCGTCACCAGCCGGCTGATCATCGACGCGGCCCGGGCGGCCGGCGCGGACGTGACGCCGGTCCACGCCAAGGACGAGGTGCCGTCGGTGGTCGCGGGAATGGCCGGACCCGGCGATCTCGTTCTCACCATGGGCGCGGGCGACGTCACCGACCTCGGCCCGCGGATCCTGGACCGTCTCGCGCAGAAGTGACGGAACGCGCGGAAGCAACGGAAGAAGAGGGGTTGGCCTTCATGTCGTACGACGTCGAAAAGCCCGACGAGCAGTGGCGGGCGGAGCTGACCCCGGCCGAGTACGCGGTGCTGCGCCAGGCCGCGACGGAGCCCGCGTTCACCGGTGAGTACACCGACACCAGGACGAAGGGCGTCTACTCCTGTCGGGCCTGCGGCGCCGAACTGTTCACCTCCGACACCAAGTTCGAGTCGCACTGCGGCTGGCCGTCCTTCTTCGACCCCAAGGACAGCGACGCGGTGGAGCTGGTCGAGGACCGCTCGCACGGCATGGTGCGCACCGAGGTGCGGTGCCGGCGCTGCGGCTCGCACCTCGGGCACGTGTTCGCGGGGGAGGGCTATCCGACCCCCACGGACCAGCGGTACTGCATCAACAGCATCTCGCTGCGCCTGACGCCCGCCGAGGGCTGACGGCAGCTCGGGACACCGCCCGCTCCGGCTCCCCGTCCAGTGCCGCCACGGTCCGGGACAGGGGGCCGGTGCTCGCCGCGGTGTCGTCATCGGCCGGTCGGGCCGGGAGTGGACCGGGAGTCCCCGGGTGCCCGGGGCGGGCGTCGGGCGGTCCCGGTGCGCGGCGCCGCGGTTCAGGGGTCCTTGCACTGTGCCCGCCCGGTCCGTGCGGCCTGGTATCGCACCTCGCCGGCAACGCGGCGAGGTGCGGCACCGGACCACACGGCCTGATCAGGCGTCCGTAGGGCAAGGACCTCTCACAGGACCTTGCGCTGGACCAGCGCCGACAGCACCAGCATCCCCGGCACCAGCGGGAGCCAGACCGTCAGGGCGCGGTAGCCGATGACGGTCGCGGTGGCGAGGGAGAGGGGCGTGCCGTAGCCGGCCAGGGTGAGGATCAGGGCCGCGTCGATCGGGCCGATGCCGCCCGGGGCGGGGACGGCGCCGCCCACGGTGCTCGCGGCGAGGAACGCGAAGACCAGTTGGGTCCAGGTGAGGGGCACGCCGAGTGCCGTGCCGACCGCGGCGACCACACACGCCTGGAGCAGCGGCGTCGCCGTCGCACCGCCCCACAGCGGCAGGCAGCGGCCGGGGCGGGTGTGCAGACGGCGGGCGTCGGTGAGCGCCGTACGGACGAAGGACAGCGCCGGGCGGCGCCAGCCGGGGACCAGCACCAGGGCGACGGCGGCCGTGGCGGGGACGAGCAGCAGCCCCCCGCCGGCGAGCAGCAGCGTCCGCCGGTCGGGCAGCAGCGCGACGGGCGGAACGGCGGCGGGGGCGGCCAGCAGGAACACCAGCAGCAGGGGAGTCTTCGCCAGGGCCCTGACCAGGGAGTACAGGGCGATCGAGGCGGTGGCCCGGGGCAGTGGGACGCCCTGGCGCTGGAGGAAGCGGACGGTGACGGCGTGGGCTCCTATGCTCGCCGGCAGGACATGGTTCGCGGCGCCCGCGGCGACCTGGGAGGCGAGCAGCAGGCCCTTGGGCAGCGGGTCGGCGATCGCCCCCTGGCGGGCGCAGGCGGCGGCCACCCAGCCCAGGCAGGTGAACAGCGCTCCGGCCAGCAGCCACCAGGGATCGGCGGTGGCGAGGCGCGCGGCGCCGTCCTGCACGGCCCGCCGGTCGATCGCGGCCCAGACCCCGAGCAGCAGGAGCGGGAGCAGGCTCAGCACCCGGCGCACCGCGGTGGAACTCAGGGCGCGGTGGGCGGGCAGGGGCTCGTGGGCCGGCGGGGGAGCGGGGGGCGACGGGGGGCGCTCGTCCGCACAGGGGGCGGGGGAGGCGGGACCGTCGAGCGGCAGCAGGGGCACGGTGCACGTCGTCCTTCCGCGTCACCTCGCGCGCGGCGGGTGACGGATCGGGGGCGAGGCGGGGCAGGGGAAGGGGCGGGGACGGGGGCGGAGGAACGGTTCCCCTCCGGTGTGACCGTGCGGCGTCCGGAGGCCGACAGCGGGCGGGCGGAGGGGCGAGCCGGATGCGGTGGGGCTGGGTGATGTCTGCCCGTGGCGCCCCCCGCTCATCCCGCCCCCACACACCCGTTCCCCCGCCCGGGGCCACCCGCGCGCCCCGCCCCCCGAAGGCGGTCAGCACGCGGGTACCGCTGCCGAGACCTGCGCGAGCAGTCCCTCCACCCCGGCACCCCAGCGCGAGCTGATCACCAGGTCGCGGGCCGGGTCGACCCACAGCAGGTGGCTGCCGCCGTCGCCGCGGGCGCACCGGCCGGTCGCGGGGGCCGTGGGCCAGACGGTGCGGCGGTCGTTGAGCCACCAGGACAGGCCGTAGTCCGGCTTGACCCGGCACGGCGTCCACAGCTCCCGCACCCAGTGGGCGGACAGTACCTCCTTGCCGTTCCAGGTGCCGCCGCGCAGGCACAGCTGACCCGTCCGCGCCAGGTCGAGGGCGCTGATCCACAGGCCACCGCCCCAGTGCGCCCCGCCCGACACCACGGGCAGCAGGGCGCCGCCCACCTCGACGCGGGAGGTGTCGTAACCGTGCCAGGACCAGGAGGCCGAGGCGTCGACCTCGGACATCACGCGCTCGCGCAGCAGGTCGGGCAGGGGGCGGGCGGTCAGGGCCGTCAGGGCGAGGGCGGTGAGGTTCACCCGGACGTCGTTGTAGGACCAGCCCGCGCCGGGCGGGCCGCCCGCGGACCGGGTGCGCCCCCGCGCGCTCTGCGCGTCCGCCGCGGTGGGCTTGGACCACAGGGTGCCCTCCCACTGGCTCGTCTGGTCCAGCAGATGCCGCCAGGTGACCGCCCGCCCCCGCACTCCGGTGAACTCGGGCAGGTCGAGCGAGGCGGACACCGGTTCGTCGAGGGCCAGCAGTCCGTCGTCGTACGCGACGCCCGCGACCAGTGCCAGCACGCTCTTCGTCGCGCTGTACGCCATCTCCACGCGCGTCGGGTCTCCCCAGGACGCGAGCACCGTCCCGCGCCGTACGACGACCCCGCTCGGGCCGCCGCCGTCGAGCAACGGACCCACCACCTCGCGGTGGGAGACGTCGGCCACCTGGGCGGCCAGGTACGCCGCCATGTCCTCGACGCCCGGCACCGGGCGTTCCTCCTGCGCCCGCACCGCCCGGGTCAGCGCGTCGGCGTCGACGCCCTCCCAGGGGTCGTTCGCCGCGGCCGCGTTCTCCAGTACGTAGGGCACGGTCGGGACCGTACCCGCGGCCTCCCGCGCTCAAAGGTCCCGCCGCCCGCAAGCCCGTCACCGGGCCGGGGCCGGGCCCGGCGGCAGGGCCACCGTGAAGACCGTCCGGCCCGGTGTGTCGGCGAGGGCGAGGGTGCCGCCGTGGGCGCCGATCAGGGACCGGGCCACCGCCAGGCCGAGACCGCTGCCGCCGCGGTCGCGGCTGCGGGCCTTGTCGACGCGGTAGAAGCGGTCGAAGATCCGTTCCCGGTCCTCGGGCGGGATGCCCGGCCCCTCGTCGGTGACGCGCACCAGCGCCGCGTCCGGCGCGAGCACCACCCGCACCGACACCGGCGTGCCGGGCGGGGTGTGCACGGCCGCGTTGGTCAGCAGGTTGTCCAGGACCTGCCGGACCCGCTGCGGGTCCAGCCGCAGCCGGACCGACTCCGGGCCCGGCGCCACCGTCAGGGGGTGGCCGGGATGGCTCGCGCGGAACGCGTCGGCCGCCTGCTCGACCAGCTCCACCAGGTCGGCGTCCTCCATCCGCAGCGGCGCCTCCACCTCCGCCGCGTCCAGACGGGCCAGCAGCAGCAGGTCGTCCAGGAGGACGCCCATCCGGGCGGCCTCGGCCCGCAGCCGGGCCAGGTGCCGGTCCCGCTCCTCGGGCGCGTTGGCCGCCGCGTACTGGAAGAGGTCGGCGTAGCCGCGCACCGACATCAGCGGGGTGCGCAGTTCGTGCGAGGCGTCCGCGACGAAACGCCGCAGCCGCTGTTCGGCCCGCGCGCGCACCGCGAGGGAGTCGTCGATGTGCTCCAGCATCGAGTTGAACGCGGTGCGCAGCTCCTCCACCTCCGGCGCGCCGCCCGAACGGTCGGCGCGCAGCGGCAGCCGCGCCGCCGACTCGGTGAGGTCGTGCGAGGCGATGCCGTGCGCGGTGTGCGCCATGTCGCTCAGCGGTTTCAGCCCGCGCCGCAGCATCGCCCGGCCGAACACCACGAGGGCCAGCAGCGCCAGCCCGAACGCGACCGCCTGGAACGTGACCAGTTGCCGCACGGTGTCCTCGAGGTCCGCCATGGGCGCCGCGCTCACCAGGACCACTCCGGGCTCCACCTCGCAGGCCCGCAGCCGGTACGCGCCGGCGCCGCCGAGGCGTTCGGTGCGCGTGATCTCCGTGTCCGACGCGGCCTGCGCCTTCGCCAGGGAGGTCAGCTCCCCGACGTCGCCGGGCACGTCGGTGGACTCCTCCGGCGGGCGCAGCACCGGGGCGCCGTCCGTCACGTCGTACACGGCGTAGTACCAGCGGTAGTACTTCTTGCCCTGGAGCGTGCCGTGCTCGGCGATGCTCTTGGACTGGGCGAGCTGGGCGAGCGTCAGCTGCTCGTCGAGCTGCGCCGACAGGTAGTCCCGCATGTACGTCGTCAGCGCCGTCCCGACGACGGCGAACACCACCAGCGACAGCACGCCCAGCCCCAGCGCGAGCCGGGTGCCCAGCCGCAGCCCGCGGTACGCCCGCACGAACCCGCCGATCACTCCGCCGCCTGCCGGATCACGTACCCGAAGCCGCGCACGGTGTGGATCAGCGGCGCGCCCGTCGCGTCGAGCTTGCGGCGCAGCCGGCTGACGACCAGCTCGACGACGTTGGAGCGCCCGCCGAAGCCGTACTCCCACACGTGGTCGAGGATCTGCGCCTTGGTCAGCACGGTCGGCGACTTGCGCATCAGGTAGCGCAGCACCTCGTACTCCGTCGGCGTCAGCGTCAGCAGGTGCTCGCCGCGCCGCACCTCGCGGGTGTCCTCGTCCATCGTCAGGTCGCCGACCCCGAGCACCGACCGCTGGAAGGCGGGGCCGGCGCTGCGCCGCAGCACGGTCCGCAGCCGGGCCATCAGCTCCTCCACGGCGAACGGCTTGACCAGGTAGTCGTCGCCGCCGCGGGTCAGCCCGGCGACCCGGTCGGCGACCCCGTCGCGGGCGGTGAGGAACACCACCGGCACCATCGTGCCCGAGCGGCGCAGCCGGTCCAGGACGCCGAAGCCGTCGACGTCGGGCAGCATGAGGTCGAGCACCACGATGTCCGGGCGGAAGTCGGCGGCGCGGCGCAGCGCCTCCTCGCCCGTGTTCGCGGTGACCGCCTCCCAGCCCTCGTACCGGGCGACCGTCGCCACGAGATCGGCGATCGGCGGGTCGTCGTCCACCACGAGGAGTCGCACTTTTTCCACCCGCTCATAGTGCGCCACGCGCTCCGCCGCACCGGGCCCCGGTCGGTCCGCGCGAGCAGATCGATATGCTCTTGAAAGTTGTACGACAGGTGATCGACAGCTCCGGGTTGCGAAGCTCGGTGTCCTGAGGACCCGATCAAGGAGTTTCCGTCCGTGACGACCGTCCAGTCGCCTCCCGCGCCCCCCGCGGCGATACGCCCCACAGTCGTGGCCCGCACCGGTCTGTACGCCGTGCTGGCCGCGAACGCGGCCGTGGTGACCCTCCTCGCCGTCCAGGCGGGCTTCGCCTCCAACGCCCTGGTGGTGATCGGCCGGTTCACCGGCCTGTACGCCGCCCTGCTGATGGCGTTCCAGCTGCTGCTGGTCGCCCGGCTGCCCTGGCTGGACCGCCGCATCGGCATGGACCGGCTGACCAACTGGCACCGCTGGACCGGCTTCGGGCTGCTGTGGACGCTGATCGGGCATGTGGTGTTCATCGCCTTCGGCTATGCCGAGTCCTCGTCGATGGACCCGGTGAGCCAGCTCGTCGACCTCGCCGAGACCGTCGAGGGCGTGTTCCGCGCGGTCGTCGCGCTGGGCCTGATCCTGGTCGTCGGCGCCGTCTCCGCCCGCTGGGCGCGGCGCCGGCTGGCCTACGAGACGTGGCACTTCATCCACCTGTACACCTACGTCGCGGTGGTGCTGGCCTTCACCCACCAGGTCGCCGTCGGCACGACCTTCACGTCGAGCACGGTCGCGACGGGCTACTGGTACGCGGTGTGGGGCGTCGCCCTCGGCTCGGTGTGCGTGGGCCGGCTGGTACTGCCGCTGTGGCGCAACTGGCGCCACCGACTGCGCGTCGAGGCGGTCGTGCCCGAGTCCGACAACGTCGTCTCCGTGTACATCACCGGCCGTGACCTGGACCGGCTGCCGGCCCGGGCGGGCCAGTTCTTCCTGTGGCGGTTCCTCACCAGGGACCGCTGGTGGCAGGCGAACCCGTTCTCCCTGTCGGCCGCGCCCGACGGCCGCACCCTGCGCCTGACCGCCAAGGCGGTCGGCGAGGGCTCCGCCGGACTGCGCCACCTCGAGCCGGGCACCCGGGTCTTCGCCGAGGGCCCCTACGGCGCCTTCACCGCGATGCACCGCACCCGCCCCGAGGCACTGCTCGTCGCCGGGGGCGTCGGCGTCACCCCCGTCCGGGCCCTGCTGGAGGAGCTGCACGGCCACGCCGTCGTCATCTACCGCGTGGGCACGGACCGCGACGCCGTCCTCTACGACGAGCTGCGCGACCTCGCCCACGCCAGGGGCGCCGAGCTGCACCTGGTGACCGGGCCGCCCGTCCCCGACCTGCTGGCCGCCGGCGAGCTGCTCCGGCTGGTGCCGGACATCGCGGACCGTGACGTCTTCCTGTGCGGTCCGCCCCCGATGATGAACGCGGTCCTCGGCAGCCTGCGCGAGCTGGACGTGCCGAGGACGCAGATCCACTTCGAACGCTTCAGCCTGGCGGGATGAGGGAGACGAGAAGACACCGTGAAGCGAGCCATACCCGTCCTGGTCCTGTCGGTCGCCGGCCTGATCCCCGTCTGGCGCTACGAGCCGTCGACGGTCACCGCGGCGACCGAGGTGACCGCGCCGGCCCCCGCCCCCTCCACGCCCTCCTCCGGCGGCTCGGCCTCCGGTGGCTCCTCCCGGGTGGTGAAGGGCTCGACCGTCACCACCGAGAAGGGGGACGTGCAGGTCGAGGTCACCTTCACCGACGGCAGGATCACGGCCGTGCGGATGCTGCGGCAACCGAACCATCCGCAGACGACGGCGGCGGTGCCGACGCTGATCGCGGAGACCCTCCGGGCGCAGAGCGCGGACATCGACACCGTGTCCGGCGCCACGATCACCACCGAGGGCTACAAGGAGTCCCTCCAGGCCGCGATCGACGCGAAGGGCGCGTGACGTGCACCGCGTCGAACACGTCATGGGCTTCCCCGTCTCGCTGCGCGTCGACGACGAGCACGTGGGCGAGGAGAGCGCGGACGCCGTGTTCGCGTGGCTGCGCGAGGTCGACGAGCGGTTCAGCCCGTTCCGGGCCGACAGCGAGGTGTCCCGGTACGGCCGGGGCGAGCTGCCGGCCGGCGGGCTGAGCGCCGGCCTCGTCGAGGTCCTCGGCCTCGGCGAGCACTACCGGCTCGCCACCGGCGGCGCCTTCGACGTACGCCTGCCCGGCCGGGACCTCGACCCCTGCGCGATCGTCAAGGGCTGGTCCGTGCAGCGGGCGGCCGATCTGCTGACGGCGGCCGGGGCGCGCCGGTTCTGCCTCAACGCCGGCGGGGACGTCGTCGTCGGCGGCGGCCCGTGGCGGGTCGGCGTACGGCACCCGGAGTTCGCCGACCGGCTGTGCACCGTCCTGGAGCTGACCGACGGGGCGGTGGCGACCTCCGCCCGCTACGAGCGCGGCGACCACATCGTCGACGGGCGCACCGGCGCGCCCGCGACCGGGCTGCTGAGCGTCAGCGTCGCGGCCCCGACGCTGACCGTGGCGGACGCCGTGGCGACGGCCGCCTTCGCGCTCGGCGCGGAGGGGGTCGCGTGGGCGGCCGGGCAGGAGGGCTGCGAGGTGTACGCCGTCGACGCCGAGCGGCGGGTGCTGCGCAGTGCCGGGTTCCCGGTGGCGGCGGGAGCGGGGGGCGAGGCGGCATGAGCGCGGGCGTGGCGGCCCTGGCCGTGGGGCTGTGGGTGCTGGGCTGGAGCGCGGTCGTCGTGGCCTGGGCCGCCCCCCGGCCCCGCAGGATGCTCCCGCCCGCCCGCTCCCGCCGGTGGACGACGAGCCGCCGTCGGTCGGGGGCTGCGCCGTCCTCGTGGACGGGGGCGGGCGGCGGGGCGAGGGCCGTCATGTCGCGTACTCCAGGTGGTCGTCGGCCGCGCGGGGCGCAGCACGCGCCGGCATGACGGTGACGATGCGGCCCCGGTCCGGGTGATCCCTGAGCCGGTGCTGAGGGGAGGGTGAGAATCAGCGGACTCACAGGTCGGCCACAGGGTGAAGGGGCTCTCGGCCGTCAGAACCCCCGCAGCACCGGCGGTCTAGACTCTCCCCGCAACGGCCCGGTCTCAACTGGTCGAGAGCGGGCGGAATCTGCCAGACCCGAAGGGCATTCGGCGTTTTGATACGGATAGATTCAGTCACGAAGCGGTACCCGGACGGCACGGTGGCGGTCGACCGGCTCTCCCTCGAGATCCCGGACCGTGCGATCACCGTCCTCGTCGGCCCCTCCGGATGCGGCAAGACGACCACGCTGCGCATGATCAACCGGATGGTCGAGCCCAGCGAGGGCCGGATCCTCCTCGACGGCAAGGACATCCAGCAGCAGCAGGTCAACACCCTGCGCAGGTCCATGGGTTACGTCATCCAGAACGCCGGGCTCTTCCAGCACCGCACGATCGTCGACAACATCGCCACCGTGCCGCGGCTGCTCGGCTGGAGCAGGCACAGGGCCCGCGACCGGGCACGGGAGCTGATGGAACGGGTGGGCCTCGACGCCTCGCTCGCGGGGCGCTACCCCTACCAGCTCTCCGGAGGACAGCAGCAGCGCGTCGGCGTGGCCCGGGCGCTGGCCGCCGACCCGCCCGTCCTGCTGATGGACGAGCCGTTCTCCGCCGTCGACCCCGTCGTGCGCAAGGGACTTCAGGAAGAACTCCTGCGCATCCAGGGCGAGTTGGGCAAGACCATCGTCTTCGTCACGCACGACATCGACGAGGCCGTCAAGCTCGGCACGATGGTCGCGGTCCTGCGCACCGGCGGCCGGCTCGCCCAGTTCGCACCGCCCGCCGAGCTGCTGTCCGACCCCGCCGACGCGTTCGTCGAGGACTTCCTCGGCGCCGACCGCGGCATCCGCCGGCTGTCCTTCTTCTCCTCCGCCGGCCTCGACCTGCTCACCTCGCCCATCGTCGCGATCGACGCCAACGCGGAGAAGATCGCCTCCCGCGCGGCCGACGACGTCCCCTACCTCCTCGTCACCGACGTCGAGGGCAGGCCCCTCGGCTGGGGCGAGCCGCGCGACCTGACCGCCGGGAGCATCGACGCCGGCCGACTGCTGCCGCACGGGCGGCCGTTCACGGCCGGGACGGACTCGCTGCGATCCGCCCTCGACTGCGCCGTGCTGTCGCCCACCGGCTGGGCGGTCGCCGTGGACGCCGAGGGCCGGGCGGCCGGGGTCGTCTCCCAGCAGAGCATCGCCGAGGCGATCCGCGGCGCCCACGCGGCGGGCCGCACGGACGCCGAGGCCGCGAAGGCCGCGCGGTGAACGGCTTCTTCGACATCCCCAGCGACCTCCAGCACTCCTGGATCGGCCTCGTCGGACTCCATCTGCGCGAGGCCCTGCTGCCGGTCCTGGCGGGACTGCTGCTCGCGCTGCCGCTCGCCCAGCTGTGCGTGCGGCTGCGCTGGCTGTACCCGCCCGTGCTGTGGGTGACGACCGTGCTGTACGCGATCCCCTCACTGGCCTTCTTCGTCGTCCTCATCGACTACACCGGACAGACCGAGCTCACGGTGATGATCCCGCTCACCGTCTACAGCCTCGTCGTCCTCGTCCCGGCGATCGTCGACGGCGTCCGCTCGGTGCCGCGCGAGACCCTGGCCGCCGCGACCGCCATGGGCTTCGGCCCCGTACGCCGTTACGTCCAGGTGCAGTTGCCGATCGCGGTGCCCGCCATCATCGCGGGGCTGCGGGTGGCGACCGTGTCGAGCATCTCCCTCGTCAGCGTCGGCACCCTCATCGGCAACCAGGGCGCGCTCGGCAACCTGCTCCACGACGCGAACATCTACAACCGGCCGGAACTGGCCTGGAACGCCGTGATCACCATGGGGGTCCTGGCCATCCTCGCCGACGCCCTGCTGGTGGTCGTCCGCGTCCTGCTGACCCCGTGGATGCCGAGCGGCGCGCGCCGCCGGACGTCCGAGCCCGCTGTGAAGGACGCAGTCCGGTGAACGTACTCCACTTCGTCAACGCCTTCTTCAGCGACAGCGCCCACTGGCACGGCTACGACGGCATTCCCACGCGGGTGGGGGAGCACGTCCGGTACACCCTCCAGGCGCTCGGCATCGCCGCCCTCATCGGGCTGCCGGTCGGGCTGCTCACCGGCCACTACGGGCGCGGCGGGAACGTCCTGTCGCTGATCGCCACGGCCGGGCGGGCCCTGCCGACCTTCGGCCTGCTGGTGCTGATGACCATGTTGCTCGGGTTCGGCCTGTTGCCGGTGATGATCCCGCTGGTCGTCCTCGCCGTCCCGCCGATCCTGGTGACGACGTACGAGGCCGTGCGCGCCGTCGACCCCTCACCGGTGGACGCCGCCCGCGGCATGGGCATGCGGGAGTCCGGCATCCTGCTGCGCGTGGAACTGCCCGTCGCGCTCCCGCTGATCCTCGGCGGGATCCGTTCGGCGGCCATCCAGATCGTCTCCACGGCGACCATCGCCGCCTACGTCAGCCTCGGCGGCCTCGGCCGCTACATCGTCGACGGCCTCTACCAGCGCGACTACGAGAAGGTCGTGGGCGGCGCCGCCCTGACCGCGCTCATGGCGCTGGCGACCCTCGCGGTGTTCTGGACGGTGACGCGGCTGGCGGTGTCACCGGGGGTGCGCGGCAACGGCACGTAGGGCTCCGCCGGCCTCGCGGGTGTCGCCGGGTGTCGCGGCGGGCTCCGCCGGCCTTCCGGATGCGACGGTGGGGCTCCGTGAGCCCTCCGCGGTGACGCGGCGTCGGGGCCGCCGGGCGGCGAGAGGGTGCCGCCCCCGTCGCGGGACTCCGTACGGCGGCCCCTCGATGGCCGTGGCCGCGGCTGTCGATGTGGCTCCCGCTCCGGCTCCGGCTGTGGCTTCACGGCCGACGGGCCGGTACGGCCGGTCGGTTCGACGGCGCGTCCGGGAGGCCGGTGGCGAGCGCGGCGCCGCTGCCCGCGCCGCCCGGGCGGCGTCCGCGCGGGCGAGCGGCGCGGCGGACCGCCCGGTGCGGGCCCGTCGGCCGTCGGCGGGCCCGCGGCCGGATCGCAGCCGGGGTCAGGGGGCCGTCGGCGGTGCCGGACGGACCGCGATCGCGTCCACCTCGAAGAGCATGCCGGGGAGCGCCGGCGCGGCCACCCCGCTCAGGGTCTGGGCCGGCAGCCGCTCGCCGAAGCGCGCGTGCAGGGCCTTGCCCAGGATTTCCAGCCTGCCGGGATCGTGGTCGACGACGAACGACCCGAGCCACACCACGTGTTCGAGGCCGACGCCCACCCGGCGAGCGCGGCCTCCAGCTGGTCGAAGGCGAGGTCCACCTGCGTGGCGAAGTCGCCGGGCACGGGCGCGCCCGAGGCGTCGGAGGCGTACTGCCCGGTGATGTACACCGTCTCGCCGGGCGCCGAGACGGCGTGGCCGTAGCCGAAGGGGGTCGGGTCGTGCAGTGTCGCGGGATTGGTGATCGTGCGCTGATCGGGACTCATGACGGCGCCAACTCCCGTACCGCGCAGCGCTGTTCCCGGACCCTCACCCCTCCGACCGGGCCAGCGCCTGTTCCAGGACCACCAGCAGCGCGTCCCGCACCGAGCCGCGTTCGCGGGCGTCGAAGACGAGGAGGGGGACGCCCTCGGTCACGTCCAGGGCCCAGCGGACCTCGTCCAGCGTGTGTTCGACCTCGCCGTCGAAGGCGTTGACGGCGACCGCGAACGGGATCCCCTTGTGCTCGAAGTAGTCGACGGCGGCGTAGCAGTCGTCGAGACGGCGGGTGTCGACGATGACGAGCCCGCCCACCGCTCCCTCCACGATGTCGTCCCACATGAACCCGAACCGTTCCTGCCCGGGCGTGCCGAACAGGTACAGCTTGAGCGTCGGGTCGATCGTGATGCAGCCGAAGTCCATCGCGACCGTGGTCGTGGTCTTGCGCGGGGTGTGGGTCAGGTCGTCCACCCCGGCCGCGACCTCGGTGATCGCCGCCTCGGTGGTCAGCGGCTCGATCTCGGAGATCGCGCCGACGGCGGTGGTCTTGCCCACGCCGAAGCCGCCCGCGATCACGAGCTTCACCGGCAGCGGCGGCCGTACGGAGGCCTGCCCGCCGAAGTGCCGGACGAGCGGTTCAGTCGGAGTCACGGAGTACCCCCCGGGAGTCGGGGATGGCGCGGAGGCCATCGATGAGCCTGCGCAGCACGGACGCGTCGTGGGTGGCGCCCGAGTCGGGCACGTGCACCGACAGCTGGCCCACCGCGCGCAGGTCCTCGGCGAGGACCCGCACCACGTTCAGATGCAGCCGCAGCCTGGCCGCGATCTCCGCGATCGACTGCGGCACCCGGCAGGCGGCGACGATGTCGTGCTGTTCGAAGGAGAGCCGGTCGAGCGCGTCGAGCCCGGCGGCCGTGGCCACCAGCTGGGTCTCGACGGGCATCGTCCGGCCGGACGCGACCTCGCCCGAGCCCGCCACCCGGCCGGCGGTGACCAGGAAGGGCCGGACGGCGGGCGCGGGACCGACCGGTACGGCGCCGTCCTCGTCGGCGCCGCGCGGAGTGCAGCCGTCCGCCATCGCTGGTTCGCTTCCTCTCTGGACCGGCGCTCTGTGCGGTGACGGCCGGTCAGCGCGAGCCGATGGCGCCGACGCTGTTCTTCAGCTCCAGCACGAGCTGCGGGCTGAGGGCGGTGCCGGCGCGGTTGGCGAACACGGTCATCTCGTAGGCGATGTTGCCGAGTTTGGCCTCCTTGTCGGTGACCACGCCGAGCACGGCGCCGCTGCCGATCGCGGAGACGAGGACGTGCCCGCCCTCCAGATCGATGATGACCTTGTTCAGACCGCCCAGGCCGTAGTTGCCGGAGGCGCCCGCGGCGAGGCTGGTGATGCCGGAGACGATCGCGGCCAGCCGCTCGGAGTCGGCGTGCTCACGCAGTTCCGACACGGCGATCAGCAGGCCGTCGGAGGACACCGCGATGGCGTCCACCACCCCCGCGGTCTCGGTGGCGAAACGGTTGAGCAACCAGGTGAAGTCGGCTGCGGCGGCCCGCAGGTCGGTCGGCGTGGCGTCTCCCGCGGGAGTCTCACCTGTCGACGTGCTCACTGCTCGGCTCCTTCCGGAAGGTGACTCTGGTGGTGCGCGGTGTTCCGGTGGTCGTCGTTCACGGGGTCATTGTCGTCGGCGGTACGAGGGGCGACCGGGCGGGGGTGTTCCCCCGTGCCGCCGCCGGTGTCGCGGTGGGCCCGCTCCACGGCCGCCTCGAACTCCTCCAGCGCGCTGCGCACCGCGTCGGCGTCGGCGGGCGGTACGGGCCGGCGCGCGGCCTGCCGGGCGGCGGCCTCGGCGGTCGTCCGCAGCGTCGCGCCGCGCACCCGCCGCCGCAGCGGGCGCGAGCCGGCGGCTTCGGGCGAGCCGGTGGCGTGGGGCGGGGCGGTGGCCGTGGCCGGAACCGGGGCGGAGGGCTGGGCCGCGGTCGGGTCGGCGGTGACGGCGGTCCGGGCCGGGGCCGGGCGTGCGGGGGTGTCGGTGGCGGCGGTCTCGCCCTCGCCCTCTCTTGTGCGGTGGTGCGCGCCCTCGCCCCCGCCTGTGCGGCCGTGCGCGACGGACTCGGACCTCCCGCCGTCGTCCTCGCCGTCCCCGGCGGGTCCCGTACGGTCGCGTGCCGCGCTTCCCGCCGTACCCTCCGGCGCCGCCCGCTCGCCCGTGCGGCCGTGCTCCGGCGCCTCCTCGGCGGTGTCGCTGTCTGCGGTCTGGCCCGCCGGGAGCGTCTCGCGGCGCGGGACCCGCCGGGGGAGCGGGCCCGGCGTCCGGTCGTCGACCGCCCAGGACGGGGTGGAGGCGGCGGCCGGGGAGGGCCCGGTGGGGGCGCCCTTGGGCGACGGCGCCCCGGCGCCCGGAGCGGTCACCGCCGGTACGTCCGCCGCGCTGCGCGACAGCAGCAGCGCGGAAGGGATGGACACCTCCGCCGTCACACCGCCGCCCGGCGTGCGCGACAGGGTGACGTCGATGTCCCAGCGGCGCGCCAGCGCGCCGACCACGAACAGCCCGAGCACCTTCGTCGGCACGAGGTCGAGGCGCTCGCGGCGGACCAGGCGGGCGTTCTCCTCGGCGAGCCGCTCGGCGCTCATGCCGAGGCCGTGGTCGGCGACGGTGACCGTCGCGCCGTCGTCGTCATGGTCGACCGCCACCTCGACGGGGCTGCCCTCGGGCGAGAACGACACGGCGTTCTCCACGAGTTCGGCGACCATCAGGGTGAGGTCGCCGATGATGTCGGGCTCCACCATGACCTCGGTCCCGACGTGCAGCCGTACCCGCTGGAAGCCCTCGATCTGGCCGAGCGCGGCGCGCACCACGTTGGTGAGCGCGGCCGGGCCCGCGTCCAGGACGCTCTCGCGGATGCCGGCCAGCAGCATCAGGCTGTCGGCGTTGCGGCGCAGGCGGACCGCGATGTGGTCGATGGAGTAGAGGCGTTCGAGCAGCGCGGGGTCGGTCTCGCCCCGTTCCACCGCGTCGATCAGCGCGAGCTGTCGTGTCGTCAGGTTGCTGACGCGCCGCCCCACGTTGCCGAACATCTCGGCGACGTTGCGGCGGCTGAGCACCTGGCGCTCCAGCAGCGCGGCGGCGGTCGTCTGGACGTTGTTGAGGGCGTCGGCGAGTTCACCGATCTCGTCGGCCGCGGTGACCGGCAGCTCGCGCAGCCGCGGCGGTCCGCTCTCCTCGGCGTCGTCGTCGGCGACCCGCGCGAGTTCGCGTCCGGCGACGTCGGCGACCTCCTGCGCGGCGCCGGTCAGGGCCAGCACCGGGCGGATCACGGAACGGCGCACCAGCACGGCGAAGGCGATCCAGGTGACGAAGCCGAGCAGCGCCAGGCTGAGCAGCAGCCATGCGCGCAGGCGGGCTTCGGCCGCGGCGGTGTCGGCCCGGTCGGCGATCTGGTCGATGAGCGAGGCGGTGATCTTCAGCCGGGTCTCGGCCTGCTCGTTGTAGTGGTGGTACGAGTCGAGCGCCTGGCGGAACGCGGTGCGGATCGCGGCCGTCGAGTCCGCCTGCAGGGCGCTGGGGTCGACGGACAGTTCGGCGTAGTGCTGGCCGATGGCGGCCATCGCGGGGTTGTGCTCGATGCCGCCGAGTTCGTCGTTCTGCGCCTCGGTGGCGAACCGGGCGAAACGCTCCGAGTGGTAGGTGAACAGCTCGTAGGAGCCGACCGCGCCGGTGAACTCGATGAGGGCGTTGCTGTCACCGGTGCGCGCCGAGAAGACACCGGTCTCGAAGGCGCCGTGCGCGGCGTCGGCGCGCAGCAGCGAGTCGAGCAGGCTGCCGGTGAAGGTCGTGGCCAGGGCGGTGTTGCGGTCGAGGCCCAGTCCGTCGATGAGACCGTCGGCGGCGCCCGCGTACGCCGGGTCGATGTTGTCGGCGGGCAGGTAGCCCTGCTCGATGGTGTCCCGCAGGCCGGTGAGGCCCTCGATCTCCCGCAGCGCCTGCGCCTCGGTGGCCGGCAGCCGGTCGCCGAAGGTGTCGCGCACCTTCGCCACCTGCGTGTCCACGTCGAGCTGGGCCACCCGGTAGGCGGTGCTCGAGGGCGTCCCCCCGTCGAAGGACGCCTCGTGCCGCACGGAGAGCAGGATCGCCTGCTGATGCTCGGCCTGCACCGCCGCGACGAGCTGGGCGACCTGGGTGCTGTCGCGCACCAGGCGGGCGGCGGACTCGGCCCGGTGGGACTCCTGCACCAGGTCGACGATGAGGTAGCACAGCAGCAGCGCGATCACGGTCAGCGGGATGCCGACCAGGACGTTCAGTTTGCGCTGGAAGGGCCACCGGTCGGCGAAACCCCGCAGCCCCCGACGGACGGACGGGGGTGCCGAGCGGGGGGCGCCCACCGTCTTCGTGGACACCGGGCCTCCTTCACACAGGTGTTGCGCACGGGCGCGCCGCTGTGACGGACGTCAACTACGGTGACACTATCGCTTCTTCGTGCGACCAAGGGCGTCGCCCCGAGTCAAGAATCGATCACGAAGCGCAGTGTGTTTCGGGCAGAACTGACCACGTGTCGAAGTCGATCGGTAACCCGGAGACACTTGACTGATCGAGAAGAGGGTGGATTGGATCAGGCCTGAGGTTTTTCGGAGTGAGCTCCTCCGTACCTCCCGTCTTCTCCTGCTCGCCCTCCTTTCTCATCGACCCCCAGAGCCCGGAACGGGAACCGTGACTTCCTCCAACGCCCACAGCCGCAGGTCCATCAGGAACAACCCCGGCACGGCGGCCGTCGCGCTCGCCGCGATCACGGCCCTGCTGGCGGGATGTTCCTCCTCCGGCGACGCCAGCGACCCGCTCGCCGAGGACAAGGCGGACAGCGGGACCGTCGTGGTCGGATCCAACAACTTCGCCGAGAGCATCCTGCTCGCCGACATCTACGGCGAGGCCCTCAAGGCCAAGGGCATCAAGGTGTCCTACAAGCCCAACATCGGCAGCCGCGAGACCACGTACGGCCTGCTCAAGAACGGTTCCATCACCGTTCTGCCGGAGTACAACGGCTCCCTGCTGGCCTACCTGGACGCCAAGGCCCCGCAGACCTCGACCGCCGCCGTGAACGCCGCCGTCAAGGGCAAGCTCGACGCCAAGCTGACGCTGCTGGAGTCCTCGCCCGCCGAGGACAAGGACTCCGTCACGGTCAACGCCGAGACGGCGAAGAAGTACAACCTCACCGCGCGGTCCACCCTCGCCGACCTCAAGGACATCGCCCCCGAGCTGGTCCTCGGCGGCTCGCCCGAGTTCCAGACCCGTCAGCAGGGCATGGTCGGCCTGGAGGCGGTCTACGGCCTGAAGTTCAAGTCCTTCAAGGCCCTGGACGCCGGTGGCCCGCTGACCCAGGCGGCGCTGAAGAAGAACACCGTGCAGGCGGCGGACATCTTCACCACCGACCCGACCATCACCAAGGAGAAGTTCGTCGTCCTCCAGGACCCGAAGAACCTCTTCGGCTTCGCGAACGTGACCCCGCTGGTCTACAAGAGCGGCCTGTCCCAGGAGGGCGTCGCCGCGCTCAACGCCGTCTCCGCCAAGCTCGACACCAAGACGCTGCTCGACCTGGACTTCCAGGTGCAACTGGAGAGCAAGGACCCGCTGGACGTCGCCAGGGCCTGGCTGAAGTCGGTCGGCCTGGGCTGACGTTCGCGGCGTGGAGGCACAGCACCCGGACCGGCCCAGGTGCCTCCCGCCCCGGAGGCCACCCGAGTCGCCCTGGACGGAACCACCCGCACCGTCGGCGAGCCGATCACGCTCGCCGACGGTGCGGCCGCGCCCGCCGTGGCCCCCGAGGCCCGGGAACAACTCCGCGCCGGCGGAACCGCGTTCGTACGCGGCACCGCCTCCACCGGACACGCCGTCCTCCCGCACGGACTGGAGGAGACCGCCCCCTTCGCCGGCCGGGCCACCCGCCGCACCCCGCGCGCCACGGACGCCTACGTCACCGTCCTGGCCTGCGAACTCGCCATCCTCGTACGGGCCCTGGGCATGCGGCCCGAACCGCCGGCGATCCCCGCGCTCACCGTGGCGGACGCCGCCCCGCCCGACGGCACCGAGGACCGGCCGCTGACGGCGGACGCGGCGGCGGCCGAACTGCTGCCGGTCCTCGGACCATTGCGAGCGCCGGCCGGGACGGCCCGGCTACCCTCCGGGCCGTGAACAGACGCCGACGGAAGAAACTCACCAAGGCCCTCGTCGAGGCGGTGACGTGCGGCGACGCCCGCCGGGTGGACGCCCTGCTGCGCGCCGGGGCCGATCCCGCGGCCGGCGACCGCGACGGCACGACCCCGCTGTACCTGGCCTGCGTCGACGGCGCCGCCGGCCTCGCCCGCAGGCTGCTCGCGGCCGGCGCACCGCCCGACGCCGAGAGCGCCGGCCCCGGCTCGGAGGGGACGCCGCTGTGCGCCGCCGCCTGCTGGGGCCACACCGAGGCGGTCCGCGTCCTCCTCGACCACGGCGCCGACCCGAACCTGCGCGAGGACCGGGGAACCGGCTGGACGCCGCTGACGTGGGCGGCCGCCGGACCGCACCCGGAGACGGTCGCCGTGCTGCGCGCCGCGGGAGCCCGCTGACGACCCCTGAGAGCTCCGCACGGAAGGGGTGACCTGATCAGCTCGGGGCGTCCGGTGCGTGCGATGGCAAGGCCCGGAAGCTCCTCGTAGCGGAGCTACCCGATATTTTCGGCAACGCGGCGAGCGTGCGTGCCGGGCTTCGCGAGCCGGACTCCCCTTCTGTTCGGACCTCTGAGCGCTCAGGGCCCGGCGTCGGCGATCAGCCGGTCGACGATCAGCCGGTCGATCAGGGCGATCAGCACGTCCCGGCACGACTCCCGCTCCCGCGCGTCGCACAGCAGCACCGGCACGTCCGCAGGCAGCGCCAGCGACTCCTTGATCTCCTCCGCCGGATAGGGATGCTCGCCGTGGAAGCCGTTGACCCCGACGACGAAGGGGATGCCCCGGCGCTCGAAGAAGTCGAGCGCGGCGAAGCTGCACTCCGGTCGGCGCACGTCGACCAGGACCACCGCCCCCAGGGCGCCGATGGCCAGGTCGTTCCACATGAACCAGAACCGCTGCTGCCCCGGGGTGCCGAAGAGGTACAGCACCAGGTCGTCGCCGATGGTGATCCGCCCGAAGTCGAGGGCCACCGTGGTGCACCGCTTCTCCTCGATGCCCTTCAGGTCGTCGACGTCCAGCCCGGCGACGGTCAGCGGCTCCTCCGTGCGCAGCGGCGCGATCTCGCTGACCGACCCGACCAGGGTGGTCTTGCCGACGCCGAAGCCGCCGGCGACGAGGATCTTCACCGTGTCGGGCGCCGCGACCGTGTCGGTGGCGGTGTCAGATCCGGCCAAGGCCGTCCCTCACTTTCTGCAGCAGCTCCAGGTCCGGGGCACCGGCGACGTGACGCGGCGGCCGGGCCGTGATCAGGCCCGCCTCCAGCAGGTCGCAGAGCATGATGACGACCACGCTCACCGGCAGGTCCAGATGGGCCGCGACCTCCGCCACGGCGACCGGCCGGGCGCACAGGCGCAGGATGCGGGTCTGTTCGGGCTGCGGCCGCGGGGCCCGCTCGGGCGGCGGGTCCACCGCGGTCACCGTCGTGATGAGCGTGAAGTCGGCACGGCTGGGCCGGGTCCGTCCACCGGTGAGGGTGAAGGGCCGGACCAGCCGGCCCGCTTCGTCGTCTCCGCTCACCTCACCCGCCGTGGGTGCGCGCGGCGGGACCGACACCGGTCCGCGGCGCCGCGCTGAGGTGCTCGCCGATCTTCTTCACCAGCATGTTCATCTGGTACGCCACCACACCGACGTCGGCGTTCGAGCCGGTCAGCACGACGAGATGGGCGCCGGGGCCGGCCGAGGTGAGGATGAGGTAGCTCTTGGCCATCTCGATGAGCGCCTGGCGCACCGGGCCGCCGCGGAAATCCATGCTGACGCCCTTGCTGAGACTCATCAGGCCGGACGCGGTCGCCGCCAGCCGTTCGGCGTCCTCGCGCGTGAACCCGGTGGACTTGCTGACGACCAGCCCGTCCTCGGAGAGCACGACGGCCTGGTTGACGTCGGCGACGCGGTCCACGAGACCGGTGAGCAACTGGTCGAGCTGGGTGTTCGTGGCGGGGGCGGAGTGTGTCATCGCGGTGTCCTTCATGAGCGGTCGGCGTGCGGTGTGGAGGTCTGGGAGGGGGCCGGGCCGGCGGGCGTCTCGCCGGGCCCGGAGGGGGCTACGTCGTCGTCGGCGTCGCGCGCCCGCGAGGTGCCGCGCTGGAAACCGGCCAGGGAGGAGGCCGCGCGCTCGGCGGTGAAGTCGTCGGCGTCACCGTCGTCGTCCCCGGTGGGTCCGGGTTCCTCGCGCAACTCGGCGGCGAGGCTGGTCTGCGGAACCCGCCGGGGCAACGGGGCGGGAGCCCCGGGACGGTTGGCGCCCCCGGGACGGGCGGACGTCGCGGCGCCGCGGTCGGGTGCCTGGGGACTGCGGCCGGGCGTCGCCGAACCCCGCTCGGGCGCCGTGCGGTTCGGGCAGGGTTTCTCGTCGCTCAGGTCCGAGGTCGCCTCGCCCCGGTCGGGCACGGTGTCGCTCCGCTCGGAGGCGGTGGCGCTCCGGTCGGGCACGGTGTCGCTCCGCTTGGAGGCGGTGGCGCTCCGGTCGGGCGCCGTGTCGCTCCGCTCACAGGTCGCGGCGCTCCGGTCGGGTAGCGCGGACGTCGGGGCCGACACGGCCACGCTGCGGGCCGACGACGCCTCACCCGCCCGGACGCCCTCCCCGGCTTCGGGGGCCGGGGCACCCGGTTCGGGGCACGCGGCCGGGGGGTGGTCCGCCGGGACCGGGGAGCCGGGGGCGGGGGTGCCGTCCGCCGGGGCCGAGGCGCGAGGCGTGGGGGCGGAGGTGCCGTCCGTCCGCGCCGAGGCGCGGGACACGCGGACGGGGAGGCCGTCCGTCGAGCCGGGGGCGCCGGATCCCGGTGCCGGAGCGGCGTCCGTGGGAGCCGAGACGCCGGGCGCCGGGGCGAGGAGGCCGGTGACCGGGGCGGGGGAGTCACCCGGAGAACCCGACGGCCCGTGGGAGGCGGCCCCGGCCTCCCGCGCCGGGGTGGAACCGGTGAGCCCGGACCGGGCGGCGACCGCATCCGGTGCGAACGAGCCGGCGGTCCGCCGCGCGACGGGGCAGTCGGCCTCCGGTGAGTCGTCGGCGGGCTTCTCGTGGACCACCACGTCGTGCGGGACCAGCACGATCGCGGTGGTCCCGCCGTACGGCGAGGAACGCAGGGTCACGGCGATGCCGTGCCGCGTGGCCAGCCGGGCGATCACGAACATGCCCAGCCGCAGGTCGTCGGCGAGCGCCACCACGTCGAACTGCGGGGCCACCGCCAACTGGGCGTTGAACGAGGCGTAGTCCTCCTCGGACATGCCGAGCCCGCGGTCCTCGATCTCGATGGCCAGGCCCTTGGCCACCAGTGTCGCCCGCACCCCGACCGGACTCGGCGCCGGCGAGTAGGACGTCGCGTTGTCGATGAGCTCGGCCAGCAGGTGGATCACGTCCGCCACGGCGGGCGGGGCGATGGACACCTCCTCCTCGGTGTGCACCTCGACCCGCCGGTACTCGGCGACCTCGCCGACCGCACTGCGCAGGATGTCGATCAGCGCCACCGGCTCCGACCACCTGCGTCCCGGCCGGCCGCCGCTGATGACGACAAGGTTCTCCTCGTAGCGGCGCAACTGGCTCGCCGTGGAGTCCAGTTCGTACAGGTCCCGCAGGACCTCCGGGTCCTGGTGGCGGCGCTCCAGCGCGTCGAGCTTGCTGAGCTGGAGGTTGACCAGGTTCTGGCTCTGCCGGGCGATGCCGAGGATGACCTTCTGGAAGCCGCGCCGGGTGTCGGCGAGCTCGACCGCGGTGTGCACGGCGGTGCGCTGCGCCGTGTTGAACGCCTGCGCCACCTGGCCGAGTTCGTCGCCGCCGTAGTCCAGCGGCGGAGTCGCCGATTCCACGTCGACAGTCTCTCCCCGGTCCAGCCGGGTGACCACCTCCGGGAGGCGTTCGTGGGCCAGACTGAGCGTGGCCAACCGCAGCCCGCGCAGCCGTCGGGACAGCGAGCGGGTGATCCGCCAGGACATGACGACGCACAGCAGCAGGGCGACGAGACCGCCCGTGCTCAGCGACGCCGCCTTGATCAGCAGCCCGCGGGCCTCGTCCGCGCTGCGCTGGAGCAGTCCCGCGGTCTGCTCCCGGATCAGCGCCGAGTACTGGTCGGAGACCTCGATGAGCGCGGCGCGCCACTCCTTCTGCACGTCCGGCAGAACGATGTCACCGTCTCCCTGCCGGGCGGCCCGGGCCGCGAGCACCTTGTCCTCGACGGCCTCCAGGGTCCGCCACGCCTCGCTCTGCAGGATCCTCTCGGTCTGCGTCTTCGCCGAGCCGGTGAGGGAGGGGAGGATCTGGTCCGCCACGAGCCAGCGGCGCGCGTTCACCGTCTGCGCGAACGTGGCCCACTCCTTCTCGTCCATCCGCCGCTTCGGCCCGGCCAGGGTGAGGTGCAGGTCCTCCTCCGAGACCAGCTCCGCCGCGTGCTCCAGGGCGACGAGCGGGCCGGCCTGTGAGGTGAGGTCGCCGTCGTCGACCTGGGACAGCTCCTGGAAGGCGTGGATCTGTTCGTCGATGATCGACGTGTACTGGTCCAGCGCCTGCGCGGCGGTGATGTTGGCGGGGTCGTCCACCTGGCCCCGGTAGTACTCCAGGGAGCTCACGGAGGCGACGACCGAGTACATCCGGTCCCGGACGCGGGCGGGCGCCTTCTGGATCTCGTCCGCCCGTGCGATGAGCTGGGCGACCGCCGCGTCCGTCTTCTTCCGCTGGGCCTCCAGCGGGGTCCGGGAGCCGCCGGGGGTGGTCAGCCACACCGCGGACAGGCTGCGTTCCTGCTGGAGCGCGAGCGTCGCCTCGGTGCCGAGGGCGCCGGTCGCCCGGCTCAGTTCGGTCTGTTCGCGCAGCTGTATCCCCTCCGAGAACATCTGGATCGTCGTCACACCCCACATGGCCGTGAGGGTGACGCCGGGCACCAGCGCCAGGAGGATCAGGGAGAGACGTATGGAGCCGAGACGGTGGCGCCGGGCACCTGTCCGTGCAGACATGGTCGTCCTAGGGCGATCAGCGGGGAGGGGGGAGGGGGATCGGGGGGAGCGGGGTGCCGGGCGGGTGCCCGGTCAGCGGGTGCCGCCGGCGGCGAACCGCGCGACGTCGGCGACGTTGGCCCGGGTGACGAAGGCGGGGCCCGTCAGGACCGGTGCCACACCACCGCCGCTGAGATTGCCGTTGGTCCGGTAGAGCCAGATGGCGTCCACGGCGAGATAGCCCTGGAGGTAGGGCTGTTGGTCCACCGCGAACTGCACCCGGCCGTCGCGGACGGCCGTGACCATGTCCTTGTCGATGTCGAAGGTGGCGACCCCGGCCCTGCTGCCCGCCTGGCCGGCCGCCTTCACCGCGGCGAGCGCGAACTGCGCGCCGTTGGCGATGACCTCGTCGATGTCGGGGTCCTGCCGCAGGCGGGCGGCCACGGCGGCGGTCATCGCGTCCATGTCGCTGCCGTCGACGTAGAGCATCTCGGTCCGCCCGGTGAACGTCTTCTTCACGCCCGCGCAGCGCGCCTCGAGGGCGATGTTGCCGCGCTCGTGGATGACGCACAGGGTGTGCCGCGCGCCGAGGCCGTCGAGCCGGTCGCCGACGGCCCGGCCGGCGACACTGTCGTCCTGACCGAAGTACTCCAGCACGCCGATCGACCGCCAGGCGTCGATACCGGAGTTGAGGCCGACGACGGGTATGCCGGCCGCCCTGGCCGCGGCCACCGGGCTCTTCATCGCCAGCGGCTTGGCCAGGGTCACCGCGATGCCGTCGACCCGGTCCCGGACGGCGTCCCGCACCAGCGCGGCCTGTCCGGAGGCGTCGGCGTCGCTGACGTAGGTCAGGTCGACACCGTCCTTCGCGGCCGCCGCCTCGGCGCCCTTGCGGACCAGCTCCCAGAACGCGTCGCCCTTGTCGCCGTGGGAGATCAGGGTGACCTTCATGGGGCCGGCCGGCCCGCCCGCGGCGGCGGCGTCCGAGCCGGACGGGGCGGCGCCGGTGCAGCCGGCGAGGAGCAGACAGCAGATCACGGCCAGGGCGGCGCGACGCGCGGATCTGGGAGAGGCGAGGGAACGGGGAGCGGGGAGGGGAGTGTTCATGGGGGGCTGCACCTCGCTGTGCGGCAGAGCAGGAGGACGGGCGAGCGCCGCCGGAACAGGGGAGGCGAACCGACGAGAGGCATGCGCTGGCTCGGAGCCAACCGCGTGTGACCGTTGGTAGTCAAGTGAACGACCACCCGGGGTGAGGTGCTGCTGCCGCATTGTGATGCGGGACGGCTCCGGCAGGGCCGCGAACGCGGAAAAGCCCAGGTGAATTGAATGTTCGTCAATCCCGGGCGGTTCTCGGCACGGCTCCGCCGCCCTCCCGCACCGGCCGGGCCGGGGCCCGCGCGCGCCGTCGCGCCGTACGGCGCGGTGTCCCCGGCCCCACCACCCGGGGACCGGTGGTGGGGCCGGGGACATGCCGGGTGCCGGTGCCGGTGCCGGTGTCGGTGTCGTCCGGGCGGAGTGATGTGCCGCGGGTGGGTGCCGTCACGGTCGGCCCGCGTGCGCACGGGCGGGGCGGGCCGCTCCCGCACCACTGCGCCCCCCGTCCTCGGTGTCCGCCGGGACGCGCTCCTGGGCGCCGATGACGTCGTCGTGACGGCGGGGCGGGGCGGCGGAGGGGGACGCGGGCGCATCGGGCACCGCGGCCGTACGGGACGGTGGTCGGGGACGCGGGCGCGCCGCGGGCCGTGCGGGACGGTGGAGAGGGACGCGGGCCCGGGCGCACCGGCAGCGCGGGGCGGCGAGTTCGGGCGGGGGCGCGCCGCGCGCCGCGGGCCGTGTGGCTCGGGCGGGGGCGCAGCGGGCTGTGGGCAGGCGGAAGGGCCGGGTGCGACCGCCGGCCGGCCGTCGCACCCGGCCCTGTCGTTTCGCCCGGCTCCGTTCGCGCGGCTCCGCCTGGCCGGCTCCGTCGGGTTGCGGTCCCGTGGTCCCGGCTCCGTCGCCGCGTCGGGCGGTGGCCCTGTCGTCCGGATCCCGCACGTGGTGTCAGGCGGACTCGGGCGACTGGGTCAGCAGCGGCTCAGTGGCCCTCCACTTCTCCTCGGCCGCCTTCGCCGCCTTCGCCGCCCGGGCCTCCTCGCGCCGCTGCCGGCGGCTGCGGCGCGGCTCCTGGTCGGGCAGCCAGCCGAAGGCCATGCAGCTGCCCACGACGCCGAGGAGCAGACCGATGAGGAAGCCCCCGAGGTTGGAGGTCAGCCAGGTGCCCAGGGAGACCAGGACGCCGATGATCGAGTAGAACAGGCGCTGCGAGGGGTTGAAGAGGATCAGCAGCCCGCTCAGCAGCATCGTGGTCGGCAGGAGGTACCCCGCCAGCCCCTGCATGCCGATGTGCAGGATGACCGGCAGCGGTGCCTTCATGGTGACGAGGATCTCCGCGCCGCCCAGCACGAGCATCAGCCCGCCCGCGAAGGGCCTGTGCGCCCTCCACTGCCGGAAGCGGTTCACTGCGGGCAGCCCTTGCTCCCGAATCGCATGTGCAGGTCGGGGAGTTTGAAGACGGCGGCGGTGGCGCCGTAGTTGTGCTGGTACAGGTCGGTGATGACGACCTTGTCCGCCTGCTGGCCGTAGACACCCGGCATACCGCGGGTGTTGACCTTGTCGAAGGTGCTGGCGTCGCGGCCGATCTCGATGTTGTTGAACGCCGCGTTGCCGGTGATGTCGTCCGAGTCGATGGCCAGGTTCTCCACGCTGACCTTCGTGCCCTTGTCGCCGGCGGTGAGGACCAGCTGGATGCCGCCGAGGTCGACGCTCTGACAGAGGTTGGTGAGCTTGCCGCTCTTCACCACCGAGGTGACGACCAGCACCTGGCCGCCGGTGTCGCCCTGGTTGGGGCTGTTCTCGATCATGTGGTCCAGCGAGCCGAACTGCGCGAAGCCGTCGCCCTCGAGCTTGTCGGCGGTCACCACGAAGGGCATGCCGGAGATCGCGAACTGCACACCCAGCGCTCCCTGGGCGGTGAGGACGGCGAGCCCGGCGGCGACGAACGTCGCCGGCACCGCCATCACGGCGGCCCGTCGCGGCCGGACCCGGCCGCGTCGTGCTGTGGAACCGCTTGCCGGGGTTCCTGGGGTGTTCTCGGCGGACGACGAGACGTCCGAGGACGAGGCCATGTCTGCTCCCATGGGCATAGTCATGCGGGTTGGGCTTCAGTGGCGCGTTGTCCTGGCGCGGACAGCGGCTGTCACGCACGCCTCCTCACGACTCCCGGAATCGCAAGGGCTTTCTCGTTACGCAGCAGTAGCCAATTCGGAAGTTACCGATGGTTACACCAAGGGGTCAAGGGAGATGTGGAAAAAGGGTGTTCGTTGTGTACCGCCTGTGGTCCGGCCTGCTGTCCCGTCGTCCCGCCGTGCTGTCGCACGCCGCGGTGAGGCCGCCGCCCGGTCTCGCCCCGAACCCGTCAACTTGCTTACGCAGCCTTGACGCTGACGCTTTTTCAGGTCTACAACCGACGTGGCCCCAGCTCGGATCCGTGGCGCCGGATCCGCCGCGCGGCGTTGTTCGTCCGCGCTCCCGGACCCAGGTCCGGCCGTCGTCGACCGGCGGCCGGACCCGCACACCTGCCCGGGCAGCCAGCACGGGCCCATGCGCCCCGAGTTCCGATTCCTTCCTCTCCTTCACGGTGGCGTCCACGGCCGCTTCCCCCTGCCGGCCGCGTCCGGCGTCACGTCCGCTGCCGGTCCGTCGCGTACGGAGAAGGCGTCACGGGCCGGCACCGGCGGAACATCGGAACTCGCGTCCCTCACACCCCCCACGTTCCATCAACTCCCCAGCACCACCCCCCACTTCAGAGATGAGGCACCCGCATGCGCATCCGCTCCCTCCTCGCCGCCGCCGGTACCGTCGCCGCCCTGTCGCTGACGGCGGTCACCCCCGCCTCCGCGGCCGACCCCGCGGTGCTGACCACCGCCAACGGCGACGTCGCCGTGGGTGACACCCTCACGGCGACCCTGGCCACCGGCACCTCCGCCACCTTCTACTCCAGCGCCACCGGGACCAGCGGCGTCTCGTGCGCGGCGTCCAACTTCTCCGCCACCGTCACCTCCAACCCCGCCGCGCCCGGCACCGCCACCGAGTCGCTCACCGCCCAGACCTTCACCAGCTGCACCTCGAACGTCCTCGGCGTGCTCGGCGTCACCAGCATCACCGTCAACAACCTCCCCTACACCGCGGCCGTCACCTCCGGCGGCGCGGTCACCGTCTCGGCGGCGGCCGGCTCCAACATCCGCACGACGGTCGTCCTGCGCACCCTGCTCGGCAGCGTCAGCTGCGTCTACGAGGGGCCCGCGCTGACCGGCACGGCGAGCAACACCGACAACAGCCTCGCCTTCGCCAACCAGCAGTTCACCAAGGTGTCCGGCTCGTCGCTCTGCTTCGCCAACGCCTTCTTCAGCGCCAAGTACGCCCCGGTGACCTCCGGTGGCGCCTCGATCATCGTCAACTGACCGTCAGCTGGATCGAGTTCGCGCCTGCGGCGGTCTCAACGCCGCCGCAGGCGTACCACCAGGGCCGCGCCGCCGGTGAGTGCCAGCACCGCGGCGGCGCCGCCCGCCACCAGGGGCGCGGACGGCCCCGAACCCGCCCCGGTGGCCTCGGCCACCGGGGCGCTCGGCGGTTCGGACACCCCCGAGGGCGCACCTCCCGCGTCCGCCCGCGCCGAGGCCACGGCCGCCGTCGGGGTGGCCGGGGCCGACGGAGCGGCGGAGGGCCGCCGTTCGGGTACCCGGTCAGCCGCAGGCGTCGATGCGGCGGACGTGGGCCGCACCGGCTCGGCCTCCTCCTCCGCCGTCGGGAACACCACGTCGGAGCACGAGTAGTAGGTGTCCGGCGTGCTGCTGTTCTGCCAGATGGTGTACAGCACCTGCCGTCCCGTCCGGTCGGCGGGCAGCTTCGCCGTGAGGCGGTACGCGCCGTCCCTCAGCACCGGGTCCCTGATCTCGGCGAACGGCCGCTCGGACAGGTCGTCCCAGGTCAGCGGCTGCCCGGGGTCGTATCCCGGCTTCGTCAGGTACAGCTTGAACGTGCCGGTGTGCGGGATCGTCGACACGTATGTCATCCGCAGTGTCCCGCCCGGTGCCAGCCGGGTCGACGGCCAGTCGGCGCGGGCCAGGTCGAGCCCCCGGTAGGCGGACAGGCCACCGCTGCACAGCTCCCCGTCGGGGATCGTCCGCCGGTCCCGCCCGTTCACGTTCGCGACCCGCAGATTGTCCCATTCGGTGAACGGCCCGCCGTTGGCGGCGACCGCGGCCCGGCAGGCCGCGCTCCGGGCCGCGGCGCCGCCGTCGGGGGAGCAGGCGTGGACCCGGCTCACCGGATCCGTCGGCGCGCCGTGCGCTCGTGCGGGTCCGGCCGCCCACAACCCCAGCAGGAGCGGCCCGAGGGCGACGGCGGTCAGGGCGGCGGTGCGGTGTGCGGCGCGGTGCGCGGTGTTGCGGGGCATCGGGGACGTCTCCTCGGCCGGCGCGGGAAAGGGGCTGCCGTGCAGTACGGGCAACAGCCCCGGCGCGTTCACTACCCCGCCGTACCGGACGTCGCCGGAGCAAACCCGGTCAATCGCCGCCGGGGCGCTCCGAGCGAGGGTGGGTTTCCGGCCGGATCGAGGGTTTCCCCTGTATCCGGACACCAGTTCCTTTGCCTATCGTTCCTCCACAGCTGACCCACAGGTAACCCCACGGGGGTCGGCCCCGCGCCTGGCCGGCCATCGCGTTGCTCCTCGATTCACCCCCCGCCGCTTCGACGACGAAGCGAATCGACCGCCGCTCCGCCCTGTCCGGAGCAGGCCACGAAAGGCACGCCCTTGCGCCCCTCCCCCGCTCAGAGACGGAAGCTGATATCCGTCGCCGCGGTCTCCGCGGCCCTGCTCACCGCCGCCTCCACCGCCTCGGTCGCCGCCGCCCAGGACAGCGCGCCGCAGAGTGCCCCCGCCGTCCCGGCCGCCCAGGCCGAGGCCGCACCCGGCACCCCGGCCGAGCGTCTGATCGTCGGCTACAAGTCCGCTGCCGAAGAGGCCAGGTCGAACCCGGCCGCCGAGGCCGACGCCGCCGCCAAGGGCAAGGAGGCCGGCGAGGACGTCGACTTCCAGCGCCGCCTCGGCACCGGCGCCGCCCTGGTCGACCTGGGCGAGAACCTGACCACGGCGGACGTCGCCGACGTCGTCGCCGAGTACCGGGCCGACCCGCAGGTCGCCTATGTCGTGCCGGACCGCCTGAACACGGCGAAGGCCGACCCGAACGACACCGAGTACAGCAAGCAGTGGGACCTGTTCGAGGCGACCGCCGGCATGAACGTGCCCGGCGCCTGGAACACCACCACGGGCACCGGCGTCACCGTCGCCGTCATCGACACCGGTTACGTCACGCACTCCGACCTCGCCGCGAACATCGTCGGCGGCTACGACTTCATCGCCGACACCGCCGTCTCGGTGGACGGCGACGGCCGTGACAGCAACCCGGCCGACCCGGGCGACTGGTACAACGCCAACGAGTGCGGCAGCGGCATCCCGGCCTCCAACTCCTCCTGGCACGGCACCCACGTGGCCGGCACCATCGCCGCCGCCACGAACAACGGCAAGGGTGTCGCGGGCATCGCCTACGGCGCGAAGATCTCCCCGGTCCGCGTCCTCGGCAAGTGCGGCGGCTACGACTCCGACATCATCGACGCCATCACCTGGGCGTCCGGCGGCAGCGTCTCCGGCGTGCCCGCCAACTCCAACGTGGCCAAGGTCATCAACATGAGCCTCGGCGGCGACGGTGCCTGCACCTCGGCGACCCAGAGCGCGATCAACGCGGCCGTGAACCGCGGCACCACGGTCGTCGTGGCGGCCGGCAACGAGAACGACAACGTGGCGAACCACTCGCCGGGCAACTGCAACAACGTCATCTCCGTCGCCGCGACCAACCGCACCGGCGCGAAGGCGTCCTACTCCAACTACGGCTCGCTCGTGGACATCTCGGCGCCCGGCGGCCAGACCAGCACCGGCACCGCGAACGGCATCCTGTCGACCCTGAACTCGGGCACCAAGACGCCGTCCACCGAGAACTACGCCTCCTACCAGGGCACCAGCATGGCCACCCCGCACATCGCGGGCCTGGCCGCCCTGCTGAAGTCGGCGAACTCCGCGCTGACCCCGGCGCAGATCGAGTCGGCCATCAAGACCAACGCCCGTGCCCTGCCCGGCGCCTGCTCCGGCGGCTGCGGCGCGGGCCTGGCCGACGCGGCCAAGACGGTGCAGGCGGTGACCGGCGGCTCCGGCGGTTCCGGCGGCTCCACGGGGGGCACCACCTTCACCAACACCACCGCGCTGAACATCCCGGACAACGGCTCGGCCGTCGAGTCCTCGATCGCGGTGACCGGCCGCACCGGCAACGCCCCCTCGACCCTCCAGGTCGGCGTGGACATCACCCACACCTACCGCGGTGACGTGGTCGTCGACCTCGTCGCCCCGGACGGCACCGCCTACCGTCTGAAGGCGTCCAGCACCTCGGACTCCGCGGACAACATCGTCGCCACCTACACCGTGAACGCCTCCGGCGAGGTCGCCAACGGCACCTGGAAGCTGCGCGTCCAGGACGTGGCCGCGCAGGACACGGGCCGGCTGAACAACTGGAAGCTCACCTTCTGAGCAGCCGACAGCCGCGTGTGAACGGGCGGGGGGGGGGGGGGGGGGGGGGAACAGAGAGGACCACAGCCACCTGTCCTCCCGGGGGGGGGGGGAGAGCACCCGGGGGGGGGTTTGCGGGGACCCAACAAGCACACACCAAACAC